>PUNZ01000067.1 GCA_003551945.1 Halovenus sp. | reverse complement strand
TGTCTCGGCTGTATGAGTTTCGGCAGTTCCGACTGGCGCGATTGGGTACTCGAAGAAGAGGAGAGCCTTCCCTTTATCGAGCGGGCAATCGACCTTGGAATCAACTTTTTTGACACCGCAAATATGTACTCGCTCGGGGAGTCAGAACGCATCCTCGGAAAAGCACTGGAGGGCCGTCGTGAGGAGTCCGTCGTTGCCACCAAATGCTATTTCCAGATGGACGAAGATAATCCACACTCTGCTGGCCTGTCACGCAAGGCCATCGAGCAGGAACTCAGCGCTAGCCTCGACCGCCTTGGCATGGAAACGATAGACCTCTATCAGACCCACCGCTGGGATTACGACACTCCCATCGAAACGACGCTGAAAACCCTCGATGATGCCGTCCGCCGTGGCCAGATTCGGCATTTCGGAGCGAGTTCAATGTGGACACATCAGTTTGCCGAGGCCCTCAACACGAGTGACCAGTTGGGCCTCGACCAGTACGTAACTATGCAAAATCATTATAACCTGCTCTACCGGGAGGAAGAACGAGAGATGCTCCCCTACTGTGAAAAGCAGGATATCGCAGTCATCCCGTGGAGTCCGCTTGCTCGGGGTTATCTCACTCGACCACACGACGAATTTGAAGAGACTGCTCGTGGAAAATCCGACCAGCGGGCGCGTGACCACCCTTATTTCGATGGCAACGGCCGGGAAGTCAACGAGCGTGTTGCGGAACTTGCCGCTCAAAAGGACGTGTCGATGGCACAAATTGCCCTTGCGTGGGTACTTCACAAGGACTGGGTTGACGCACCGATTATTGGGACGACCAGCATCGAGCATCTAGAAGAAGCCGTCGAAGCACTTGATATTTCACTCTCTGAAAGCGACCAAGAGTGGCTTGAAGAGCCCTACGAACCGGTCCGCGTGAGCGGGCACGAATGAGGGCCTAGTCAGCGTTCGACACGTGATTGAACGCTTTGTGCAACCGCGCTGAGCGTCTCGTACTCCTCGTCACTGTAGCCGATGAGCCGAACATCGGTGAGATGTTGGGGCTCATAGTTGTCCAACACCTCACAGAGAATTTGCCCACCTTCTTCAAGGTCGAATCCAGCGACACCACAACCAAGCGCCGGGATGACGAGCGACTCCGCCCCAAGTTCGTCCGCTTTTTCGAGCGTGTGACGCGTCGCCGCAGCAATGCTCTCTGCGGTGGCCTTTCCATCGTGTGGCATCGCAGCAGCGTGAATGACCCAGTCTGCATCAAGCTCATACGCATCAGTTACGGCGACTTCTCCGAGGTCGATTGGCCCCTTTGCCATGGCGTCCTGATTGAGTTGGTCACCGCCACCGCGACGGAGTGCACCTGCAACGCCTGACCCCATTCTGAGGGTCGTTCCGGCAGCATTGACCAACACATCCGCGGACTGCTGTGCAATATCTCCCTGAATAACGGTAAACTGCATAGATGAACCTACCAGAGAGCGAATTGTAAAAGTATGCGTTAAGGTATCGATTGCAGATGGGTGGTCATCCGCGGCCGAAACGCAATTGTCCTCGCGTCGTGAATCCAACGTATGCGCATCGCCGTGCCGAATAAAGGTCGGTTACACGACCCGACCATCGAGTTGCTCGAACGGGCTGGACTCCACCTCGTCGACGGAGCTGACCGCAAACTGTACGCGGATACAGTTGACCCCGACGTGACCGTGTTGTTCGCCCGGTCGAACGATATTCCCGAATATATTGCAGATGGTGCAGCGGACCTCGGAATTACGGGCTATGACCAGGTACAGGAATCGACAGTTACGCTCGTGGAACTTCTTGACCTGGGGTACGGAGCCTGTGATATCGTCCTTGCTGCACCCGAAGAAAGCGGCATTACTGACGTCTCGGAGTTTGCCGGTGGGACTATCGCCACGGAATTCCCAAATATTACACGAGACTTTTTTGCCGACCGAGAAATCGAGGTAGATGTCGTCGAGGTATCGGGAGCGACAGAGCTGACCCCACACGTCGACATTGCCGACGGAATCGTTGACATCACCTCAACGGGAACGACGCTTCGGATGAACCGACTTGCTGTGGTTGACACCGTCCTGTCCTCTTCCGTCCGGTTGTTTGCAAGCGAGGAAGTCGTCGGTGACCCAAAAGTCGAACAAGTAGCGACCGCGCTTGAGTCGGTCATTGCAGCCGACGGAAAGCGGTATATTATGTTGAACGCTCCTGAAGCACAACTCGCCGCTGTCAAAGAGGTACTGCCGGGAATGGGCGGACCGACAGTGATGGATATCGCCGGTACTGACCAAGTTGCGGTTCACGCCGTTGTCGATGAGTCGAAAGTGTTTGAGACCATTAACGCACTCAAAGCAGTTGGTGCGAGTGACCTCCTTGTCACCGAAATTGAGCGACTCATTGAGTGACGAAAAAGAGAACTACTGTCGGTATTCGCGAACCAACTGCGTAATCGCTCGGCGTGCGTCTTTGGTCCTGCTGCGCGCTTGTGTATCACCACTGGAACCACCAGTGATCGACTCAGCCAGCGTCTGAATTGCCTCTGTGCGTTCAGAAATCCCCACCGAGTTCGTGGTGCCAGTGGGAAGAGCAACGGGAACAGCAGCAGCTATCGACCGGGCAGCACGTTCGGCGTTTTTCGCCTGTTTTTGGCTCCCGCCACCGAGTCGCGTTCCCACGCGAGCAGCAACACCAGAGAGCGGGGCAAAGCCAGCCGACGATGGCGGTTTCGAGGAGCATGTCGCCTCAATAGTTCGTTCGTAGCACTCGGTCGACGCACGCGAGATCCAACCGAACGCCGATTCGGCAAGATCTGGGTCCTCAGTAGCAGCAGTCAAGCGTGAAAAGGCACAGGATTGGAGGAAATCACCGTCAAGTATCGCAGCGACGGTATCAGTTGCATACACCGAGTGTCTCGCTGGGTCAAGCAGTGGACGCTCCGCGCGTGGAATTGCATGGATGTACTGGTGTAAGACCGCATATTCAATAGCGATAGCGGCGTCAAGTCCTCGCCAGTACTCAACATCTTGGGGAGCATATTCAGTAACCGACAGCAGTAGCCGACCCGGGAACTGCGTCGGAACCTCATCGTTCACGAGCGTTATCAACCGGTCGGCGGTTGCCACATCCTCTCGGAGAGCGTCGCCAATGGCGTCAGTAAACTGGCTGGGGCCAAGGAGTTGTGAAGACATGCTATATCAGTGGTCGTTCCTGACTAAACATTCAGTCAGG
>PUNZ01000233.1 GCA_003551945.1 Halovenus sp. | reverse complement strand
TTACGACGTCCGCTTCGTGACCCGTATCGTCGATGTGAGTTTCCGCACGCGATTCTGCTGCAACGCGGGATGGGTGAAAGCCAATTTTACCGCAGTCGGTACACACGATTTCGTACATGCAAGTGTACTGTATCATCAGTCAGTATTAATCATTATGGTTACGGCAGAAATGGAACTGAGTGGTAGATACTGGTCCAGAATGCCTGAAACCAACGTCAAAAGCGGTCTACGGCTGTCTGCGGCAATCACTTATGCAACGTTATTCTTCGATGTCAATTCGCTTTTGCCACTCCTGCACTTGACTCAACAGCTCAATCGGCGGCGTCTGGTTCACGTCGAGCGACCGAAGTTCATCAAGAACGTCGGCGACCGTCGGTGACAGTTCCTCAGCCGCAGGCGAGTCGTCAAGACGCGCATTTCCCCCGTTTGCGACGGCCGAATCCGCCGCTTGCTGGGCCTCGTCCGGCGAGTCCTCTGTCGAGTGAGCTGTTTTGAACTCGCCGCTTCCAAGATCAAAGACCGCCTGGACCGGCTCACCACCACCGCCTTTTGCCTCGATTGCCTTCTCCTCGCGGAGTCGTTCGAGTACGTCCCCCGAGCGTTCGACAACTGGCTCCGGAACGCCCGCAAGGTCGGCAACATGGACACCGTAGCTTCTGTCAGTTGGCCCATCACGAACAGTACGAAGGAAGGTTACGTCATCCCCGGTCTCGCTCTCATCGGGGTCACCAGCGACCGCAACGTGGACGTTTTCAACGCGCTCTAAGTGGTCGGCCAGCGTCGTCAGTTCGTGATAATGTGTCGCAAAGAGTGTTTTCGCCCGTATCGTGTTATGCAGATACTCGGTTGCCGCCCATGCAATCGAGATACCGTCGTAGGTTGCGGTTCCCCGCCCGACTTCATCAAGAATAACGAGTGAATCCTCGCTTGCGGAGTGAAGAATATTCGAAAGCTCCTGCATCTCAACCATGAACGTAGACCGGCCCTGTGCGAGTTCATCGAGCGCACCCACTCGGGTATAGATGCCACCAACCAGTCCAACGTCGGCCGCATCGGCGGGAACGAAACTGCCGACCTGTGCGAGCAAGGTAATCAGCGCGGCCTGACGCATGTAGGTCGATTTCCCGCTCATATTCGGCCCGGTGACAATCAGGAACTGCCGGTTTTCGTCCATCCGCAGGTCGTTCGGGACGAACTCGGTTGTCTGCTCGACGACCGGGTGTCGGCCCGCTGTGATATCGAGGCGGTTGTCCTGAGAGAGTTCCGGCCGTGTCCAGTCGTTTCGGACCGCATGGGTCGCCAGACTTGCGAGTACGTCAATCTCCGCTAGCGCGCGACCAACCGACTGCAGCAGTTCCGCGTGCGCAGCAACCCGATTTCGGAGCTGCTCAAACAGCCGGTGTTCGAGGTCATAGCGCTGTTCTTCGAGGCGCAAAATTTCTCGCTCCCGTTCCTCAAGTTCCTCGATTGTGTACCGCTCGGAGTTTTTCAGCGTCTTGATATTCTCGTACTCGTCGGGCACCTTCTCAGCCTCACTTTTTCCGACCTGAATATAATAGCCGTCCGTCCGGTTGCGGTCGACCGACAGATGAGTGATGCCGTGGCGTTGCTTTTCGCGCTTTGGTAGCTCCGCAATCCAGTTGTTGGCTGCCTCATGGCGGTCAATAAGGTCATCAAGTTCCTCGTCGTGACCGTAGCTGATGATTTCACCCTGTCTGACCGTTCCGGGCGGCTCCTCGACCAGTGCGTCGTCGAGTTCAGCCGCGAGGTCGCGGGCAGCAGTCCGGTCGATACCATCCAGCACTGTCGACAGCGGCGATTGCGCAAGCCGGTCAGTCTCCGAAAGAAGGGTTGCAAGGTCCTCGACGGTCGTGAGCGTCTCGGCCGCCGCCCGCAAGTCCCGTGCGTCGGCGCTTCCCGACGTGGCACGTGCGGCAAGCCGTTCCAAATCGTAGGCCCCATCGAGCGTCTCCCGGAGCTGTTCGCGGGCCATCGCCGCCTCGGCAAGCGCCTCAACGGCTGCCTGTCTCCGGTGGAGTTCCTCGACCGATTGGCGGGGTCGCTGCAGCCATTCAGCAAGCAGCCGTCCACCGGCGCTCGTGACGGTGTGGTCAATCGTATCGAAGAGACTGCCCGACCCGCCGCCGCTCATCGTTTCGGTCAGTTCGAGGTTGCGCTGTGTCGTCGCATCGAGTTCGACGTGGTCGCCCGCGCCGTGGCGCTGTAAGCGTGTTATCGACGCCAGCACGCCGACCCCTGTTTCTTCGATATATGAGAGAATCCCCCCTGCAGCCTGTACGGTTGCATCCCGGTTGAGGCCGACGCTCTCGCTTGCCTCGGTTCCGAATTGCTCTCTGACCCGGTGTTTTGCCCGGCCCGGCGCAAATGATTCGCTCGAATGGAGCGTGAAGGTTGCGTCAGTGCGGTCACGAAGCCGTTCAAGAAGCGCGTCATCGGTTCGCAGTTGCGGCCCTGGGAGAACCTCGACAGGCCCAAACCGATACAGTTCAGTCAGCAGTTGGGCATCGCTATCCTCGCCGCTCACCGCCGAGACCCGAAACTGGCCGGTCGTTACGTCGGCAAAGGCAAGGCCATAGCCCTCCTCGTCAGCAACAATCGCTGCAAGATACTGCGCATCGGCATCGTTCGTTTCAAGGAGCGTTCCCGGCGTCACAATCCGCGTGAGTTCGCGGGCGTGGCCGTCGTCCGTTTCGTACTGGTCTGCGACGGCGACGCGATAGCCACGTTCGACCAGCGCGGTGAGATACGGCGTCAGGTCATCGACCGGGACGCCAGCCATCGGATACGACGAGCCGTGTGATGACTTTTGTGAGACCTGTAAATCCAACTCCGCAGCCACCTGCTCGGCGTCGTCGCCAAAGAATTCATAAAAATCGCCACACTGCATCGCCAGCAAGTCGGCGCCACTCTCATCTTTTAGGTCGAAGAACTCGCCGACGATTCCACCTACCATATACGCACTACCGCGTTGCCGAGGCTAAAAAGCGCTTGTTTCGGCTGCGACGGACCAGCCCATAAAGGAACGTGGGGGTGATATATATCACGCGCTCACAACCAAGGTATGGACCGCAACGGGGGTTCGCGAATCGGAATTATCTGCCGGCCAACCCATCACGTCTTTGAGACAGTCGGGCAGCACCTCAGCGCTCGTGGGCACGAAGTGACGTACTTCGAACCCGAACGGGAGCTCCCGCAGTCAGCGATTGAATC
>PUNZ01000193.1 GCA_003551945.1 Halovenus sp. | reverse complement strand
TATCGCCCTGCAGGTCGCCACTGGCGGCTCGACCAACGCGGTGCTCCATCTGCTTGCACTCGCCGCCGAAACGGGCGTCGACCTTGAGATCACGGAGTTCGACGAGATCTCTCGGCGCACGCCCAAAATCATCAACCTCCAGCCCGGCGGCACCCGTGTGATGAACGATCTGTTCGAACTCGGCGGTGTGCCGGTCGTCCTGCGCCGCCTCCTGAACGCCGACTTGCTCCACGGCGACGCGATGACCGTCACCGGACGCACCATCGCCGAGGAGATCGCCCATCTCGAAGACGAGGGGCTGCTCCCTGACGACGACACGATCGAGGCCGATTATCTGTACACCGTCGACGAACCCTACTCGGAGGAGGGGGCGATCAAGATCCTCACCGGCAACCTCGCGCCCGACGGCGGCGTCCTCAAAGTGACGGGTGATGACAAGTTCCACCACGAAGGCCCCGCCCGTGTGTTCGAAAACGAGGAAGACGCCATGGAGTACGTCCAGGAGGGCCACATCGAGAGCGGCGACGTGCTCGTCATCCGCAACGAGGGACCAAGCGGCGGTCCAGGCATGCGCGAAATGCTCGGTGTCACTGCGGCGGTCGTCGGTGCGGGCCACGAAGACGATGTGGCACTGCTGACTGACGGCCGATTCTCCGGTGCGACGCGTGGGCCGATGATCGGCCACGTTGCTCCAGAGGCGGCCGACGGCGGGCCAATCGCCCTGCTCGAAGACGGTGATACGGTGACAGTCGACATCCCGGAACGCGAACTCTCGGTTGACCTCTCGGACGACGAACTCACCGCGCGCAAAGACGATTGGGAGCCACGCGACCCACCGTACACCAACGGTGTGCTCGCCAAATACGCCCGGGACTTCGGCTCGGCAGCGAAGGGTGCAGTGACCAACCCTGGACTGGTCGACGACAACTGAGCGGTCTCTACTTTTATGTTAGTCTGTTGCTGAGAGCCAGTAGTCAGTCTCTACAGGCGGAACAGGCCGAGTGCCTCGGGGCTTGACCCGAGGGTGAAGGCCGTAAGCTCAACTAAACGTGTTCTGTTCGCTCGATGTACTGTTCAGTCGTATCGGTCGAAACGTCACCAGCCGTCCCGACGTAGTATGATTCTTCCCAGAACCCACCACCCCACAGGTATTCTTGTAATAGAGTTTCGTGCTGTTGCCACATCTCTCGTGCTGTAATGCTTTTGACTGTCCGTACAATCTCGCTTGGTGAGTATTTCGGATGTGCAGACAGAAACAGGTGTACGTGGTCGGAAGAGATGTGCAATGACAATATCTCGTAATTGTACACGTCACACACCTCTCGAAAACTCGATTCCAGTGAGTCTTCTATCACACCCAGTATTTGATGTCGGTATTCCGGACACCACACAAAGTGATATTTAACGTTGTATACCGTGTGGTTTGACCGTTTCTCACCCATACAGACAATACGCGGGCAAGTTTTAAGTATTTCAGCAAATAAGCAGCATGTGTGAGATGACTAAACGACTCACCGTGGACTTGGAGGACGAGTTATACAAGGAGTTCTCGAAGGAATGTATAGACGCTGAGAAAACCAAGTCCGAAGTAGTACGTGGACTCGTTCAAGACTGGGTGAACGACCAAGAATGACGCAGACACAGGCTCTCACAAAGACACTCGTGTTTCCGCTGGACGTGCAGAGTGGCAACGAGAGCCTGCTTCACGACGCTCGCTTAGAATGTCGTCGGGTGTTTAACGAGGTGCTACGTCTCAACTATGAGGGGTGGGACTGGAACAAGATCGAAGATGTTGTTGAGCAGAACGCCGATCTCGTGAAAAACACCGCACAACGAATCATCGACAAAACCTTTGACGCACTCACCAACTACTACGACAAAGACAACTGGGGACGACCGTGGTACAAACACAAGACGTTCCCGTTACGGATGAACTACGGCGAAGGTTACAACCTCTTTCTTGAAGACGAAACGGTACGGTTCCGCATCAGCGCAAAGCCGTACAACCACGTCAAAGGTGAGATTCGCGGCACGCAAGATCAGTTCGACCTGCTCACACAGGCGATGGAAGATGATGACTGGCACGTTGGCACTGCCGAAGCACTCGTCCGAAACGGACGCGAAGAATTGCACGTTTCCGTGACAAACGAGACAGCCGAAGTTAGTACGAAGACAGCGGCAGAAACAGTTATGGGCGTCGATATTAACGAAGACTGTGTTGCGCTAGCGGCACTGACTGAACACGGTATCGAAGATTCCGTCGTCATTGACTACCCAGAAATCAAGGAAGAACGACACCGTTACTTCACGATGCGGAAACGGATGCAAGAAGCTGGACAGACCGCGTTTAACGACGTGTTCCGCGACAAGGAACAACGGTTCGTTCACGACCAGCTACACACTGTGTCACGGCGCGTTGTCGAGTGGATTCAACGGTTCGACAGTCCTGTAATTGTCTTTGAAGACCTCAAAGACATGAGAGACGACATTGAGTACGGGACTCGTATGAACCGGCGACTCCATTCACTTCCGTTTGCCAAACTCCGTGACTTTATCACGTACAAGGCTGCATGGTGCGGGATTCCCTCAAACGATGTTGACCCGGAGTATACCAGCCAACAGTGTCCGGTCTGTGGACACACAGAACGGGCGAACCGTCACAAGAAGCGGTTTAAATGCTGTGAGTGCGAGCATCAAGATCATGCTGACCGTGGTGCTGCAATCAGTGTCGCACAGAAGTGGCTGAGAACACAAGAGGACAGAAATGTGCCTGCTCTCAACACACTCCCGCAGGTGCGGAAATGGGAGTTGCGACGGCAGGCATCGGGGCCTGTGGACGGCCCGACCGTGACCCACCACACCGATAGAGGCCATCAGACCGATGGTGTGTCGGGAGTGTCCGACCAATCCACGGGAAGAAGCTCCGGGGCTTGACCCCGGAGCAGTTCACCGACTGAGCGACAGACGGCTTTGCCGGCTAGTGTGTCGACAGCGGATACTCCTCGACGCCGTAAATGAACGAACTCCGAATCGGTTGCAGTTCTGTTTCGACCGGCTGGATCGTCTCGAACCGTTCGAGCAGCGACTCCAGAGCGATTTTGGCTTCGAGTCGCGCCAGCGGCGCGCCCAGACAGTAGTGGGTGCCGTAGCCAAAGGAGAGATGCTGGTTTGGCTGGCGATCAGCGACAAAGTCGTCGGCTCGGTCGAACACGCGTTCGTCGCGGTTGGCCGAGCCAAGCCAGGCGACGACTCCC
>PUNZ01000174.1 GCA_003551945.1 Halovenus sp. | reverse complement strand
TGGCGAAAGCGCGACGGCGACCTCGCCAATATCAGCCTCAACGGTAACCTCGCCGTTCTCAAACGGTTCCTCGTGTTTTGTGAGAACATCAACGCAGTCCAGCCAGACTTGGCCGATAGAGTGCCAATGCCGAACGTCCCCGACCAAGAGCAGGTTAGTGATGTGACACCGAGTAACGAATCGGTTCATCAAATCCGAACGCACTACCGAAAGTTCGAGTATGCGTCGAGGCATCAGACAATCTTCGAACTCATCGCGGAGGTTGGGCTACGGATGGGTGCGGTACGGTCAATCGATATCGCAGACTTTCACCCGGATGACTTGATTATTGAGTTGCATCACCGACCAGAGGGGCCTGATCAAGAAGGAACACCACTCAAGAATGGCCGAGACGGTGAACGGATTATTAACCTTTCTCCTGGTCTCTCCGAACTGCTCGTGGACTATATTGAAGGAAATCGACACAATGTAACAGATGAGTACAATCGGGAACCGTTGTTCACCACCTCCGCCGGGAGGGTCTCGAAAACGACCATTCGAAAAGGATTCTATCGGATGACACGCCCTTGTAAGTACTCAGAAGAGTGCCCAGAGAGTCGCACTGTAGCCGACTGCGAAGCCGCAAAGAGCGCACACGCATCGAAGTGTCCAGCCGGGTTCACCTCACACCCGCTACGACGCTGGTCGATTATGCACCAGCTGGATCAGGGTCTGACGAAAGAACTCCTGAGCGATCGCGTGGACGTGTCCGTACCAGTGCTTGAGCAACACTACGATCAAAGAAGCGAGGAGCGGAAACGAAAACAACGACGAGATGTATTAGCGCAATGCCTCGATGAATACAGGGCACATTGATTCAAAGAGAGCAGCATCAATGATGATGTGTTTCGAACATTACTCGTAGAAATCAAAAAGGGGAACCACGTGGGATTCTCTGAAATAAAAATACACTTGTCTTTTTATAACTCTGCAGTATAGACGGGAATCACATTTGCAAACAGCTCCTCACAGCACTCCCAGAGAAGCTTTGCAGGGGCTTCGGCCTCGAATGTAACCTGTTCGTACTGTGGCGTCTCCATTGCCGGCGTTGTGTACTGGAAGTGTGTCTCACCGATGTCGTTGTGGTCGTCATCTCGGTGCCAGCCACAATGAAACGGCAGATTTGGATCCGCATAGTCGATTCTGAATACATCGTGTGGTACGACGAGTTTCCAGTGGACTTCCACTCGTGGTGCGTCAGGCCCACTCGGTGGCACAATACGCTGAGGGTCAACTGCAGCCGCGAGAAACCGCTTCTGGATGGCATCAGGCTCATACCAAACTGACCGTACCTCTCCTTGCCGTTCGAGCACATCCTTGAGTGTCCGATAGAGCGCCGGATTCTCTGCACCCGGGGTCATGCAGAGGCTGTATGTGGCTCGGTTGGGAACCGATCGTACAATCGGAGTGCGTCTTCGACGAGTCGGCGACGCGTCGCAAGATGGTCCCACTCATGAGCCGCGTTCAGCCGTTCACGCTCGTCGGTCGCTTCCTCGGAGCGACCTAGACTCGCACGTAATTCATTGGGTGTCTCCACCTCGTACGTTCGCTTCCATGTGCGAATCTGCTCGTTCATTTCTTCGAGACTGGTTGCAAGTTCGTCCGGTGAGTAATTCTCGTAGAGCTCTCGCATCTCGATGAGATACTGTCCGACAGGATCTGGTCGATAGGTGGTTTGTTTTCCCTGTGTCTCTGCGCGCAGTTTTCCATCGTCTGTGAACCGTGTGAGATACTTTGCTGCTGTCTCGTGGGCGACCGCCGCCTCTGTGGCAATCCAGTTGGCCGTTTTGGGCTCTCCGACAGTGAGTGCGACTGCCTCGACGCGCTCGGCTGCCGAGAGATCATCAGCCCAGCGCTGGTTCCGTTCGGTGCTCATAGCGCTAGTACATTCCCAGTATAGAAATAACTTGAGGACAATAGGATTATTTCGAATAAATTGGATAGCAAAATGTTAGGTAGCAGATTAAATAGTGCAGGCCAGCATTTCCTTTGACGGATTTCAACAGAGCGGTCTAGTTACATTCTCTCAAGAAACCCCCGTCGTTGTTCGACTTTAACCTCCTCGGAGCGCTTGTCGTAATGCTGGTCAAGCACTTTTTTGCCAACGTTCATCCGATCGCTGACGACCTCGACAGGTACGTCGTTCGTGAGGAAGTTCGTAATACTTCCTCGGCGAATCGAATGCGGGCTGACCGCTTGGCCACACTTTCCCTGTGCTGTGTTGGTACAGTTTGGACACGGTTCATTGCGGAAACACGGAGAGGTTATTTTGTAGATTCGTTTTCGAAATGTTGCTTTCGGCATTCGGCCCCGATCGGTTGTCAAGAGTGGGTTGCGGTCGTACTCGTCGGTGACCCGGATTCGTCGGTCGCGAATGTGGTCGTCGAGGATCGTCACTAACTCTGCAGAGATTGCGACAAGTCGCTCACCCCGACTACCGTTTTTCAGCGGCGTCTCCGTTTCCGGTCGATGAACGAGCTGGAGCGTCTGCCGGTCGAGCAGCACGTCATCGATGTCTAAACTCCGAGCACCGCCCATACGCATTCCGGTCTCCCAGAGTAGAGCCAACAACACATGCTCGATTGACGCGTAATGGTATCGGTGGAGGTACTCCAGAATCGTTTCGGCGTCTTCGGCTTCCAGTATCTCGTCACGCTGGCGTTCTCCCATCGGCACCCGCGGAATCAGGATTTTGTCGTAGAGGTCGGATGGGACGGCTTCAACGGACGCACACCACTTCAAAAACACTCGCATTGTGCTCATATGGTTCTTCACCGACATCAGCCGAAGGTCCGATGTCTTTTTTCGCCACAGTCGGTACTGCTGCATGTCGCGTCCGGTCAGGTCGTTCAGGTTGTCGATGTTCTCTTGGTCACACCATTCGACGAACGGATTCAGGTGGTACCGGTAATTCTGGAGTGTCGCGTCAGCGACTCCACCCTGCTTGTGGTCGATGAATAGCTCGCGCGCGGTTCGCGGGTCGATTGCTTCGAGATGGTCTTGATTGGGTTTCATTGGTTCTCACGAAACCCCAATAGAGCGCCAGAGTCACCCGAATTCGGCGTCGAAGGATCCGGTCAAACCTCGAATCGGGCCTGCCCCAACCCATTCGGTTTTCGAACGCAGTTAAAAGAGTCCGGCGCTGCCGTCCCCACCCCATCACCGTTCGAGAACGACGCAGTTTTCGCCGTTTCGATCAAATACCGTGTGTGCTTT
>PUNZ01000095.1 GCA_003551945.1 Halovenus sp. | reverse complement strand
CAGATTGAAGTGACCTGTGTCGATGATGCCAAGATGGATGTGCTCGTTGCACTGCACGATGCAGGTGTCGACGTCCAGAATTTCAGTACGGATGAAGCATCCCTTGAAGATATGTTTGCTGAGTATACTGAGGGAGGGCGTGAATGATTTGCCAGTCACCTCCTTGCTGCTCTCTTATACGTAATCGAGGTGTATATGGATGAACTGGCAGCCCGTTGCGAGAAAGGATTATCTTGAGGCGGTCGACTCCCGAGTCATCCGCTATCTCACCTACCTCTTTGTTATCGCCTGTCTCATTGGGGCGTATATCTTTCCAGTGACGACGACCGGCGAGGTTACCACCAATCGCTTTGCTGGCTTTATGTCCACTGCAATCGGGCTCCTCTTACCGCTCGTTGGACTGCTTCTCGGCTATAATGCAATCGTTGGCGAACGATCTTCTGGCCGACTCAATCTCCTGTTGTCGCTTCCTCATACGCGCAAAGATGTTGTTATCGGGAAAATAGTCGGACGTGGTCTCTTTCTTGCCGCGGCAGTAATCGTCGGGCTTGTCGGGGCTGCTGCACTCGTTATCTATCCATTCGGCTCGTTTGGTATCGGCCCAGCAGTTGATTATGTGGTCTATATCGGATTGACCCTGCTGTTTGGAGGAATATTCTTTGGTATCGGATTGACCCTCTCGACAATGACTGCCTCAAAACAGATTGCGACGCTGTCTGCGTTCGGTGTCTTTTTCATATTTGTCGTTATCTGGGATGCAGTTGCACCTGCGATGCTCTTTGCCCTTGAGCGTATTGGGCTTGCAGACGGGGAGTTGCCTACCTGGGCGATTTTTATTTATGAGATACAGCCAGTGTTACTCTATGAGCGCATCATCGCCGTCTTTTTTGAAGAGCAATCCACGGAACAGTATCTCGGTACGGAGGCGTCATGGTATCTGAGCGAGTGGATTGCTATCGTGTTGTTTTTGCTCTGGGTTGTTCTCCCACTCGCACTGGGGTACCGACGATTCAATCGAGGTGACCTCTGATGAGCTGGCAAGCAGTTGCACAAAAGGATATTCGTGACTCAATTCGGTCACGAGGTCTTTGGGTCCTTCTCGGATTCTTCGCGTTTCTCGTGCTCCTCTTTGCGTACGTCGGCTGGGTCGATGATGGTGGTGACGCCACCGCATTCATTCGGCTGACAATGGAAGGGTTTGCGCTCATTGTCCCACTGGTCGCAATCGTCCTTGGCTACAAATCGGTGGTCCTCGAACGTCAGTCGGGAACACTCGCTCTCACCCTTTCACTCCCTCATTCACGCGCAGAGTTAGTTCTGGGAAAATTTGTCGGCCGAGCGCTCGTTTTTTGTGTTCCAGTCGTCGTCGCGATGGGCGGGATGCTTGCAGTTATTTTAGCGCTGTACGAAACTGTCCCACTCTTCGAGTATCTGCTCTTTATTGTCCTCAACGTCCTATATGGTCTGGCCTTTTTGGCGCTCGCAATTGCCCTCTCGATGAGCACCACATCGAGCCGTCGGGCGACTGCGGGGGCCTTCGGAGCCTACGTCCTGCTGGTGATGCTCTGGAGTGACCTTGTCGATGTGCTGGTGCTCATTCTCTGGCGGTTTGATGGGACAGTGCTTGCCAACGTTCCTGATTGGGCACTACTGCTCCAGCTAGCCTCGCCGTTTGAATCGTACTCCCGGGTCACTGCTGCGTTGTTTGATATGCCGGATGTTGCGAGCGTCTACGTGGTTGAGGGCGCCCCGTGGGTTGTTGATTCATGGGTTGCCGTCATTCTGTTGCTTGCGTGGGTTGCTGGACCGCTTGCATTGGGTTACTCCCGGTTCAAAGCAAGTGACCTCTAGTCAGGAGTTCGACCATATTCCCAACCTCTTGGAGAGCATGACAGAGCGGAAGCTTTACACCTGATTCGACCGGGCCTACAGATATGGAAGAGACAGTGCTGCTGGTTGGCGGCGGCGGTCGTGAGCACGCCATCGCCCGCTCGCTTTCCCAGTCCGATGCGACACTTTATGCCTGTGCTGGGAACAAAAACCCTGGAATTGCTCGGCTCGCTACAGGATTCAAAACGCTTGATACGACGAACCCAACTGCGGTTCGGAGTTATGCTCGGGAGGTTGATGCGACGCTTGCAGTTATCGGCCCGGAAGCGCCACTGGCTGCCGGTATCGCCGATGCACTAGACGAAGCCGGAATCTATGCGTTTGGCCCGCAGGAGAACGAGGCACGGATTGAGACTGATAAAGCGTTTCAAAGACGCTTCATGAAGGCAAACGACATTCCCGGCTGTCCTGATTTCGAGACGTTCGAGGATGCTGAAAGCGCCTGTGAGTTTATCGATACCTACGATGGCGACCTCGCTATCAAACCCGCTGGGTTGACTGGCGGGAAGGGTGTGAAGGTGATGGGAGATCAAGTCAGTGCGGCGGAGGCAAAAGAGTACATCCGTGACTCTGCGTACGACCGGATTGTCCTCGAAGAACGGCTTGTCGGCGAGGAGTTTACGGTACAGGCATTCGTCGCGAACGGACAGCTTCGAGTTACGCCAGCAATTCAAGACCACAAGCGTGCGTTTGAGGGTGATGAAGGGCCGAATACAGGCGGAATGGGCTCTTACAGCGACTCCCGTCTTTCCTTGCCGTTTATGACCGAAGCGGAGTATCTCGAAGCCGTTGATATCCTCCAGGCGACGGTCGATGCACTCGATGGATACAAGGGCGTGTTATATGGCCAGTTTATGCTCACAGCGGATGGGCTCAAAGTCATCGAATACAACGCACGGTTCGGCGACCCGGAAGCGATGAATACGCTTCCAATCTTACAAACTGACTTCCTTGATGTCCTCATGGCTGCACGGGAGGGTGAGTCTCTGCCGAAACTCACCTTTGCCCAGCAAGCCACGGTCTGTAAATACGCTGTCCCTGCTGGCTACCCCACCGAGCCTGAAGCTGGGGCACGAGTCGGTATCGACGAAGAAAGTGCTGGCGACGCACAGCTGTTTTACGCAAGCGTAGACGAGCGGGAAGATGGTATCTACACGACCACATCTCGGTCGTTTGCTGTGGTCGGACTTGGAGAGACGATTACCGAGGCAGAACAGATTGCACAGAACGCACTTGATTCGGCGGCCGGCGACGGACTCCGGATGCGTTCAGACATCGGGAAGCCGGAGCTTGTACAGCGTCGGATCGACCACATGAACGAGCTTCGCGGCGAGTGAGTGCTGTTTCAGTATGGCCGCTCCCTCGAATCCGGAT
>PUNZ01000188.1 GCA_003551945.1 Halovenus sp. | reverse complement strand
CGAGCGTGTTCAGTTGAAACGGTGTGCCATAATTGACGGGGTTGCTGGCGACGAGAAATGGGAGTGCTCGGTGAACGCCAGCGAGGTCAAACGCTTCGCGTTTTGCGGTCTCCCATGAACAGTCGAGTGCGACAAGCCGGTCGGTTACAGTCCGATCAGCCGGCGACAACGCCTGCTCTGCAAACGGGTTCAAAACGATACCGTAGGGGGTTGCTCGTGTCGAGCGATGTAACTCGGCATGGTCAAATTTCGCAAGTCTCCGGGCAGTGCATTTGTCGGGGTCATCATCCCCCTCATATCTGATATGCAGTTCCACAATTGATGTATGTTGTCCGACAATATAGGTAGTGGGATTTCGTTATTGAGTTCGGAAAATCGCCGTTCGGTTTTTATCTATGCGACGGATAACTCCGGTCGTGACCGCTTCTCGGCCCGAAACAATCATTCACTCACTGTCATATCCTTCGTTCACCATTGACAATGAAGGAACTATCAGCGATGTGAATGGTAAGTGGTGTGAGCTTATAGGGCGTGACCAAGACTCGCTCATCGGCAGTGACTGGTCCACGACACAGGCGGCGTTTGTTTCGGGCTATAGGGCGCTCTCTGCTGCGGTCGAATGTGTCTGCAACACCGACCTAGACGGAAGTGAACAGACAGTAACGGCTCTCATCGAATCAAAAACAGCACGTCGTCAGTTCACCACTCGAGTGACACCACTTATCGAAGGCGAAACAAACTGTGGTGCGCTCGTGCTCTTTGACGAAAGCGCTCCTGCGCCGAGGCGGCTGACAAATGGCGCTGAAACGGATTGTCGGTTCTCGTATGCGTTCGAAAATCACAGCGCCCCAATGTTGCTTATCGACCCTGAAACCGGGATTATTGAGAATGCAAATGCGGCCGCTGTCGAATTCTACGGATACAGCCGGGATACGCTGACAGCGATGACTATCCAAGATATCAATTGTCTCGGCGATGCGCAGGTTGCACAGGAGCGTGCACGCGCTCGCGAGGAAGACCAAACGCGCTTTCAGTTTGAGCATACGCTTGCCTCAGGCGAGATTCGACCCGTCGAAGTACAGACATCGCCGGTTAAGCTTGCTGACGGCGAGGTGTTGTTTTCAATCATTTACGACAAGAGTGAACACAAACTACAACAGGAAGCGCTCAAACAGGAACGAGCCCTCTCGGCAACGATTCTAAATACGCTTGATGATATCTTCTGTATCCTCGACGAAAACGGCGACATACAGCGATGGAATGACCGACTTGAGGCAGTGACTGGTTACGATGCTGGAGAGTTGTCGACGATACCCGTGGCGGCGTTGCTCACCGGAGAGGAACAGGAGACAGTGACCGACGTGATTGTGAGTGCAATAGAGCAGGGAGACTCGGTGACCAAAGAAGTGCGGCTGAAAACGAAGGCCGGGGAGCATATCCCGTACGAGTTTACCGTGACACCGCTTCCGGACGAGCGTGAATCGTTAGCTGTCGCGTGCGTGGGTCGTGACACAACCGAACGAAAGCAACGCGAGCGGAGTCTCAAGCAATTACGGCAGGCAGTTGAAGCCACCCCACACGCCATTTTTATCACGGATGAAACAGGGGAAATCGAGTATGTCAATCCTGCGTTCGAAGCGATGACTGGCTACGGTGAAAACGAGGTATTGGGGAAGACACCACGGCTCCTCAAATCTGAAGAACACGACCAACGATACTACGAAGAGCTGTGGGGGACGGTACTGGCTGGTGATGTCTGGCGTGCTCGTGTTATCAACAAGCGACGGTCAGGCGAGCACTACCATGCAGACCAGACTATCG
The DNA here is from genome assembly GCA_003551945.1 of Halovenus sp. GTDB lineage: Archaea > Halobacteriota > Halobacteria > Halobacteriales > Haloarculaceae > Halovenus. The sequence goes on along the minus strand of PUNZ01000188.1, from coordinate 12,680 downwards.
CCCCAATCACAGAGGATAACGAGATAGTCGCGTTTGTGGCAATCCAGACAGAGGTTACTGGTCGCGAAGAGCGCCAACAGCATTTCCGCGTCCTCAGTCGCGTTCTCCGACACAACCTCCAAAACGACCTGAGTGTTATCAGAAGCTACGCTGAGCAAATCAAGGAGACGGGAACGCATGACGCTGAGACAGAGCAGATAGTCAAAAAAACGGATGACATTTTGAAGACAGCGCGGAAAGAACGCGATATCGCCGCGGTGCTTTCAGAAGAGACGCGGCGGCGCGAGTGTGACATCGTTGCCCTCATCAAGCGAGCATGTGCGGATGTGCAGGCAGTCCACCCCAACGTCCAACTCAATACGGAGCTCCCGAGTTCTGGCACCGCCATCGCAACAGAACGGCTTCGCGGGGCCATTGTCGAACTCATCGAAAACGCCATTGAACACAGCGGTGACTCGGTCGAAATCACGGTTTCACTCGCTGAGGCTGACGAACACGTTGAAATCGTGGTCGCAGATACGGGGCCCGGAATTCCTCGCTCCGAACAGGAGATGCTCGAAACCGGTGCCGAGATCGACCAGTTATACCATGGCAGCGGACTCGGTCTCTGGCTGGTCTACTGGCTGGTTCGACAATGCGGTGGGACGCTCACCTTTACCGAGAACGAACCACAGGGCAGTATCGTGACCATTCGGCTACAACGTGAGCGAACCGTCGAAACCACAGGATACGTCGTCGAGCAGTGACGAGGTGACAGCCAGACTGGACAGCCAGTGAGATAGTGGAGTGAAGGTTATTTTCCTACAGATGGTAATCACTGACAGTGCAGGTGAAAAGGTGGAGTCAAAAGTCACAGCGAGTAGGATAGTGGCATGTACCTCACTGGCAATCACTCACCGCAACAGCGTATGAAAACACCAACACACCATAGTTCAGTTCCTAAACGACTCCTCAAGCAGTATCTCCAGGCCCGGTGTCGCCTTGGCGCACACAACTGGATTCGGACGACCGAGGAGTTTGATGATATTATCCTCGTAGAAAAAACCTGTTATACCTGTCAGAGCCAGCGAATTGAGCAGGTGTACTATCGCTAGCGCAGGTCAACGTCTCAAGTGCACAATCCGCTTTTCGGATGCTCACGCTACGCAATCTGGTTTTCGTATTTCTCGGGTGAAAGCAACTCATCAAGCTCGCTCTCGTCTGCCGGCTCGACTTCCAGCATCCAGCCGTCACCGTATGGGTCTTCGTTGACCAGTTCCGGAGCGTCAATAAGGTCTTCATTGACCGAAACAATCGTCCCAGACAGCGGCGCGTACAGGTCAGAAACGGCCTTGATGGATTCAATGACACCGAATTCGGCGTGCTGTTCGATACTTTCTCCCTGTCCCGGAACCTCGACGAAGACAACATCGCCGAGTTCGTCCTGCGCGAAGTCGGTAATACCAATTCGGACAGTTCCGTTCTCCTGGCGGGCCCATTCGTGGCTTTCGAGATAGCGACAGTCAGGTGGTACGTCGAAGCTCATGAGAGAAATGGCGTGGTCCTCGTATGTGCTTTCTTCGGTTCGTCTCGAATAACGACACGAACCGGGTGTTTATCACCGACGTACTCGACTGGCAGATACGCAAGCCCGATAGGTTCGCCGAGCGTCGGGCTCATGGTCCCGCTGGTCATTGTGCCAAGTTCCGTCCCATCTGGTGCGGTGACCGTGTATCCACTGCGGGGAATCCCGCGGTCTCGGAGAATAATACCGACCAGCTTTTCATCTGGTCCTTCGGCATCAACGCGCTCCAGTGCATCTCTCCCGACGAATTCAGTATCAAGTTTGACCACAAACCCAATACCAGCCTCGTATGGGTTACGGGGATTGTCTTCGGGGTGGAACTCCTCGCCCGAGAGCAGAAAGCCCATCTCCAGTCGCAGTGTATCGCGCGCCCCAAGTCCACAGGGCTGGCAGTCGAGGACGTCCCAGACTGCCTGTGTCTCATCCCATGGACAGAGTACCTCGAATCCGTTCTCGCCGGTGTATCCGGTCCGAGCAACGAGACACTCCGCACCAGCAACGGTGCCGGGCGTAACCTCAAACTGGCCGAGTTTGCCGAGCGACACGTCTGTCTGGTCGCCGAGCAGATTGGCGGCCTGTGGGCCCTGCACCGCAATCATGCCGTAGTCGGTTGTCTGGTTCGTTACCGTTGCATCGAGTCCCCACTCGTCTCGGTATGCATTCCATCGGTCGACCATTTCCTCGTCGTGACCGGCGTTGGGGATAAACAGGTACTCGCCCGCACGCTCGGGGAGGTGATAGACAACGGTGTCATCAAGCAGAATTCCGTCCTTGTTTGTAATCCCTGCATACTGCGCATCGCCGGGGACAAGTGTCGTCACGTCGTTGGTCGTCAGTCGCTGCATCAGCCGTTCAGCGTCCGGACCGCTAACCGTTATCTGGCCCATATGAGAGACATCAAACTTGCCGACGCGCTCGCGGACGGCTTCGTGTTCAGCGCGGATAGAGTCGAACTCAACGGGCATCTCCCACCCACCGAAATCCGTCGCTTTCGTCTCATGGTCAATTGGCGGACTGCGTAAAGCCATATGCGAACAGTGGATGGCTGGCATCCTAATGGTTGCGACGACAGTACCGGATTATTCGTCGCCAAGAAATCGCTCGGCGGCACCACGAAACAGCGACTGTTTGGCCCCAGCCGAGAGGTCTCGATTCAGGAGGCCAGCATACTCCTGTCTGTACGTATGCGGGAGATTCGGATAATCAGAGCCGTAGATAATCTGACCAGCAAGTGCTTCAAACATGCTGTCGTCAATGCTCGCCGGGTCAAACGCAAGGTCCGCATTGGTCACTGCCGCCATTGCAAAGCTGGTATCCAAAAAGACGTTCTCGTCTGTGCGGGCCAACTCGATGAACGCCTCATGTTCGAACGTCCCCAGATGTGCACAACAGGCCCGTATCTCCGGAAACCGTTCTCGGAACGCTACAAATCGTTCAATGCCGACGTGCGGGCTCTCCTCGAACATTGGTGCGGTGCCTGCGTGATGGATGACCGGCCGATCAAACTCCACACAGCATTCATACGCTGGGTCAAGCCGCGGGTCGTCAGGGGAGACTTCCTGAACGGGGCACTGGAAATTGAGCCCACGGGCACCGTTTACAAAGGCCTCCCGGACGACGTGGTCAACGTCGTCTGCGGGATGAACCGTCGCAAATGGAAGGCACGACTCCGATGTGCGACCATGCGTACACACCCAATCGTTCAGTTCGTCGGCGATACCGGGTTTGTGAGCGTACGGGAGCGTGACGTAGCGCTCAATGCCATGTTGGCGGAGGACAGCCTCAATTGCGTCCCGTCGAGTGGGATGGTCGAATGACCACCCGACAGCGTCGGTGAGCGCCTTCCGGACGGCCTCAAGGAGCCGTTCAGGCATGACATGGACGTGTGCGTCAATCACACCGGAGACAGGGATGCCGTCAGCCGCACGCTGTGTCTGCGTCATTGACACACTAGTTATGTCCGGAGGGGCAAAAAGACCGCCACAGGTGGTCAGGCTGCTTTTCGGAGTTCGACCCGAAAGACAGCCCCGTCAAACTCGGCATCATCGAAATCAGCCTCAGCGAATCCATCAAACGCCACACCATCTTCGACCCAGACCTCGCCACCGTAGCTTTCGACCAGCGTATGAACGAGGTACAGTCCGATACCAGTTCCTTCGCTCCCGAGCCCTTTTTCACCTTTACCGAATATCTCTTCTTTTTGCTCGTCAGGAATTCCAGGGCCGTTATCGGCAATCGAGACTGTGACTGATTCCGTTGTTTCCGTACACGTTATGGCAATCCGTGGTTTGGAGACGGTATTATGCTGGATAGCGTTCTGGAGGATATTTCGGAAGACAGACCCGAGCATATCGGTGCCAACGACGTCCACGGATGGAATTGTGCCAACGACAGCGATGTCTATATCCTCGTAGCTACTGCGAATCTCCGAGACCTTCCGGTCGAGCGTGAGTGAAAGCGAAACCTGTTGGTCAGTTTCTTCGGCACCGAGCATGACTTCCGCCAATTCACGGGCTGTCTCAGTTAACGAAACGGCATTTGCAACGCTTTCAAGCAGTGAATCCAGATAGCGTTCTGCCTCGGTATCGACGTACTCTTCAAGCAGTTCAGCATGGAGTTGCACGAGTTGGAGGTCGTTGCGGATATCGTGGCGCATCATCTCGTTAAGCACCTCCAAGTCGTCACGCTGTGATTCAAGCTCACGTTCGTACCGTTTCTGCGCAGTGATATCCTGCATAATACCACGGATTAACAGGGGTTCCCCGTGGGTGTCGACAATCACTTCTCCGCGGACACGGGTTGAGCGAATCTCGCCGGACTCTCTGACGATACGCACATCAACGGTCTGATTCCACTCACCATGTTCGAGTGCGTGGTCAAACAGATTGCGTATGACCTCGCGGTCATCATCGTGATAGAACTGAAGCCCCTGTTCTATCGTCGGGTCAAACTCGTCTGAGACATCGTGGATCTGTCTGACACCATCCGACCAAATGAGGTCGTCAGTGTAGGGGTCATACTCCCACACACCGATATTGGCGATATCCTGAATCCGTTCAAACAGATACTCTCGGCGTTCGAGTTCCCGTTCGCGCTGTTTTCGTTCGGTGATATCTCGGCTGAGCGCGATAAATTGCTCTTTGCCGTCAAATTCCATCCGGTTGAGCCAGACTTCGACCGGAAACGTCGAGCCATCGGCTCGTTGGTGGCGGCCCTCGACTGTTTCGCGGTCGCCCGGCTCCATCTGCATCCACATCTCTTGGAGGGTAGATTTGGGGACCCCGACCTCAATATCGGCAATATGCATCGAGCACAACTCCGCTCGACTATATCCGAGGTCCGCAATGGTCTGGTCGTTGACGTCGAGAATATTCCCCTCTTCATCGTGGACCGTCACCGAATCCGGTGACTTGTCAAAGAGCGCACGAATCCGCTCTTGGCTGCGTTGAAGCTGGTCACGGCGTTGTTTCTGTTCGGAAATGTCGGCTTGAATAGCGACGAACGCCTCGACTACACCGTCCTCCGTCACAACAGGGGCGATAGTCTGGTATGCATAGAACAGCTCACCATCCTTTCGCCTGTTGCAGATTTCCTGTTGCCACACATGCCCGTTGAGGACGGTTGTCCAGAGCTGTTCGTAAAACTCCGGGGACATCTTTCCTGATTTGAGAATTCGTGGATTCTGTCCGACTGCTTCGGCGGCAGTGTACCCAGTTATCTCTTCAAACGCGGGGTTAACGTACTCGATAGTGCCCTCCGAGTCAGTGATAAAGACAGCGTGTCCCGCTGCTTCGACGGCACGCTTGAACCGGTTTGTGTGTTGGACATCTGCTGGCGAGGTATCCGCAGTCTGGCAGTGGATAGATACCAGTGTGTCCTCGTCGTAGTCCCCGTTCATCGCAAGTGTCATCGAACGGCGTTCTTCGCTGGCCGTCACCAGTTCAACCACAAGTTCCTGTGTGTGAGTCAACGGGTGGTCACGAAATGACTTGCAGACCCGTTCGAACTCATCCGCGGAGTCGTCGCTGAGATACGCCGTCAAAGGCGTGCCAACGACGGTCGCCCGGTCCGCTGAAAGAATGGTGAGCCACTCATCATTGATAACCTGAATGGTCCCATCCGCTGCAAGCAACAGATAGGGATACGGAAGCCGCTCGGCAACGCGGGCTAGACTATCGCCGGGGCTCGCTCCATCACCCTGGTCCAACTCCATCTATCACAAATTCAGGCTCGGAAGTATAGGTATTATTCGGTATTTGTAGCCTTTTGGGAGTGAAAAGCCAGCAAGGGAGCGTGAATGGAGCGGGGGAGATTTTCTTATCAACAAATGGTATAGTTAGGTCTCAACGTAGGTATCGCACACAGGACTGGCAGACCATTCTTTTAGTGTCTGGGCAACTAGCAGACAGTAGATGGAACAGGAGTATGGCTTACTCGATACGGACGACGTTGACACGCCGGGCGATGAGTGGGAAGAAATCGACTATAGCGACACCGAAGCCGACCGCATCGCCCGCAAACGTGACCGCGAGTTCGACCAGTTTCGCAAGCGGCTGAAAGACGCAGACCAGTTCAAACTCGAAGAATCGGTCTTCGACGAGGCAACCTACGCCGCACTGTATAAACTTGTGCAGGATGGCCACCTCGATGCCTTCGGCGGCCCGATTTCGACTGGTAAGGAAGCGAACGTCTACACCGCACTCGCCGGTGAGGAGACCGTTGCCGTCAAAGTCTACCGTATCAACGCCTCCGATTTCCGTGAGATGGGGGCATACCTCGAAGGCGACCCCCGGTTCGAGCGCCTCGGCAGCGACAAAAAAAGCGTCGTGATGGCGTGGGTCCGAAAGGAGTTTGCCAACCTTGGGCGCGCTCGTGCGGCAGGCGTCCGCGTTCCCGAACCGCTTGCAGTCGAGCGAAACGTGCTCGTCATGGAGTATTTGGGGACCGAAGACGGTCGAGCGAAACGCCTCGGTGAAGTGCACCTCGAAAACCCACAGACAGCCTACGAGGTCGTCCGAGAGTATATGACCAGGCTCTACGACGCCGGTATCGTCCACGGCGACCTCTCCGAATACAATATCGTCGTCCAGGAGTCCCAACTCTACATTATCGACGTTGGACAGGCCGTCACCGTTCACCACCCAAACAGCGAGGACTTTCTCGACCGCGACTGCACCAACGTGGCGAATTTCTTCGTTCGCAACGGCGTCGATACGAGCGGAGAACAGCTCAAATCGTATCTCACAGAACATGCGGAGCCGTTTAACTGACTGTGGAAGACGCACGGCTACTGGGCATGGGTTGCTAACTCAGTTCTGCAACGTTACAGTTCAACGCCGCTTGGAATCAAGCTCTGTTTCCGCAGGAGTTCGCCGTCCGAATCATAGACAAAAAGCGCATCAAGGTCGTAGCTAATGGTCTCATCGTCTCGGTCGAGATGAACGCGGTAGCGGGTGGAGTCATCGTTATCTGCCCGGTCGCGCGCCGCGTCGATGAGCGCGAATAGCTCGTTTGCATTCGCATTCAGTTCAAGTAAGAACTCTCCGGTCAGGCGGTGTGTGAGGCTAAAGACACCGGTTGGGCTCTTATCAAGCGGTTCCTGTAACCGGAAGGCTGCATCTATCTCGTTTGCGGTAAAGCGAACCCCCTTCTCGTCGGTCAGTTGAGACAGCAGTTCGTCCGCTGGGCCGTCATACGAGAGCGAAAGCGTCGGCTTCTCGCCCGCCTCCTGCACCGTCGCGGTGAAGTGGTCGCGCCTCATCTACCCGATGGTAAGGCGTGGCGCACAATGAACGTAACGCCATAACAACCGTTTCGTCACCGAAATTGGGCGTTGTGTATGGGCAAGATTCACATTCTGTCCTGTATTATCACCGAGTAACGTCCGCTGGCGTCCAGCATGGACCTCAGCAACGCACAGCGAGAGAACCGATGGCATCCCAACAGAATACTGACGACCAGAACGAGCGTCTCCAGAGCGACGAGAGTGTCATCGAAACCGAGGAAGAAGACTCGCTTGATGCACTCGATGGGATTGATGCCGGCGGAACCGTCCCGATTACCGGCGAGCGAGAGGATAGCGGCGGGCTTGGAGCCCTGCTCGCCCGAACCGCCCGCGCACTCTTTGGCTCAACGATTACGGTCACTGATTACGACCCGACGCGTCACGAACGCCTTGTGGAGTTTCACGGACTGCCCGGATACGAGGAAGTTGAGCGCTACTGGGTGAACGCCCCATTTGCATTTGTCTCAATCAATTACGACCCCGATGCACACACGCATCTCTATTACGTCGTTGAACCACAACTGACCGAGTTCGAGCAGGAACTGCTTGCACAGCTATTCGAGGATGTTCGCAGCCCGTTGCTCTATCGCGACGATGTCTCGGACAATCCCGAGCAAGCGCTACGGGATGAGCTGAAATCCCGACTCGAAGAGTACGGCGTTCACGTGAGCGACGAGACGTTTTACCGGCTGTTTTATTACCTCTATCGGGCGTTTCAGGGCTACGGCAGGCTCGACCCGCTGATGCACGACCCGCATATCGAGGATATTTCCTGCGATGGGCCGAACGCACCCGTCTTTCTCTACCATGACCAGTATACGGATATCGAGACGAACATCCGCTATGAACCACAGGAGCTTGCAAACTTCGTCATCCAACTCGCACAGCGTTCCGGTCGGCACGTGTCGGTTGCTGACCCGTTGACCTCAACGACGCTTCCAGATGGCTCACGTATCGAACTCGCACTCGGCGAAGAGGTCACCCCAAAGGGCTCTGCGTTCACCATCCGAAAGTACGCTGATGAGCCGTTTACTCCCATTGACCTCTTGGAGTATGGGACCGTCGACCGTCGGATGCTTGCGTTTCTCTGGTTAGCCATCCAAAACAACAAGTCGCTGCTGTTCGCTGGCGGGACCGCAGCCGGGAAAACCACGTCGATGAATGCGGTCTCGATGTTCATTCCACCGCGAGCGAAGGTCCTCACCATCGAGGATACCCGCGAACTCGCGCTCTATCACGATAACTGGCTCTCGTCGGTGACCCGCGAGCGGATGGGTGATAAGGACATCACGATGTATGACCTGCTTCGCTCAGCACTCAGGCATCGGCCCGAATATATCCTCGTGGGAGAGGTGCGTGGCGAGGAGGCAATCACGCTCTTTCAGGCAATGAACACCGGCCATACGACGTTTTCGACGATGCACGCGGATTCGGTCCAGACCGTCATCAACCGGTTGGAAAACGACCCGATTAACGTTCCACGTCCGATGGTAACCTCGCTCGATGTACTCTGGGTGCAGGTGCTTGGACGGTCGCAGGGAGAGCGAGTCCGTCGTGCCAAGACCCTCGCCGAAATAGAAGGGATTGACCAACGAACCGGCGAGCTCGATTACTCGAACACCTACTCGTGGAACTCGACTGATGATACGTTCACCGAGCGAAACTCGGAACTCCTCGATGAAATCCGCGACGAACAGGGGTGGTCACAGTCACAACTTCTCGAGGAGCTTAGAAACCGCCGGCGCTTCCTCAAATACCTGCAAGACGAGAATGTCACCGATTACCGCCGGTTTACTGCGATGGTAAACAAATATTACGCCGATAAAGAAGCAGTGCTTGACCAGATTGCGGCGGCCGGCGTCGAGGTGAGCGAGCGGTAAGCGATGAATCCACTCTGGTTGCTGCCATCGATTGTCGTCATTTTCATCGTGAGCGTGTGGCTCGGCGGAAAGATGAATCCACGAATCGACCGGACGCTTAACCGACTCGGGCGGGTTGGGTTCGGGCGGTTCGTCTCGTCAAATACTACCCGCGAGATGCGTATCGAGGCGGCCTACATCGGGACGACCTACCGGACCTATGCAGCCAAGACGTTTCTCTTTGCAGCGCTTGGATTTGTGGCAGGCGCAATCGGTGGTGCCTATCTGATTGCAGGTTTTCTGGCTATACTCGAACCGCTCGTGCGGACGCTCTCTGGCCTCCCCCGGACGATGACCCGCCCGCTCGGTATTCATCCTGAGTTTACGTTCGAAATTGCACGGACAACCTACTGGCTCGTGCTGGTGGTTGGTGGGCTTGGACTCGGGGTACTCACAGGCGTTCTGGCCTACATCTTTCGCTGGCAACTGCCGGCGAGTGATGCCGAAGTTAGACGCCGGGGAATCGACGGTGGGCTGACGAGAACGACGGCGTTCCTGTATGCGCTCTCACGGGGCGGACTGGAATTTCCCGAAGTGCTTCGCCGGTTGACTGACCACCGCGAGGTCTACGGCGAACCCGCAAACGAATTCTCTATCGCCGCTAGGGAGATGGACCTGTTCGGACGCGATATGATAACTGCACTCCGACGGATGTCACGGCGAACCCCGAGCGACCAGTTCAAAACGTTCTCCGAAAACCTCATCAGCGTTCTGCAAAGCGGAAGCGACCTCCCCGGCTTTTTCGAAGACCAGTATGAGCGCTTTCACGACGAGGAAGAAGACCGACAGGAAGATATCCTCGAACTGCTCGCAACCATCGCGGAAGGGTACGTGACAGTATTGGTTGCCGGGATGTTGTTTTTCATCACGATTTTGCTGGTGTTCGGACTGACCGTCACCGATACGCTCTGGCTGTTACAACTCATCATCTACCTGATTATCCCGCTTGCAAACGCCGGATTTGCGGTGTTCTTACAGCAACAGCTTGATTCGCTGGGGATTGCTCAACGGGAAAGTTCGGGAATTCTCGACGCGATGGCAGCGGCGACGCCAGCAAATGCCCGACCAGCGAGCCGAGCGACCCAGACCGATGGAGGACACTCCGCTCGTGAGGCAGAAAATCAACGAATCGTTTCCCTCCATCACCGGATTGGTCGGATAAAACATGGTGTGACAAATCCCATTACGGTGTTGCGGTGGAATCCAACGCGGATTCTCTGGATAACGGTTCCCCTAGCGCTGGTGTGGTTTTTCTGGCGACTCCCAGAGGCGTTTCAGGGGGAAGGCGTTTCAATCCGTGTCCTGGATGATTTTCTCATTCAGTCGGTGTTGCTTGTGCTTGGTTCGTATGCCATCGTTCGATATCTTTACAAGCGACGTATCGACCGTATCGAGAACGCGACACCCGAGTTACTGGAGCGACTTGCCAGCCTCAACGAGGCGGGGATGTCAATCGTGCAAGGGTTACATCGCGTTCGTGGGAGTGACCTCGGCGTGTTGACGCCCGAAATTGAGCGTATTTGGCGAGATATCGAGTATGGGGCGAACGCCGACGATGCACTCATTCGGTTCGGTCGACGGGTCCGAACGATGGCGATTACCCGTGTCGTGATACTTCTGACAAATGCGATGCGGGCAAGCGGAAATATGGGGCCAGTGTTGCGAATCGCCGCCGAGCAGGCGCGAGCGGAAGTTACACTCAAACGCCGTCGCCAGCAGACGATGTTTACCTACCTAATCGTGATTTACATCTCGTTTTTCGTCTTTCTCATCATCATCCTCGCGGTTAATCAAGTACTGGTGCCGAGTTTGCCGGATGTGGTTCCCTCACCAACTGGTCAAGGGGCACAAGCAGTTGGTCCCGGTGCGCTCTCGCAGTTTGGCGAGGTGGACCAGGCCGCCTACACGTTGATTTTCTTCCACGGGGCGATGATTCAAGGCGTCTGTGCCGGGTTTATCGCCGGGCAACTCGGAGAAGGGTCACTCCGCGATGGAGCCAAGCACGCGGCAATCATGCTCGGCATTGCCTACGTTGCGTTCATGTTGCTGACTGCCCCGATTGCGTCACTCACCGTTGAGACAAACGAGATACAGACTGAGGCGGGCGTACAGCAGTACGAGGTGACGACCGACGGGGAGCTATTGATGGGGATACAAGAGGTATCGCTCTCGGATGGTGGCTTCGTTGCAGTCTATGACGAGGAAGGGATTAACGGCGAATTACTTGGTCATACGGAGTATTTACCACCCGGTGCGCATTCGGATGTTGCGGTTCCGCTGTTTGAGGAGATTGAAGGCGAGACGACCGTCCGGCTGGTGGTCCATCAGGATACGAACGGTAACCAACTCTTTGACTTCCAACAGCCATACCAGCCCGGCGAAAATCAAGTTGACAGGCCATACGAATCGCCGAGCGAGGATGGCGAGCCCGGAATCGACGTACGAGTACTCTATCTCGACGATGAGTGACAGTCACGTGGGTATGAGAGACAAAGCTGTCAGCTTTTCGGGCGAACTAACCCAATCGTTTAAGAAAACGAACGCCGAATAGTTGTTTATGTCATCAATCGAACTGACCCCGAGTCAGCGTGCCATCTTGCAGGAGCTTGTCAATCTATACCGCGAATCGGAGCGCGCGGTAAAAGGTGAGGATATTGCCGAAGAGGTTGACCGAAACCCAGGAACCATCCGGAACCAAATGCAGAGCCTGAAGGCGTTGCAGCTTGTCGAGGGCGTACCAGGGCCAAAAGGTGGCTACAAACCAACGGCAAACGCCTACGATGCACTCCAGATAGAAAAGATGGACCAGGCAGCGGACGTGCCACTGCATCACAACGGGGAAGCGCTCCCTGGCGCAAACGTCGAGCAGATTGACCTGACCAGCGTGCACCACCCGGAAGAGTGCCGAGCAAAGATCAAACTCCGCGGTTCAATCTCGCGGTTTAGCGAACTGGATACGGTGACAGTCGGTCCAACACCGCTTTCGAAGCTCCAGATTATCGGCACAGTCGAAGGGAAAGACGACACCAACAACGCGCTGATTCTCACGATTGACGATATGCGCGCCCCAACCGAGGAGCCAGCACACTAACCACACACGAAAAAGAACGCTGGCTCGGATACCCACGGCGTTTCGGGGTAATACAGACCAATCAATGTTAACACATACCGAAGCGCTGTCAATTCCAAAGGCTTTGTATGAGTCACTCCTGAGGGGAGGGTATGACGGAGCAGGTTGTCGTCCTTGGCTCGGGGTACGCGGGAGCCGGGGCGATAAAGAGTCTCGAAAGCGCCCTGAGTGGGGATACCGAACTGACGTGGGTCTCCGATGTCGATTATCACCTCGTTTTACACGAGTCACACCGGTGTATCAAGGACCCAAGCGTCCAAGAACACGTCACCATTCCGATTG
>PUNZ01000053.1 GCA_003551945.1 Halovenus sp. | reverse complement strand
TATGACCTTGTTGGCATCGAGTACGAAGACCACCCTGACCTCCGCCGGATTCTCCTCCCTGAAACGTGGCAGGGACATCCACTCTCGCTTGATTACAACCAGGACAAACCACAGATTGTGCCGCTTCGAGAGCACGTCAACCCGATGGAGACACGCGGCAAAGGTGCGGACGACTCCGATACGATGTTTCTCAACATCGGGCCACACCACCCGGCAACGCACGGTGTGTTGCACCTGCGGGCGGTGCTCGATGGCGAGCAGGTCGTCGATGTGGACCCCGATATCGGGTATCTCCACCGGTGTGAAGAGCAGATGTGTCAGCAATCGACCTATCGCCACCAGATTATGCCCTACCCTGACCGGTGGGATTACATCTCGGCTGGTATCCTCAACGAGTGGGCCTATGCCCGGGCCGCAGAGGACCTTGCGGACATTGACGTGCCGGAATACGCACAGGTCATTCGGACGATGTCTGCGGAGATGTGCCGGATTGCGGCACACTTGCTTGCAGTCGGCACCTTCGCGCTTGACATCTATGGTGACTTTACGGCGATTTTCATGTACGCAATCACCGACCGCGAGCGCGTCGAAAATCTGCTAGAGGACCTCACCGGCCAGCGGTTGATGTTCAACTATCTCCGCCTTGGTGGGGTTGCGTGGGACCTGCCGGAACCACGCGACCGCTACTTCGAGAAGGTTCGTGAGTTCACTGCTGAGTTCCCCGACCGACTTGAGGAGTATCACAACCTGCTCACCACCAACGAGTTGTTCCAGATGCGTGTCATCGACACCGGCATTCTCCCACCTGAGGAGGCCAAAAGCTACGGCTGTACTGGCCCAGTGTTGCGAGGCTCCGGCGTCGATTACGACCTCCGACGGGATGACCCGTATGGCTACTACGATGAGCTTGAGTGGGATGTCATCACCGACGATGGTTGTGACAACTTCGCGCGCGCACGAGTTCGACTTGAGGAAATGCGTCAGTCCATCCGCATCATCGAGCAGTGTGTCGACATTCTCGAAGACTGGCCGGAAGACGACCGAACGATTCAATCGAACGTTCCACGGACGCTCAAGCCGGATTCGGATACCGAAATCTATCGTGCAGTTGAGGGTGCGAAAGGTGAACTCGGCATTTACATCCGTGCAGATGGCACGGACAAACCTGCCCGGTTCAAGATTCGCAGTCCAGCATTCTCGAACCTCCAATCACTCGAAATTATGTCCGAAGGCGAGTACGTACCGGATATGATTGCAGCGCTTGGCAGCCTTGATATCGTGCTTGGGGAGGTGGACCGATGACGTTGCTCCCGGAGCAAATCGGTGATTTGCTCGGCCTCTCTGGCCTTCCGGCTGAGATTATCGGTGGGCTGATTGGCGCAACGATTATCGGCAGCATCATCCTTGCAAACGCCGCGCTTGCGGGGCCGTGGGCAAAGCGAAAGATTACGGCGGCGTTCACCGACCGTATCTCAGTGAACAAATTCGGACCGTGGGGTGTTGGGATTATTATTCCTGATGCGGTCCGATTGCTCTCGAAAGAACTAATCGTTCCAGAGGGTGTCGACCGCCCTGCATGGGACCTTGCGCCGTTGATTATCGCGTCGTCTGCCCTGCTTGGTTTTGCGGTCATCCCGATGGGCAGTCTTGGACCGATTGAGTTCCATCTGGCTGACCCAGAGGTTGGACTCATCTTTGTCTTTGCTATTGCATCGATTGCGTCGCTTGGCCTTGTGATGGCTGGCTATGCATCGAACAACAAATACTCCTTGATGGGTGGCCTACGAGCCGTTGCACAGAACCTTGCGTACGAGATTCCGCTCATTCTCGTCGGAATTTCAGTGGTCATTTTCGCGGGCTCGCTGCAGATGAGCGAAATTGTGGCTGCACAGAGCCAGACGCTCGTTGAACTGGGACCAGTCGCAATTCCAGCCTGGTTCGCCATTTTGAATCCCTTTGCATTTGTGCTGTTTCTGGCCGCGAACGTCGCGGAGGTCGGGCGGAATCCGTTCGACATTCCGGAAGCACCGACGGAGATTGTCGCTGGATACCAGACGGAGTACTCCTCGGTGTACTTCGTGCTGTTCTATCTTGGCGAGTTCGTTCACATCTTCCTTGGTGGGGCCATCATCGCCACTATCTTCCTTGGTGGGCCAGCAGGACCGATTCTCCCCGGATTTGTCTGGTTCCTCATCAAAATTTGGGCAGTCTTCTTGCTCACGCAGTGGATGCGTTCAGCGCTCCCACGGGTTCGTATCGACCAGCTCATCGAGATTGGCTGGAAGGGGATGCTCGTGCTGGCGTTTGTGAATCTGTTCCTGACCGCCGCTATCGTGGGGGTGCTCGCAGTATGACCGACACAGTAACCATGACAGAGACCAATACACGGACAAGTAACCCAGGTGACCACGAATGATTGGCGTACTCAAAGGAATGGCAACGACGATGAAACACGCACTGGACGGTGAGACGTTTACCGTCAAATATCCGGAAGAAGCCCCGGAGGTATCTCCGCGATTCCGCGGTGTCCACAAATTCAGCCAG
The DNA here is from genome assembly GCA_003551945.1 of Halovenus sp. Classification (GTDB taxonomy): domain Archaea; phylum Halobacteriota; class Halobacteria; order Halobacteriales; family Haloarculaceae; genus Halovenus. The sequence continues at coordinate 11,987 of PUNZ01000053.1, read as the reverse complement.
GAGCGATGTATCTGGTGTCGCCAGTGTGAGAACGTCTGTCCGAACGACACCATCCAGATTGTGATGGATGACAAACGAAACGGCGAACAGTACAACCTGCATATCGGACAGTGTATCTACTGCCGCCTGTGTGAGGAAGTCTGTCCCGTCGACGCGATTTTGCTTACGCAGAATTTCGAGTTTGTTGGCGATACGAAAGACGAACTGGCATACAACAAAGAACAGTTGAAAAACGTCCCGTGGTACAAAGATATCGACCCATTGGAGTCACGAGAGCCGGATAGGAAGGCATGGGTTGGTGAAGGAGACGGCGACGTAGATTATCAGTAATCACGCGAGCGAACCGTGTGAGCGAGCGTTTTTTGGTCCAGGTTTTTTGAGGAGTGGTACCCGAAGCGACCGAAGGGAGCGAGAGTACCCGACGAACAAAAAGGTGGGGTCACGAGGATATCGACCCATTGGAGTCACGAGAGCCGGATAGGAAGGCATGGGTTGGTGAAGGAGACGGCGACGTAGATTACCAGTAATCACGCGAGCGAACCGTGTGAGCGAGCGTTTTCTGATCCAGATTTTTAGAGGAGCGAGTTGCGGGTATGCCCGCAACTGCACGCTGTGGCGGCTTGCCGCCACGTAGTACCCGGATGGAACGAGCGTACCCGACGAACAAAACGGAGGGATATTGACCCGTTGGAATCAGACGAATTGGTTAGGAAGGCGTGGGTTAACTTACACCTAGCTTTTTGGTCTCCCCCGTTGTCATCTCAACCTGCAATGGTGTTCAAAAAAGTCACACTAATCGGGTCCAGCGATGAGTCGTTTGATGCCGCAGTTGATGATGCAATCGACCGAGCAGAGGAGACGCTTGAAAACGTCTACTGGGTAGAAGTAGAGGAATTTGGCGTCGAGTTAGCAAGCGCTGACGGCCGGGAGTATCAGGCGGAAGTTGAAGTCGCGTTCAAACTTGAAGACTAGCTGCGTGGGCGTTCAACTCAACCGTTCACACAAGTATTTCTTGTGCCCGTGTACTAATCGTCTCAATGTCGCTGTCACGGAGTGAACCGTTAAGCATGAGACGAAGGCGTGGACGGCCAACGTCTATTGGTACTTTTTCTGTCTCGATGAGGCCGGCATCTTCCAGGATGTTTTTCGTTCGTGAGAAGGTTGCTTTGCTCGCCAGTTGAATATCTTCACCCCAGCGGCTGATATCATAGAGTAGTTGTCCGTTGTTTGCAGCGACGAGGAGCGATATCGTTACTTCGTCGAGTCCGTCACCGTCGCCACGAGCGGTGTCGAGCGAATCGAGCATCCGGTCGAAATCCGCGGCTGTCTCGGCATCGAACTCTTCGGTTAGGGTCTCTCGGACCGTTGTCAGCGGCGGTGTTCGAAGCGAAAACTCCTCTGCTCGGGCCCAGCGGTCGTCGTATTCGTTGTAGAGAGTCGAAACAAACGAGGTGTCTGTTGCGGTGAGGCCGGCCACGCGGGTTTCGGTTTCGACAAGCGAGATGACGAACTCCGATGTGACAAGCAAAGAATGTCGAGGAATCGTCTCAAGGTTACGAATGGAAAAGGTTCCCTCAGCGACCAGGTCAGCAACAGCGCTGGCCAGCAAGAAATCATCAAGCAGGGCCTTGAGGGGTGCAGGGTCAGCGAACAGTCGCAGGTGAATCGTCTCCCGTTCGGGAACGCAGTCTATGAGTTCCCGTAACAGCCGTTTGCTTGGGTTCACAATCAACAGTTCATCCTCTGCTTTCTCGAATCCCTCCCGTAATACCCCGCGTGTGCTCTCCGCGTGGATATTTGACCGAACCATGTCATGCCGACTACTGCACACCGATACTTAGTTTTACCGTCAGAAAATCTAACAGGAATGTAATCGTTCCTTCGAGGGTATTTCGGTTAACGCAAAAATATCGCTCTGGATGGTATTGGATGGTAACAGATGTAGTCTGACGGTAAGATTTATATACTGTCGTGACGTATGATAGGATAGAATGACAGATTACACCAGCCCGGTCAAAACAACGTTCGAACTGCAGCGCAAAACAATCGAGCAGGGACAGAACGCCGTCGCACAGGCAATGGACTTCCAGCAGCGGATCGGTTCGGCAGCCGTCGACAGCGTCGACGCCCAGGAATCCGCCCAGCGAAAACTCGTCGAATTGCAACAGGAGACTCTCCACAGCGTGCTTGATGCGTTCGAGGGTGCCGTCCCTGGTGCTGAGGATGCAACGACGGAACTTCGTACAACCGTTGACGACCAGTACGAGACTGTCCTCGACAACCATGCTGAGGTATTCGAGAACCTACACAGTGAACTCAAAGACGGACTCGACTCATACGATGAACTCAACGATGAGTATCTTGACGCCTTCGATGAGTTCGTTGCCTCACTTGTTGAACTCCACGAAGACTTCGAAGAGCAGTCGGTCGAAGCTGTCGAAGAGCTTGAAGAGCAGGCAGACGAACTCCAAGCACAGCTTGATGATATGGCCAACCAGATGCGCGATATGACCGAGCAGGCAACCGACGCCGTCGAAGCCTAATCTCTTTTTACTATTCTCTGTTCGTTAGCCGACTGTACTGACAAGCGTCGCCTCTAGATACATCCTTAGGCACGAAGGGCTAATTGGAATGGTATAGTTAACACCGTTGAGGGGATTAAGTACGGGTTCAGAATCATTGGCTATCTAGTTGGCATTGTGTTTCTTGGCGGCATTTTGTTTTTTATCGGGGCTGCAATCGGTGGTGGCGGTGCAGCTGGACAAAGCGGCGGACAGGTGTTCCTTGGTGGAGTCTTTGCACTGCTTGGAATACTGACCTACGCCGCTGGGTTCCTTGGATTGCAGTATAAGGTGATTGCCGATGCCGTTGAGCGTGGTAACCGTGCGGCACGCAGTGGGAACGCCGGTTCATCTTCAGATAGTGGAGGCTACAGCGGGGGCAGACAGTATCGCACTACGCCACAGTCACACCAGACGACACGACCAGCAACACAGCAGCACCAACCCCCACAACGCAGCCAATCACAGCACACGAGCGGAGAAACGCCTAGACACAGCAGCCAGAAAGTACCACCGAAAAGACAGGAAAGCAATACGCCTGCTGACTCTGAGCAGCGAGGGAGGGCCCACAACCGCGGGCGAGCAACTCGGTCCGCAGGAAGGAGCTCAGGCGCTGAAGGCACAGACCGCTCCGAGGGAAAAGATAGCAATCCCGAAGACGACGGTTCGCCAGGTGATGTTTCCAGAGATGGCTCGAACCGATAACTGACGCGCTTTTGTCCGAGTTAGAAATCGTTGCCCGCATATCAGAACACTCAGGAGCGTCTCGATGGTAAGGAGCCATACACGTGTTTGCTGGGGCATTCATCGATGGACTTGTTCCGTTCGTGCTTGATATCGAAGCCGCACTTGATGATTCAACCGGCTTCATCCAGTACGCACTCGTTTTTCTCTTCGCAGCAATTCCCGTGGTTGAGATTCTGGTCGTCGTGCCGATTGCCATCGGACTTGGACTGAACCCAGTCATCACAGGGGTTGTGGCTTTCGCCGGTAATGCTGGCTCCGTAGTGGCTTTTGTTCTCGGGTATCGCTGGATTACACGACTCTGGCGTAGTGACCGCGACAAAAGCGAAAGCGGTCGGTATCAGCGCGCACGACGACTGTGGGACCGTTACGGCGTGGCTGGCGTATCGTTTGCTGGCCCGATACTCACAGGCGTCCACATTGCAGCTCTCGTCGCGCTTGTTGCTGGGAGCCGACACTGGGCGATTATCGCATGGATGTCAGTCAGTATTGCGCTGTGGACTGTTGGACTGGTTCTTGCGTCACTGTTTGGCTTTTCGCTTCTTGGCGTGCTTTGACAGCGTTTATCGGTCGGTGTCAAGCTGTCCGCTCAGTACTTTCGCCCCAACCAGCGTCGGGTCCCAGACCGGGCTAAACGGGGGCGCATAGCCGAGGTCAAGCTGTTCGAACTCACCGACAGTCATGCCTGCTTCGAGCGCTGTTGCGACCTGATTGATGCGGATGGCTGCTCTATCCGTTCCGACAATTGTCCCGCCCAGCAACTGCCCGCTGGAACGGTCGGCAACGAGCGTCACGGTTGTCTCGGCGTTACCGGGATAGTAGCCCGACCGAGAGCCTGCCGTTATGGTTTCCGAGACGGGGTCGAATCCAGCTTCCGTCGCTGTTTCGTGGTCAACGAGCCCGGTCCGCCCACATTCGAGTTCGAAGGCTTTCAGGACTGCTGTCCCTGCAATCTTCCCGACTGGCTCGGGGTCACCGGCAACCGTCTGTCCAATTGCCCGGCCTGCTCGATTGGCGGTTAGCCCCAGCGGAACCCACGCTGGCTCGCCCGTGACTGTGTGGCGCTTTTCGGCACAGTCGCCTGCCGCGTAGACATTCGGCAGGGAGGTCCGTCCATAGTCGTCGATGGCGATTGCCCCGGACTCACCACACTCGATTGCCGTGTCGGCAACGAGTTCGGTGTTGGGTTCGATACCGATACCAAGCAAGACGAGGTCGACCGGCTGTCTGTTATCTTCGGTTACCACCGCCTCAACATCGTCTGCCCCGTCGAGAGCATCGATGGAGGTCTCTAGGTGGACTGTTACGCCATTCGATTCTAGCGTTTCTTTGACCTGTTCGCTGACTGCCTCCCCAAACGGTGGAACGAGCATGTCCGAGCGCTGATAGAGATGGGTTTCGAGGCCATGTGCTCGAAACGCCTCCGCCATTTCGATGCCAACGTAGCCACCGCCGACGATTGCAACCGTTTCTGGTGGCTCACGAGCTAGTGCATCGCTGACATCCACTGATGCGTACGCCGCCTCGAAGGCGTCATCGTCCGCCGTCGCTGTCTCCGGTGAAATAAGGTGGGCACGTAGTTCGGCTGCTGTATCCATCGAATGCATCGTGTAGACGCTCTCATACGCTGTCCCATCGACTGGTTTCGTTCGTGCTCGTGCCCCGGTGGCAATCAATAGGTCACCGTAGGGCTGTTCGACGGTTTCGGCTTCTGCCCTGACGGTGACAACCTGCTTCGTTGGGTCGACAGCAACGACTTCGTGATGACGGTTGAGGGTTATCTCTCGTTCGGCCACCGCTTCAGGCGACAGCGACAGCATATCGGCTAGCCGGTCAACTTCCCCTTTCACATAATAAGGCATCCCACAGTGAGCAAACGAAATCCACTGGCTTTTCTCGTAGACGATAACCTCACGGTCCGGGTCTTCACGTTTGCATTTACTCGCTGCGCTCAGTCCGGCCGCATCGCCACCGACGACAACGAATGGCTCGCTCATACCACTAGCTGCGGGATGTACGACCTAAATACTCAGGGAAGCCGGTCGACGAGTTCATCGTACTGCCTGCGGAATCTGGCCTCGTAGCGCCCCTGCGCTAACCCGGAGAAGTCGGCGAACGTCGATTCGAAGCCAGCCATCCGCCAGACGAGCGTGGCAAAATGATACACTGCCCGTCGGTGCTCATACGCCTCGTCGGCTTCAAACTCGCGGTGTTCCCGGTAGCCTGCATAGAGCCGCTCTCGAAGGCGTTTTTGCGTCTCCGCATCTCGGAACGTCGGGTCGATAAACAGAAAATCCGTGCGGGCGATATGATACTCCGGGTCGCCCGCGAGAACGAACTGCCAGTCGAGCACCGCAGAGATTGGGTCACGCTCGTCCGCTGCAAACAGCATATTGGCTGGGCGGAAATCGTCGTGGACTAACCGCGGGATATCGGTTGCCTCGATAACGTCGATTGTCTCATCAAGGCGCTGTTGTGCATCCTTCTGTAAATCCGCGAACGGCCCGCCTTCGAACGCATTAACCGACGCAGAAATGCTTTCATAAAAGAACTGCTGCCAATCCCAGGTGAAATCGTCGACGATGAGCTTTCCGCCGTCATCAAGCATTAACCGGCCATATCCTTCGAAGGCAATTTGGTTGTGAACATCACCGAGGATGCGGCCTGCATGCTCGACAACGGCTTCATGGGTTTTGTCATCAAGGTCGGCAAGCGACTCGGCAAGGTTTCGGCCGTGGATTCGTTCGGTCACAAAATATGGCTCAACATCAAGTTCGGGTTGTTCCTTATAGACGAGAATCCGCGGGACAGGAATCCCCGTGCGGTCAGCGATATAATCGTGCAAAAACGGTTCAAGCGCAAAACCCGGATCTCCCGCCTGAAACTTTACAACAACCTCGTATTTTTCGCCATTGACCGTCAGACTAACCAGAAACACTTCTCCTTGATGGCCTGCTGTTGGCCGTTCAAACGAGAACTCGTCGTAGTCCGGGCCGGATTCTTCAAGGACAGCCCTAATATCACGCTCGGGGTTCGACACGAGTTTCGATAGGAGACAGCGTTAAAAAAAGGTACTCGTCTCAGCAGCTGAGTGGCGAAATCGGAGCCACCCAGTCGTGGACCAACTCACTCAGCAAGTACAGACCGAATCTCGTCGGCTAGATAGACGGCAATCGGGACGGCCTCGCTTTCGACAAATCGAGCAACTTCTTCGCCATCTTGTTCGACAACAACCGTTGGAATATACTCGATATCGTACTCATCGACACCGGGTCCCTCTTTGTTTTGGTCAAGTTCGAAATGCTCGATATGCTCCGCAGGTACTTCCGCGGCATCGAGTGCCGCGCCAAAATCAGGCAGTTGAGACCGGCAATCCTTACACCAGTCACCGCCCCAGACTTTGTAAACGAGGTCATCCTTGTGGGCTTCAAGCGTCTCGACGGTCTCTTCGTGTGCGCCAGCACTCCAGACCGGGTTGGGTTCAAGCGTTTCGAGTGGCATGTGATATACTGAATCATCCAGCGGCATAAGCACAGCCATCGGGTGTCACGCTTTTAACGAACCGACAGCATAATACGGTAACTCACAGAATCCGTAGGTGAACGACGACAGAGATGCCACCGAACAATCCGCTGCAGTATGTCGAGGCAATCATCGTTATCGGTATCGGTGGATTCGCCGGAGCAAACCTGCGGTATTTTGTCGATATGCTCGTGACCTCATCGATGGGCAGTACGCTTACGGTGAACGTCATCGGCTGTGTTGCGCTCGGGTTTCTCCTGTCGGATGGCATTGCAGACGGGCTTCTGAGCGAACGAAGTATGTTGGTGCTTGCAACCGGCTTTATCTCCTCGTTTACGACCTACAGTACGTTCGTTCTTGACGCTGTGCTTGCCGACCCGGTACTTGCTGTGAGTTACGTCTTTGCCAGCTACGGTCTCGGCTTTGTTGGCGTCCTCGTCGGGCGCTATCTTGCCTCGCTCGTTCTAACGACGCTCTCGATTCAACCCGCCGGAGGTGGCCACTGAATGGAAGCCGCCCATCTCGTCGGTACCGGTGGTGCAATCGGTGCCATCCTTCGGTATTTTGTGGGTCAACTCCTCGTCAGCGACCGATTCCCGAAAGCCACCTTCGCGGTGAACGTCATCGGAACGTTCGTTCTTGGCTTGCTCATTTTTGCCGGTGCAGATAACGATATGCTCCTGTTGATTGGTGTCGGTGCCTGCGGAGCCTTCACCACGTTCTCGTCATTTTCGGTTGAAACCGTCGAGCTGTGGGATGATGGGGCACGTGTACAGGCTGTTGTGTATGCTAGCCTGACGTTTTTCACCTGTGTGCTTGGCGTTGGTCTCGCCGCTGCGCTCGTCTTCGCTGTCGGCGCAGTGTGGTAAGGCATACTACCCATCGAATACCTACTTCGTCCGCGCGAAAGCGTGTCAACCCAGTATTAAGTGGCCTCCGCCGTCAGTAGGTGTATGCAGACGGTATTACTCGATGCTGCGGATGTAGAGGAAAACACACAGATGGCGGAGTTGATAGCCGCTGTGGAAGAAGCATTCCTGGCGTATGCACACGGAACCGTCCAGATGCCAGCAAAGTCGTATATCGACCTGCCCCAGTACAACGGGGACTTTCGGTCGATGCCGGCCTATATCGACGCTGGCGACTGGGATGCAGCAGGCATTAAATGGGTCAATGTCCACACCGATAACCCAGCAGACCACGACCTCCCAACGGTGATGGGCACGATGATTTACTCCGACCCTGAAACCGCGTTCCCGCTCGCTATCATGGATGGAACGACGCTGACTCGCCTCCGGACGGGTGCCGCTGCTGCTGTTGCGACAAAGCATCTCGCCCGCGAAGACGCAACATCGCTCGGGCTTGTTGGTGCCGGTATCCAGTCATACACGCAGTTGGAGGCGATTGCGGAGGTCAGAGACATTCAAACAGTTGTTGTCAGCGACAAACGCTCGGAAGCTATCGATGCGTTCACCGCTACATACGGAGCGGAATACGAGGTTCGTGAGGGAACTATCGAGGACGCAGGACAGTGTGATATCGTCTCGACAACGACACCAGTCAGAACGCCGATTGTTGACTCCGTTGGCGAGCAGACTCACGTCAATGCCATCGGTGCGGATGCCGAAGGGAAACACGAACTGGCGGACGAGATTCTCCTCAATGCAAAGCTTGTCATCGACGACCACGAACAGTGTACTCACTCGGGCGAAATCAACGTCCCGTGGGCGGCTGGAACGCTCACGGATGCGGATATCCATGGCGAATTACCCGATGTGGTCGCCGGCAAGCTAGACGGACGGACAGCGGATGACGGCGTGACGATTTTTGATTCGACCGGACTTGCCATACAGGATGTTGCGGCGGCTCATGCCGTCTACGAGCAAGCGCAGGCAGACGGCAATGGAACGCCATTTGGACTGGTTGGAACGGAAAAATAATCCGTTCTCACAGTCCCATCCAGCCTTCGACGACAATCTCTTCGAGGAAAAAGAGCACGAAAATACCGAGGACGAACGCGATAATCAGCCGTTTATCGAATACCTCTTCGGCGTCGGTTCGGACGAGGTCGAACATCTCCCAAGTCACTTGCACGATAGCACCTGCCGCGATGGCAAAGAACAGCGCAGCGAGAAACGGTGTGTAGGCAAAGGTACCGAGCCATCCGCCGATGATGACGCCACCACCTGCGAGAATCCCGAGCGCAGCGAAGTGTCGAAGTGGTGGGGTCAACTGTTCGCGGGCAACGGCAGCGACGACTGCCGGCCCCTCGGTGATGTTGTGAATAATAAATCCGATGGTAAAGAGGACGACAAGCCCCATTTCCCCGCTGACAAACGAGGCCCCGATTGCCAGCCCCTCACCGATGCTATGGAGTCCGAGGCCAATCGCGACAAGGTAGGCGATGGTGAGTCCACGGTCGCCTGACTCGGTTACTTTCCCTTCTCGCCAGCGACTCAACAGCTCCATCGAAACAAGCGTTAGGGCTGCTGCACCAAGCGCAACCCCGCCAGTCATGAGTGGGTCGCTACTTTCAATCGTATAGCCGATTGCTTCATCCGTCATCTCGATAGCAATAAAGGTCAGTATTCCTGCCGAGAACGCAAGCACCGCGTGTATCCAGTGGGCTTCGAGCCGTCGGAAATAGGGAAACCACAACATTCCCACCATGACGGGCAAGATTCCAGCAATGAACCCAATCCCTGTCATGATGAGCAGAATATCCGTCGTCGATTCCGCTGCTAACCAGTCGAAATCAAACGTAAGATAGAGACCACCAGCCATCAGCAGTAATATACCAATAATGATGAACGGACCAAAGGCTAAGACCCATCCCGGCAACCCATCATCTCGCTCAACTTGCTCAATCGCCATGTGTTTTTTAGACACGTCTAAATTAAGTATTTGTCGATACTAACAATATGTTGTGTACTCTCGGTAAAAGCTACGAAAAAAGTGCTTCTGTGGCCGCACTCACTCCAGATGAATCGCTGGACGGAACGGAATTGCCTGGTCGGCTTTTCCGCCTTCAGCATTTTCAGCATCCAAAACCGTCACCGTCGCCTCGAACTCCGATTCAAGGAATGAACTGGCATCCGCATAGACGGCCGTTTCATCCAGCGATGCGAGCACGTCAAGCTCCGATTCATCACGTTCACGCACGAACTCGACAAGGTCCTGAACGAGGTCGTTCACTTCGTTTCCTTTCTCGCGGAGTTCCTCGTTTTGCATGACTTTCCCCATCACCGCACCAATATCGGTTCCAACGGACCGGACAGTCTCGAAGACCGTTCGTTTCCACTCCGGCGCGACGTACAGCGTAATCTCGTCGGGGTCGGTCCCCGTCACATCGATAATGTCGTGAATATCGTCGGTCACATCCTCGATGAGTTGTTCACTGGCCTCGACAGCGGGTGAGTCAAACGCCGCATCGACCGTCGGCCAATCGGCATCCTCAGCGGGCACTCCGGTTAGGTGCTCGTGGAGTTCGTTCGCCATGAACGGCACAAACGGCGCAAGCATGACGAGACGTGCACGAAGCACCTCCTGGAGGGTCCATTGAGCACCGGGACGCTCCAGGTCAGTTCGTCGGCGATACCATTTCAGGTGTTCCTCGAACTGATAGAAGACGAGCTGGCTTGCGGTTCGCGTTTCGAACTCCTCCAGCGCGTCGGTCGCGTTCTGAATCGTCGTTTGCAGTTTCGAGAGGAGCCACCGGTCCACCTGCGTCAACTCTTCACGGGCATCGTCAGGAACGTCGGATTCAATCACTTCGACGGCTCGTCGCCAGAACCGCTCAAGCTGGTCGCGGGCTGTCCCGACGCGGTCGCCTCGCCAGTCGAAATCCTGCCACGGCTCCGAGGAGTTCAACAGGAAAAACCGAACGGTGTCCGCCCCGTATCGGTCAATTGCCTCCGTTGGTGAGACGACGTGTCCGCGTGAGGAGGACATCCCCTCGCCTTCCAACAGCCCCCAGCCGCTGACGGTGATTCCCTGCGGCCACTCCGGTTCGTCGAACAGTTCTGCGTGGTGGTACAGATAGAAGGTGAGGTGATTCGAGACGAGGTCGGGACCGGAACAGCGGTAATCGACGGGATACCAGTAGCTCCATTCCTCCCTGAGGTCGAGTGCCGTTTCGCTTGGTTCTCGACTCTCTTCGACGCCCGGGACGTCGCCGTTTTCAACCGCCTCTGCGCCGTAAAACAGCGTATCAAAGAACGTTCGGTCGAGCTCCTCGGTCGGGATGTCCTGTAAGTGATGTGCAATCGTGTAGTAGGACATGTAGATGGTCGAGTCGCTCAGCGGCTCGATGACGAAGTCGTCATCCCACGGCAGACGGGTTCCGAGCCCGTAGTTTCGGATACATGGCCACTCTTCGAGCCAGTCGATGGTGTGGTCATACTGTTCGCGGGTACTTTCCGGGATGCAATCGAGCCCCGCGACGACGTCATGGGCTCTCTGCGTCCACTCTTCGTCGTTGTACCGGAGGAACCAAGTGTCCTGATAGGAGACGACAACTTTCCCGCCAGCACGTGAGATGACCGGTTCTGGGAAGTCATACATCTCGCCGAACGCGCCCTGTGATTGGAACTGTTCGCGGAGTTCGTCTCTGACATCTGCGATAATTTCACCACCGAATTCGCCGTACGTGTCATGGAGTGTTCCCTTATGGAACTCGTCGTTGTAGAGTTCCTGTGTGACCGATTTGAGTTCGGGGTCGTCGCTGTGTTCGATGCCTGCCTCTTCGACGGCTGCTTTCGCTGGAATCTCGCCGTATCCCTCGATATCTAAAATTGGGACTGGCTCGATAGCACGAACTGCGTCGGCCGAAAGTCCATACTCGGAGAGATTGTCGGCGTCGGCTTTGACTTCCTGTAGGGCTACGTAGTCATCTGGTGAGTGTGCCGGAACGGACATGACGACACCCGTCGCGTTATCCGGGTCGACAAAACTGGCTGGGAGAATTGGGAGTTCGTCGCCGGTAACTGGGTTTTCGACGTGGGTTCCGACGAGCTCCTCGCCAGCGAAGGTTCGCTTGACAACGACCTCGTGGTTTTGATATTCCAGCTTTTCTGCGGCTTCCTCGCTGACAATCCACTGCTCGCCATCAACGGTTGCCTCAACGTAGGCTGATTCGGGGTTGACGTAGGCGTTGGTGAC
>PUNZ01000007.1 GCA_003551945.1 Halovenus sp. | reverse complement strand
TCGAGTTGTTCGTCCTCCCAGCGGTCTTTGGCCGACCGAATTTCGTCGAGTTCGTCGGCAGTGAACATATCCCAGCTATTGCTGCCCGAGAGGTTAAGTCTTGCAACCTCATTCGTTCATCTCAGGTGATATGACTGTTGCTGTCCGAGTTTTATTCAAGACGCTCTAACGAATCGAGCCGTTCGACTGCTCGTGTGAGCGCAGTCTCGTCATCGCTTCGAACGTATTCACCAATGTCCTGAACGGCTTTCACCAGTCGCTCGCTCTGTTTTGGATTGATCTCTCCATCGAGAGCGTTCACTCGCTTCAGGTGTGTATCAAGCTGTGAGAGCGCGCGGTCGAGAGTTGGTTCTGGTTCGTTGACCACCCGCCGAAGTTCAGAGCGATACATGCTGACAGATGCGGTGATTGCCAACCCTCGCTCTGGATAGAAGGTCTCCGGTACTTCCTCGGGCGCCGGTCGCTCGCCGTCGTCTGCTCCACGGAGAAGAGTCAGAAAGTACTGCGTTTCTGCATCTGTTGGCTGGAGGAGTCGGCCAAAGGTCCGTCCCACTCGACGAAGTTCGCTCGCTGCAAGCACCGTCTCATCTAGTGGTTGTAACTCATTCTGTTCGATGAAGCCAACCGCTCGGAGATACGGTCGGGTATGGTCCGCAGCCGCATCGGCGACTTCCCGGAGCGGTTTAGTATCAATGAGTGTTCGAACGGGGGTCAAATCAAAGCTCGCGGTTCCTGCGGTATGCTCGCTTGGGCCTTCGATGGCTATACTCCGCGGACTCTCACAGGCTGGACAGGTTATCTCTCCTGTCTCGAAATAGGACCAGCGTTCGCCACACTCTTGACACTCGCGGCGGCCGCGTAGTTTCATACTTGGTCCGTGGACTGGTAGATACATATATCGTGGCTCTCTCGCCCGCGATTATTCAGACAGGTTACTGTTGCCGGCATCGCGCAGTGAGGGGCGAAACGCTTTGGATAGTCCAGCCCTGACCCATTCCCATGCGCGATGAAGAAGAAATCAGAGAGCAGTACGAGTTTCTGGCCGAGCAACTCGATTCAGAGGAGATGAGACACGAAGGCGTGAGGCAAATGTTCACGTACTATAAGCGCGCGCTTGGGTGGGTGCTGGAAGAAGAGCATATGTGAAGAGGCTTGGCCCGAATTGCCACAGTGAACCCATTTTGCTTGTAAAGTGACAGTATACTAATAACAATTTGCTGCGAGCAGCGCGAGGCCATTACATTTATATTGTTCTGACCGGTTTGTTCACATGACGCTTCGTCTGGAGGGCCGAAGCGTCAGCGGGGACCAATTCAGGGCGGCATGCGTCCACGCATTTTTCCTGCGTGGACGCACGCTTTCCGTTTTCAATTATCAACGTAGTTAGCATACGCTTTCGTACTGAGTGGGTTCGCGCTGTGAACCTTTCTCGCCTGCCGTGGTCTTTTTGGACGGCCGCGGCGAAGTTGAGATATGACTACAGCCGAGATACACCCTGACGTTGAGGCGACTGCGGAGGCAATCGCCTCAATGGAGATTCGAGGGGCGGCCACGATAGCTGGCGCGGCAGCAGATGCACTGCACACACAGGCCACGCAGTCAACGGCAACAACGACCGATGACTTTCGACAGGAGATGCACGCAGCGGCAAAACGGCTTCACGAAACACGCCCAACTGCAGTCAGCCTGCCAAATTGTCTCCGATATATCGTCGGTCGAATCGAGGGTGACACCGTTGACGCTCTTCGACGGTCAACCATTACTGCCGCAACGGAATTTTCGACCCAACTTGAAACGGCTCAAGAAGACCTTGGTGCAGTTGGTGCAAACAGGCTCCGCGATGGCGATACGGTGATGACACACTGCCATTCGACCGACGCGCTCTCATGTATCAAGGCCGCACATGCGCGTGGTATTGAACTCTCTGCCATCGTTAAGGAGACGCGCCCTCGAAAACAGGGCCATATCACGGCAGCGGAACTGCGAGAACTGGGTATTCCGGTCACGCTTATCGTTGATGGGGCAGCAGGTCGCTATCTTGATGAAACAGACCACGTTCTGGTCGGCGCAGATTCGATTGCTGCGGATGGCGCCGTCATCAACAAAATTGGGACACGGTCGCTCGCCGTTACCGCACGCGAACGGGACACACCAATTGTCGTCGCCGCCCAAACCGTGAAACTTGACCCAGCGACGCTCTCCGGTCATACAGTCGAAATCGAGTACCGCGACGAAAGTGAGGTTATCAGCGAGGATGAGCGAGCCGAGATTGGAGATATCGCAGTCAGAAACCCAGCGTTCGATGTCACGCCGCCACGGTACGTTGATGCAATTGTGACTGAACGCGGTCAGTTCCCGCCGGAAAGCATCGTCACGCTCATGCGTGAACTGTTTGGCGAACAGACTGCAACGCCCTGGGAAGGAGAATGAGTCAGATTGTCTGTGCCGGACACGTCAACTGGGATGTGACGCTGCAGGTTGATAGCCTGCCACCACCGGATGGGGAGGCCGCAGTCGAGCGACGGTTTCAAGCTGGCGGTGGAAGCGCATCGAACACTGCAGCCGTCCTTGCTGGATTGGGGTGCCATCCCCTCTTGTTGGGTTCAGTTGGCATCAACGACACAGGTGAGCTTGTCAGGCGTGAACTCGAACAGGCGGGTGTCGATTGTACCTACCTCATTCAGGTAGCGGGTGAAACGACCGTCAAATATCTCGTCGTTGACGGGGAGGGACAGGTAATGGTGCTTTCGAATGAGGGTGTTAACGAAGCGTTTGACGCAACGGATATTCCCGCTGAGGCAGTTGCCGAGTCATCGCATCTCCACCTCACTGGCCAGGACCCAGAAACCGCAGAACGGTTGATTGAACGCGCTCACGAGCAGGATATCTCGGTCAGTTTCGACCCGGGGAGACGGGTCGACTCACGAGCGTACGGACCGAGCATTTCGGCAGTTGACACGGTTTTTCTCAACGAACGGGAGATGGCCGTCGCGCGCGAACAAGGGGTGTTGACGTCCGGCCAGTATATCGTGGAAAAGCGTGGTGGTGACGGTGCTGCTGTGTATCGGGATGGTGAAACGATTACGCATCCGGGCTTTGCCGTCGATGTCATCGATACGACGGGTGCGGGCGATGCGTTTGCTGGTGGCTTTCTAGCTGCGAGAGATGCTGGATTGCCCGCGGGTGAAGCGCTTGCTGTTGGTAACGCTTGTGGAGCAATTGCAGTCCAGTCGGTCGGCGCACGAACAACGCTGTCGTGGGAGGAGATAACAGCGTATGTTGATGCCTCACCGTGAACCGTCTCCAGACCCAATCAAACGGATTTAGACTAACCGTTCAATGCTGTCGACCGGCATCACTGAGTAATCAATCGAGAGGGTATCTTCGGTTGCTCGCATCTTTCCAACAAACGTCGAGATGTCATCAAGCGAGCCTTCGAGGATAAATAGCTCCATACAGTAGTGGTCACCAACATGGTTGTGCACGTGCGAAGTGACCATATTTTCGTATTCGTGTCGGAGGTGCATCATCTTGTGTTCGACATCCGTGGACTCGTAATCAAATAACACTGTTACGACGCCCATGAGGTCTCTTCCCTCCAACTGTTTATCTTCAAACTCGTTGAGAAGATTTCGCGATGCCTCGCGGACAACTTCGCTTCGACCAGTGTAACCGTGTTCATCTGCAAACGCATCAAGTCGACTCAAAAGCTCATCCGGCATCGAGACACTGACAACTGTCATATAATAATATAGGGGCAGAACAGTACTAGAATGTTGTTATCAAGTTACTGGTGTATCACCGTATCTGGGAATATTTGTACCAATAGAACTAAATACTGGTGTGTCATACCATAGCATGTATGGTGTCCGCACGGACGGATGACGACCTGTTTGATGAGTTTCTCACACAACGTGGCCACGAACCGGAGGTTGTAGAGTGGGAGAACAATTATAACAAAAAGCAGTGTCCGGATTGCGGTGCCCTCCACGATAGTGCCGCATCCACGTGTTCGGTGTGTGGTTGGGACCCGTTTCGGTAACAACACGGAGTTCCTTGCGTTGTCAGTAATTTATCGGGCTATCTGGCCCATCGTCCTCTTCTTCGTCAGCAGCAGCGATCGCCTCGTCCGGGTAGACGACTGTACCACCTGTTAGGTCTTCCACGAGCGATTCCACCTCCTCCGGACAGTGGGTTTGGCGGAGCGACTGCCCAGCAAATAACACTTCACAACAATCGTCACGACCGCCGGGGACGAACTCGTCGGGCCCATATTTGTGGGATGCCCGCATCGTAAACCGTGCTTCATCGTCAGCACCCACGAAGACCCACATCCTGAAATCGAGCGGGAGTGGATTCCGTGCGACAACGTATGCATCCTGTACGGTCTCCGATTGGTCGGCATCGAACAACCAGACGTGATGAGCAGGTGTTGTTGTATCCGGCGGTCCTTCCGGTTCGCGTGGCGCAGGTTGATTTGGGGCGATGTCGTTTGGCTCACCGTAGGAGTCCAGTTCATCAAAGTTATACATTTACTTGGTTGTGTTACTCTCCGGGCAAATAAACATCGTACGCTCTGCGGACTGCTTCGGGAAGGAGCCGTGCACGAAAATGCTTTACCGTCGGCTTGAAAATATGCCGGCGTGGACGACGACCGAGCCATCGAGGAGATTCTCGATACGATAGGGGACAAACACGCACGCGAAGTCCTCGCTGCGCTGAGCGGTGAGCCAAGGTCAGCGAAGGAACTCGCCGATGCGTGTGACCTTTCATTACCAACGGTCTACCGCCGGTTAGAACTGCTCCAACAGTACGACCTCGTCACTGACCAGACGCTCGTAGCCGACGACGGCAATCATTACAAAGTATTCGCGTCCAATTTTGAGAGTACGGTTATCTCGCTCGAAGACGATGAGTACAAGGTGAGAATCTACCGCGAAGAGAACCTTCCAGACCGGTTTAGCCAACTCTGGGACGACCTCGGGAACGAATGATGAGACAGCGTTCTTTTAGGTATCGATAGCATACCCCTGCTAATGAGTCATCCATTCGAGCAGTTACCCACGACGCCACTTGCCGATGAACTCATCGACAAGGCGTTCTCACGGGGGGCCCGCGCTGGCCGGGCACAATCTGGTATCGACGCCCAGCATTCGATGCTGCAGACGGCGGCTAACATTATTTCGGATAATCTCGAAAACGTCGTCACAGCGTGGCCCGATTTCGACCACCTACACCCATTTTACCGTAATCTTGCCGATGCCGTTGTCGGCGTTGATGAACTTCGGGGGAATCTCAACGAAGTGAACTGGGCGAGCACAAAAGCCACTGACCTACGAAAAGAGTACGAAGCCCGACTGTACAAAAGCGACCTCGAAACAGCGACAAAGCTTCGGAAGCAGGCCTACGCCCGACTTGCTGACGTTGTTGAAGAAATTGCGGACGACCTCGAAGCGTTGATGGATGCCCGCGAAGCGCTCCGTGTACTCCCCGATATCCGACCCGACCAGCCGACCCTTGTCGTTGCAGGGTATCCGAACGTCGGCAAATCCTCGTTTGTTAACGCGGTCACGCGCGCAAGCAACCGGGAAGCGTCGTATCCGTTCACGACAACGCAGGTACACGTTGGCCATGTCGAGTATAAGCATATGAATCACCAGTTGGTGGATACGCCCGGATTGCTTGACCGCCCGCCGGAAGAACGAAACGAGGTCGAATCACAGGCTATCAATGCGCTTGAACACGCTGCCGATGCCGTGTTGGTTATTCTCGACCCAAGCATTGACTGTGGATATCCGCTTGACATGCAACGAGCCCTCCGAGATGATATCGAATCTCGGTTTGATGTCCCTGTGATTTCCATCTACAACAAAATTGACCGGCTTGACCCGGACGAACGAGAGCAGATAGTAGCGGAGGAAACAGAGCGAGTTGCGGACACTGACCTTAGCTTTGACCCGGAAACTAATCTGATGAGCGTCACGGAAAATGAGAACGTCAACGCCGTTCTTGACCGTGCGCTCGATGCTGTTGGCTACGAACCGGAACTGCCGGTTGACCGAGAGAGATAGCAGACCCGGAGAAAACTGACAGTACGCTAAGTCGAACGATTTATACCCCCGAGAGGCCTGCGCTTGAAAGGGTATGAACAACATACGGACTGGCTTGAGTTACGGGGACGTTCTCCTCGTCCCACAGCGGTCACCGGTGGACAGTCGAAGCGACGTTTCGCTCGAAACACAGTTGACGCCGGATATCGAACTAGACAACCCACTCGTCTCGGCGGCGATGGATACGGTCACGGAAGCCGAACTGGCGACGGAACTCTCTCGGCTTGGAGGCTTTGGCGTCGTTCATCGGTTTCTCACGCCAGAGCAGCAGGCCGACCAGGTCGGCGAGGTCACCGCTGCAGGTGAACAGGTTGGCGCTGCGATCGGAATCAACGAGGATTATCTTGAACGGAGCGAGCTCCTGGTTGAACAGGGCGTCGACGCACTTGTACTCGACGTGGCTCATGGCCATCTTGAACGAACGCTTGCTGCTGTCCGAACGTTGGCAAGTGAGTTCCCGGATACTGCCCTTGTTGCCGGGAACATCGCCACGCCTGCAGGCGTTGAAGACTTGGCTGCAGCTGGGGCCGATTGTGTAAAGGTTGGTATTGGCCCGGGCTCACACTGTACTACGCGAAAAGTTGCTGGTGCGGGTGTTCCACAGTTGACTGCGGTTGATGATTGCGCTCCGATTGCAGACTCTATGGGCGTAACCCTCTGTGCAGATGGTGGTATCCGAACCTCTGGTGATGCAGTCAAAGCGCTGATGGCAGGCGCAGATACCGTCATGATGGGCAGTCTGTTTGCCGGAACAGATGAAGCACCGAGTCGGATTGTCGAAGTTGATGGGGAACAGTACAAACAGTCTCGCGGAATGGCGACGACAGCCGCTGCAAACAACCGAGATGATAAAGAGGCCGATGTTCGGGCTGATGAGGGTGTCGAGGCCCTCACACCCTACAAAGGTGCAGTCGAGACTGTCGTTAAGGAGTTCTGTGCCGGCATTCAGTCGGGGCTCTCTTACTGTGGCGGCCACACCATTGCCACGGCACGACAAAAAGCCGAGTTTATCCGAGTCGCCGAAAGCGCCAAAGAACGTGAGGGCTATCACACGGACCACGACTGGGAAGGCATGAGCGTCGACAGTCAGGTTGCTTCCTCAGATTAATGCGACCGACCAGTTAGTTGGTCACTCACTGGCAGTTCCAGGAATGTTGTGAACGTCGAGCGACACTTCTCGTTCTTCTCCTTCGAGGTCGGCGACAACTCGCCGGACGACGCGCTCTGCTTCCTCTCGAATCTTTGGCTTGACTTTGTCGATAACCCACGACAGCGAGACAAATGAGGGCAACTCGATAGCGTCTTCATCTGCTGAACCCGGCCGGAACTGGACGTTAAACCAGACGCGCGAAGCGGGTTGCCCCGCAGTTGCGTCTGGTTCAGGCGTCACTCGCCAGCTCCCTGCGGCGTCAAGGTGTCTGACCAGCCGCCAATCAATTCGTTCGGGCCGGTCAACAGCCGTTACCTCAGAGCGAGCGGTATAGGAGAGTTTCCACCAGGAAAAGGTGAGGTCATACTGGGTTCCTTGTTCGCCGGTTCCGTGTTGTTCAACGGTTTCAAGATACTCGGAGTAGCGAGCATAGCGCGGAAAATCGACAAGGAATTCAAACGCCTCCTCCGGGGGCACGTAGACGACCGTACTCACTTCCAGCGTATTCACGTGAGAGACTATGGGAGTCTCCTGTTAATACTCTTGGCTCGGAGTGGGACGTGTGTTGAGTCGTTCACCCCGAGCTACTCATTCCGCCATCGACAACGAGTGATTCGCCGTTGACATAATCGCTCATATCGCTCGCCAAATAGAGGGCGGCGTCAGCGACATCACCCGGTGTTCCTGCTCGACGGCTTGGGATACTCTCAATATACTCCTCTCCCGCGTCAGTCCCAAGAATCGGCACATCATCTGTTGTCATCTTGGTGTCGATGAGTCCCGGATGAATCGCATTGACCCTGATTCCTTCGGGGCCGAGCGCGTCAGCGGAGGCGTAGGTCATCAGTCGAACTGCGCCCTTGCTTGCACAGTAAGAGACGTATGGGCCGGTCCCTTCTAACCCGGCAACGCTGGAGAGGTTGATAATCGACCCGCCGCCGTTATCGACCATTCGTTTGGCTGCTCGCTGGGTTCCGAAGTAGACGCCTTTCACGTTGATATCCATCAACCAGTCGAACTCCTCCTCGGAGAGACTCAACATATCTTCGGACCGGAATACGCCGGCGTTGTTAACCATCGTATCGACCCCACCAAACTCCTCGGCTGCATCCATCGCCTTATCGAGGTCATCGATACTCGTTACGTCACAGTCGACGAAGGTTGCACTTGCCTCGGTCTCTTCTTCGACGAGTTCGTGTGTCGGCGTTCCACCCTCGCGTGGTTCCTCTTGAATATCCGCAACGACGATATCAGCGCCATGTTCTGCGAATCGGTGAGCCATCGCCCGTCCGTTCCCGCTCGATGCGCCAGTGATAACTGCCGTTTGTCCGCTGAGCATTGCTGTCATTGGTTGGACACCAGTTAAATGTTCAACAAGTTCGGTGATAAGGCTATGCGTGTCACTAGCAACCATCTTCTGTTTCACGGAAAATCACCGCCATTTTAGCCCATCGCTGTCTGTGGGCGAGTATGACAACGACTGAAGCTGAAACACAAGAGGCAGAGAATACGTGGGATGTTTGTATCGTTGGCGGGGGACCGGCCGGATTGACTGCAGGGCTGTTTACCGCCCGTGCTGGACTGGATACACTCATTGTCAACGCTGGTGAGCCGATTCTCCGACGAAATGCACACCTCGAAAACGTCCCTGGTTTTCCGGCCGGAGTCAACTCTCGGCTCTTTCTCGATATGCTCACGGACCAGGTCGAGCGTAATGATTGTGAACTCGCCGAAGCGGAGGTTGTTGATGTGTCAGAAGCCGCCGATGGCGGATTCGAAGTAACAACAGCCGATGAGCAGGCTATTGCTGCGGAGTATGTCATCTGTGCGTCCTGGGCAGAGAGTAACTACGTGGCAGATATCGACGAAGTCGGCCTCATGAAACGCGGCAGCAAAACCTACATCGATGCGAACGAAGACGGTGAAACTGGCGTCGATGGGCTCTATGTCACTGGCCGACTCGCTGGCGAGCCACACCAGACAGTCGTCGCTTCTGGCCACGGTGCGAAAGTCGCTCTCTCAGTTATTCACGACTCCGACGTTCCGTTTTACAACGACTGGGTCGCTCCGGATGGATACTTTACCGGCCGTGGGCGTGAGGTTCCGCCGGGATGTGAAGAAATCGACGAGGAAGAACGAAAGCGGCGTGAACAACAGTCGATGGCGGTGATGCAGGAGTATTTTGATTCACCACACCCGGAGACCCCGACGCAACATCCGAGCGTTCGAGAGGAGTAACTGCAGAGTGCTATCGCTGGATCGTTTTGAAAACAAAAAGAAATCGCAGGAAAACAGGTTTAGAAGTAATCGACGCCTTCTGGAAGCTCGGTCTTGCGGCCTTTGCGCTCGCGAATCTCCATGATAATCTCTGGCTGGAGGTTATCAGCAAGCACTTTAAAGCCAGCATTTTCCGTGTTCCAGGACGCACGACCTTCCGTTGCTGAACGGATATCCGAGGAGAATCCAATCATCTCCTGCACTGGGGCGATTCCCTCGACGACCATCAGGTCGCCTTCTTGGTACATATCGTCGACACGGCCACGGCGACCCTGAATCTCGCCGCTTGCCGCACCCATGTGCTCGTTTGGCACGTCGATACGGACTTCCTGAATCGGCTCAAGCAGTCGGACTTCGGCATCAATAAGCGCGTTATGAAGCGACTGGCGAACAGCAGGAATAACCTGTGCTGGGCCGCGGTGGATGGCATCCTCGTGGAGTCGGGCGTCGTGGAGGGTAATCAATGCTCCCTCAACTGGCTCAAGCGCGAGTGGGCCGTCGTTGAGCGCCTCCTCGAATCCTTCGAGGACGAGTTCCATCGTCTCGTTCAGGTGCTGAATTCCTTTTGTTGCGTCAATGACGATGTTTGTCCCGTGGATGTGCTCGACGTTCTGTGAAGCGTCCTTGTCGAGACCGGCTTCCTGCAGGGCTTCACGGCGTTCGAGTTCCGGCATATCCATCGTTGCTTTCCCTTCTTTGAGGGCTTCGACGAGTTCCTCGCTGAGGGGATGCACCGTCATGTAGAAGCGGTTGTGACGGTTTGGCGAGATACCCTCGACTTCGCGGCTTGCTTCCTGTGGGGCTTCGCGGTAGACAACGATTGGCTCACCAGTGTTAACCGGGATTCCCTGTTCACGCTCGATACGCTGGGAGACGACTTCAAGGTGGAGTTCACCCTGCCCGGACATCAGGTGCTCGCCAGTGTCCTCGTTAATCTCAATCTCGATAGTTGGGTCTTCTTTTGCGACCTGCTGGAGCGTCTCAATGAGCTTTGGCAGGTCATCCATGTTCTGTGCCTCGACGGATTTCGTAATGACGGGCTCGGAAATGTGGTCGATGGATTCGAACGGCGTCATCTCGATGCTTGAGACCGTCGAACCGGCGATTGCATCGCTGAGGCCGGTCACTGCTGCGACGTTCCCTGCTGGGACAGCGTCGACTTCCTCACGCTCGCCGCCCATGAAAATCCCGACGTTCTGGAGGCGGTTTTTGCCTGCCGTTCCGGAGACGTAGAGTTCCTGTCCTTTCTCGAGGGTTCCGGAGAACACACGACCCGTTGCGATTTCACCAGCGTGTGGGTCCATCGAAATATCGGTGACCATGAAAACGATCTCTCCGTCTGGGTCGACAGCACTCATCGTTTGGGCGACTTCGGATTCGGAGTCGCCGCGCCAGATACGTGGGACACGGAATGGCTGTGCTTCCAGTGGATTTGGGAAGTGCTCACAGACCATATCGAGCACAACGTCGGCGAGCGGCGTTCGGTCGTGGAGTTCGTCGCGCTTGTCGGCTTGTTCGAGGTCGATGATATCGCCGAAGTCCATGCCAGTTCGCTGCATGGATGGCAATGACACACCCCATTTGTAGAGTGCAGACCCGAAGCCAACGGTTCCTTCTTCGACAGAAACCGTCCAGTCTTCGGTGATGTCGTCCATCTCCTCGGTCATCCCACGGATGAGTTCGTTCACGTCGCGGATAACACCCATGAGACGCTCTTGCATCTCTTCTGGGCCTTCTTGGAGCTCGGAGATGAGCCGGTCAACCTTGTTGATGAAGAGCGCGGGTTTGACACCCTCACGGAGTGCCTGACGAAGAACAGTCTCCGTCTGTGGCATGGCTCCTTCGACAGCGTCCACAACAACGAGCGCACCGTCGACGGCACGCATTGCACGGGTCACGTCACCGCCGAAGTCGACGTGGCCTGGTGTGTCGATGAGGGTGATGAGGTGGTTTGTATCCTCGTATTCGTGGGTCATCGAAACGTTTGCTGCGTCGATGGTAATTCCACGTTCCTGTTCGTCCTCTTCCGTGTCCATGGCAAGTTGCTCTCCGGCTGTGGCGTCGGAAATCATCCCCGCACCAGCGAGCAAGTTGTCGCTGAGCGTGGTTTTTCCGTGGTCAACGTGTGCCGCGATTGCGATATTCCGGATGTTCTCCGGCTTGTCCATGAGCTTCTCACATTCCTGTACGATTTTCTTTCGTCGGCCCATTATTATCCACGAATACCGGTAGGAGGGTGAAAAGGGTAGTGTTTCGCGTTCGCGGTTTGAACGCGAAACTCGTCACGAGTCAACGAGTGACGGTGTTTCGAAGTCGCGAGTGTGCGAGCGACTTCCGAAGCTTGGAACGACTGAAAGGAGTTCCAGTGTTTCGTGCTCGCTGTTTGAGCACGAAGCTCATCACGACCAAATGAACTCGAACATCTCACCATCGAGCAATCGGTGATATATCACTGGTTGTGAAACAGACAGAAAAACCCTAGTAACTGGGAGACTGGCATAGCGTATGGACGTTGCTGAGGCTCAGGAGTTGAGTCAGGAAGTCATCTCAGAAATACTAGGGGCAGTCATCGCAGACAGAGAGTTTATGGAAACACTGCTGGTGGGTGTCTTGTCTCGCGGGCACGTCTTGCTTGAGGATGTACCCGGGACGGGAAAAACGTTGACGGCCCACTCGCTTGCAACCGCTCTGGGGCTTGACTACTCGCGAATCCAGTTTACGCCTGACCTCTTGCCGAGCGATATCACCGGAACACACGTCTTCAACGAAAAAGACCGCACGTTCGAATTCAATGAAGGTCCGTTGTTTGCCAACGTCGTTCTTGCCGACGAAATCAACCGTGCGCCCCCGAAAACACAGGCCGCATTGCTCGAAGCGATGCAAGAACAACAGGTCACTGTTGGTGGCGACACATACGCTCTCCCGACGCCTTTTTTCGTCATTGCGACACAGAATCCTGTCGAACAGGAGGGGACGTTCGAACTCCCAGAAGCACAGGTTGACCGTTTTCAGATTAAATCGTCGCTTGGCTATCCCGATGAGGAAGGGTCCCTTACACTTCTTAAACGGCGCGCAGGTCGGACCGAAGATGTGCCAACCGTCGAGACTATTCTCGACCCGGAGACTGTCTTGGCGTTACGAGAGGTTCCTGAGAGCGTCTACACGGAGGACGATGTCCTCCGCTATATCTCTGCAATAGGCCGGGCAACTCGACAGCATCCACAGGTTGACACTGGAGTTTCTCCCCGTGGCATTCAGAAACTCTTTGAGTCCGCCCGCGCCCGCGCTGTGCTCAATGGCCGAGAGTTTGTCACGCCAGATGACGTCAAATCAATCGTTTCGCCGGTCCTTGCCCACCGCCTCGTTCTCAGGCCGGAGGCGGTCATCGATTCTGTTGAGAAAGCAGCCATCATTGACGAAGTGGTCGAGCAAGTGCCGGTCCCGACTGTCGAATTCAACTAACTGCAAGTATCGGCTAATCCGCCGTTTGGACAACCCACAACAACAATCCTGCAGAAAGAACCAGCAAAAAGAGGGCATCTGCAGGGAGGTTTCCAGGCCCGGTCAGAAACAGGCCAACGCCGATACCGGCAGTACCGGCAATCACTAACGTTGAAGCGAGGTGGTGCAGGCTTTCTGCTCGCCACGTACTTGCTTCCGTTGTGGTCTGTCTTCCGAGACGAAGCGCGTAGATGCCGCTATCATATGCAATAACTGTTCCAGCAGCCCCAAAAAGCACAACGCCGGTTGGAACCGCCATGACTCCGGCAACCAGCACGCAACTGAACAGTCCGACAACCCCGCCAATAACTACTCGGGGCGTTCCACGTATGAGCCCAAACGCAAACAACACCGTTCCGACTGCCCCTGCAGCGGCCAGTTCAATCGATGCACTACCCAGTACACCAACGGTAAGCAGTGCTGCGGAAAGCGCGACGACGACGCTAATCACTGGCGGAGCATACAGGTTGTTTTCAAACTCATCTTGCTGTGTCACGGATACGCTCATTGGTATCTCCCCCGCCGTCGTGTTGCTCTGGCCAGTACCGCCTCAAGCGATTCGTCGTCGGACCAGTCAATGACAGGAATACCGTGTGCGTGAACTCGTTCAATACGTTGGAGTCGTTCAAGCGATGCAACTGCTGCGCCGGGAGTCTCTCTGCTTGTGAGGTCGGGTGAAAGCACTGTCACGTCATGGCCTGCCGATTCGAGTAGCCGAATCCCCACCTCGGCAATATCATCCACCAGCGGTGTACAGATGATAACTTGTGTATGGCTCGACAGCTTGCTGCGAAGCGTATGCACCCGCCGCCGGATGGGGACTCGTTGGGATTCCGTCTGTGAGGGAGAGAACGCTGGCTCCGTCGCAAACGCCTCTAACCCCCGGTTCCGATGTGTGCTTCCGGCCCCGGGCTCCAGCCAGAACTCCGGGCCAAACGTCGCAATGCCTACCCGGTGGTCGGTATCGAGTAACGTCACGAACAGTCGACTCGCTCCCTCGATACAACGGTCTGCAGCACTTTGTTCGTACTCGTCTTCTGCAGTAGCATCACCAGCAGTCGACTCAGTGGTCCCGGCTTTGTGTGCATACGATGGTGGTCTCACATCGACGATAACTACTACTGACGCAGACCGCTCCGTTCGGAACTCCACGGTAGTGAGCTCTCGGTTTGCCGCGTACCGCCGCCAATCAAGCCGTGAGACCGGGTCGCCGTGACGGTACTCCCGTGTCGCATAGAACTCGGTCCCCTCTCCGGGTTCCGTTGTCGAGGGTCGACCAGCGTACGGTGTTGTGAGCGAGCGAAGCGGAACTGATTGCAGTGGTTTCGGCTCCGGGCGACAGGTCAGCGTATCGGGTGCGTCGTACTCACATTCACATTCTCCGGCCCCGGAAAGCGTACTGACGATAGCATGGACGCCTACAAAATCGTGGCGGCCCTGCCGCGCAACGACGGTATAGGTGAGCGTGTGTTCGGAACCCGGCCGGAGTGGTGTCGCCATCCGTGGTGAGC
>PUNZ01000112.1 GCA_003551945.1 Halovenus sp. | reverse complement strand
GCAATTGCATGAAACATTTCGTCCGTTTCGGGCACGTAGACGACGCCCATCACCGGCTCACCGGCTTCGAGTAATCCAATCGAAATGGAGTACTGCGGGTTACCGTGAGCGAAGTTTCCAGTTCCATCGAGCGGGTCGATAACCCACTTGAAATCACTGTCTCCCTCTTGGAACGCAGATTCTTCGGAGAAGATGCTATGATTTGGGAACTCGTTTTCGATAGCGGTTGTAATGATGCGATTTGCCTGATGGTCTGCCTCGGTGACGATATCGGATTTGTCAGTCTTGTAGGTAACATCCTCGACGCGGCCGTGCAGTTCGCGCAACGGTTCGCCAGCGCTTTCAGCCGCTTCAATGGCGATATCGCGGGCACGTTCGACGACGCTCCGTTCACGCTCAGGAATCCGTGGCTCTAGCAGTTCCCGCGGACCGTCATCATCCTCGCGCAGCCCCCAGCCAAGTTTGTTCGTCATCGCAGCCATGAACTGGTCGTCATACGAGGTACGGACGATATGTGCGCGTTCTGCTGCGCCGGTCACTTCGATAACGTCGCCACCGCTCATGATTTTCTGTGCGCGGCCACCGTCAACGAGCAGGCTTGCCTGCTCTCGCGTCACAATTTCGATTTTCGTCTCAGCGGAGACGACAAGCGGGCGCAAGCCGAGGCTGTGCGTATGCAACGGCACAATCTGGAGTGTATGGTTATCCGCAGGCATATGAATCGGCCCACCTGCTGACAGCGCGATTCCGGTTGAGCCGGTTGGCGTCGAAACAGCGAGTCCAGTCCCCTCGTACTGGCCAACATACTCCCCATCCGCGAACACTTCCAGACGGGTGACTTTCCGGTCAAACGGGTTCTCCGGCGGGACATGCTGAATCATCACATCGTTAATTCCCGTTGCGTCGACGCCACTTGCATCAACGGTGAGCTTCTGTCGGCTGTCGACGCGTGCGCGCCCGCGAAGGACTTCATCTAGTGCGGACTCCAGCTCTTCAAGTTCGACCCGGGCGAGAAATGCCATCGTACCGGCGTTGACGCCAAGTTGGGGAATGCCGAGCGGCGTGAACCGTTTAATGCCCTCAAGATAGGTCCCATCGCCCCCAAGCGTGACCCCCAGCGTCGGTTTGTCAGGGTCGTATGCATCCCCAATTTCTTCCCCCAGTGCAATCGTCGAGACCTCGATATCGTTCTCGTCCGCCCACGCCTTGACCCGTGTGAGTGGCTCGTCGCTGTCGGGACTCGTTAGCACGAGGAATTTTTCTGTCGTTGCTAATCTTCTGCCGTGCATTGGCTGTACCATTGAGTGACACTCTTTTATGTGTTACTCACCAATGATTTGGGATACATACTCTTAGTCAGTTCCTACCATAACTCAGGAGAAGACTACTGCCTGCAGAGCGGGGAATAGAAGACGGATAGCGCCGTCAATTCGGCGGAATGCACACGGTTTGTGGAAGAATGTGTCAACAGTACAGATAGAAACGAAACTATTGTAGGTGCTAGTTGAGAAAGAAGTGTATGGCAGTTATCGATATTGCCCGGAAAAACGTAGAAACGGGGACACCTGATGAGCTCGTGACGGATGTGGTCCGTCGCCTGCATAAAAAAGAGGTTGGGGCACTCGTCATCGTCGATGATGGTGAGCCGCTCGGGCTAGTGGGACACAGACAGTTGTCAAAGGCGTTGTTAAGCGACGAATTTGCGCCTGATGAGACACCAGTGAGCGAGTTCATTGATGATGACCTTGTCACGGTTGATGGTGACGCCGGCCTGTACGACCTGCTGGATCTGCTCTCGGATACTGGCCGTCGTCGCGTTCCAGTCATCGAAGATGGAGAACTCGCCGGCATCATCTCGATTAGCGATGTCGTCATCCTCCTTGGAATGGAGCTGCAACACGTCGCAAACACCATCCGCAGCACATCACCGGCCTACGAACGAGAGGGGCCAATGTTTTTCGACCGCTAAGTGAGCAGCTCGCAGAGAATACCACCTAGCGATATTCTCGGTCATCTTTGCCGGATGGCGCGGCGGTAACCGCACGCAGCCATTCCATCTAGCTAGACCAAATGCACGGAACCGGGTTGGTAACAACCGAATCGATTGCCTGTTTATACAGTCCAGACAGCGGCGATACCGTTGAACGACTCTCCGAGTGGGCTGAAACAGTCGACATTTCGTTTCAGCCGATTCCCGTCGGCAACGGGGTCGAGCCCGCACCAGATATGTTAGGGCTTGCCGTCGGCGGGGATGGAACGTTTTTGCAGGCCCTCCATGAATTTTCACCGGAAGGGATTCCTCTTGCCGGTATTAACCGCGGGACGCTATCGTTTCTGTCACGGATTCCGCCGGCCGCAGCACCCGACGCGCTCGAAGAAATCTTGCGAGGGGATGCACGGGTTTGTAGCCGTGAGCGACTCCACGTGACGACGCCATCGTTCGACGCCACCGGCGTTAACGATGTGACAATCGAGCCACTCGAGTCGTTGCGGGCCCGGACAACCTGTCGACTCCGCGCGGTCTTACAGGTTGCAGAGGACAATCACCGAACTGGTCGCCCTGTTGGAACGGAGTATCTGGGTGTGTACAACGGCGGCGGAGTGGTCGTCTCCACGCCAACCGGAAGCACCGCCATGGGATTATCAGCAGGTGGACCAGTGCATGCACCCCGCCACAACAGTGCGCTGCAGGTGACTGCGCTACACCACGACGGCCTTGGCGAACGGGCAGTTATTTTCGATTCGACCACAGCCCTGACGCTGGTTCCTGACCGTGCCGTTCATGTCTCCGTAGACGGGGGTCGGACAGTCGGGACCGTCGGTGCCGACCAACGCATCCGCATCACGGGTGCAACAAAACCAGCCTATATCGTCCGGACGAGTATCGAACAATCGTTTTTGGCTGCACTTGCCGAAAAACTCAACTGGACGATTCGAGCGGACGAGCCAGAGTCGCTGAAAAAACCATCTCGTGTCAGACCTGCGTCAGCGAAACCGAGTGCGGGATTCGAGGGCACACGGCTGCCGGAAACGGCACGGGATGAACGGCCCTCTTGGTTATTACACCGGAAACATCCTGGCCCGGCCGACAATTACGAGTGGGCCAGTCGCGTCGCCCGTGAGGCAGCGACTGCAGCAGGAACCGTCATCCAACAGTGGGCACGACGAGTCGACCAAGCCAACTCACCCGAAGCACGTGCCGAACTGACGGCACAAGCAGAAAGTCGAAGCCAACAGGTGCTCACTGCGGCACTGTCGCGTGCGTTTCCAGACCACCGTGTCAACGCAAGCGGCGACAT
>PUNZ01000105.1 GCA_003551945.1 Halovenus sp. | reverse complement strand
TCACTCCTCGGCGTCACCCCACGCGAACAGGTCGCGCAGGCGCTCGCCGACAATTTCGATTTCGTGGTTCTGTTCTGCGTTGCGAATCTGGGTGTATGATGGGCGGTTCGTCTGGTTCTCGGATATCCACTCTCGGGCGAACTCGCCGTTTTGGACTTCCTTGAGAATCTTCTCCATCCCCTCGCGGTTAATAACCTCTTCACCGCGGGTAAGGCCGCCGTACTCCGCGGTATCGGAGACGGAATTCCACATCCCCATGTGGCCGCCTTCGTACATCAAGTCGACAATCAACTTGAGTTCGTTCAGGCACTCGAAGTAGGCCATCTCAGGGGAGTAGCCCGCATCGACGAGCGTTTCGAAGCCAACTTTCACCATCTCGGTGACACCGCCACAGAGGACGGCCTGCTCGCCGAAGAGGTCAGTTTCGGTCTCTTCCTGGAAGCTGGTCTCAATGACGCCAGCGCGGGTACAGCCGATTGCTTTTGCGTAGGAAAGTCCTTCCTCGTGGGCCTCGCCCGTGGCGTTCTGGTAGACGGCAAGCAAGCCGGGCGTCCCTTCGCCACGTTTGTACGTTCGACGGACGAGGTGACCTGGTGATTTCGGCGCGACCATCGTCACATCGACGTGCTCCGGTGGGTCAATCTGGTTGTAGTGGATGTTGAACCCGTGCGCGAACTGGAGGGTATCCCCTTCCTCAAGTTCTGGCTCAATTTCATCGTAGACCGCTGGCTGAATCGTATCCGGCACCAGCATGACCATAATCTGTGCCTCTGCTGCGGCCTCGGCAGGCGTTCCGACACGCAGGCCGTCCGCTTCGACTGCAGCCCGTGAGGAGGAATCCTCTTTGAGGCCGACAATCACGTCGACCCCGCTGTCGTCGAGATTCTGTGCGTGGGCGTGGCCCTGGCTGCCGTAACCGAGTACTGCGACTGTCTTGTCTTCGAGATACGATTCGTCTGCGTCGTCGTCGTAATATACTGTTGTGGTAAATTCGTCAGTCATCTGAAATTGCCTCCGTTTCGACTTGTGCTTCTGTCGGTGCCTGATTCGGCTGTTTGACCTGTGCGGTCGGCGATTCGCCACGCGAGAGTGCAGCGTCGCCGGTGCGAGCGAGCTCTCGAATACCGAACTGTGCGTAGGCGTCAATCGCGTCATTGATTTTCTGCTCGTTACCGGTCAACTCGACCGTAATCGTTCGCGGGCCAGCATCGAGTGTCTGGCCGTTGTACATGTCGGTGATGGCGTTGACCTTGTCCGGTTCATCGCCGTTCACCTTGATGATGACCAGTTCGCGCTGAATCGCATCGGAATCGAGTTCGCGAACCGAGATCACGGGAATCCGTTTTTCGAGTTGCTTTTTCGCCTGATCGATACCCGGACGGGGCTCTTCGATGACGATGGTCATCCGTGCCAGCGAGTCATCGGTCGTTGCACCGACGGTCAGCGACTCGATGTTGAACTGGCGTCGGCTGAACAGCCCGGAAATCTCTGCAAGCACGCCGGGTTCGTGTTTCACCAGCGCCGAAAGCACCGCCCGTTCAGGTGGGTGGTGCGCCTCGGCTTCGGGGTCGATGCGGATTCCTTGCTTGTTACGCCGTCCTCTCGGATGGACCCGTTCGCTTGGGCCAGGGCCGGGGAGTTCTCCGGGACTCATTTTAGTTCCTCCAAATGTTCTTCGTTGAGTGCAAAGCGGGCGTTATCACCGCCGCTTGGCACCATCGGATAGACGTTCTCTGCGGGGTCGATATGGGCGTCAATGACGGATGGGCCGTCATAGTTTCGGGCCTCCGCAATCGCCTCCTCGACACCCTCGTATGTTTCGACACGCAGCCCCTGGGCGCCGAAGGCCTCTGCGAGTTTGTCGAACTGTGGAATCCATGGATACTCCGATGCCATCCGTCGGCCTTCGTAGAATCCATCTTGCCACTGTCGAACCATCCCGACTGCCTCGTTGTTCAACACGACGATGGTGATATTGAGGTTCTCGCGAACCGCCACCGTCAGCTCCTGTGCCGTCATCAGGAACGAGCCGTCACCGTCGAAGGCAACGACTTCCTTGTCGGGGGCTGCGAGTTTCGCGCCGATTGCGGCCGGCACGGCATAGCCCATCGTTCCGAGACCGTGGGAGGTGACCCACGTCCGGGGCTCCGTCCACGTCCAGTACTGCCAAGCCCACATCTGGTGTTGGCCGACACCGGCAGCAACAATCGTGTCTGCGGGCGTCACTTCGTCGAATTTCTCGACGACGTACTGTGGCTTGAGTGGCTCATCTTCCGGCGTCTCATAATCTAGCGGATACTCTTCTTTCCACGTCTGGCACTGTTCGCGCCATTCATCTGCAGGTGGCGCTTGGGACATTGCCTCATGGAGTTGTTCGATGACGATGGCTGCATCGCCAATCAGCGGATAATCCGCCTTGACGTTTTTCGAGATTTCGGCCGGGTCGATGTCGACGTGAATCACCTCAGCGTCGGGTGCGAACGTCTCGATATCGCCGGTCAGTCGGTCATCAAACCGGGTGCCGATACCCACCAGCACGTCACAGTTTGAGAGCGCAAGGTTGCCGTCACCAGTGCCGTGCATACCAGCAATGCCCTGGTCAAGCGGGTCCGTCTGTGGGAACGCGCCAGTACCGGGCATCGTTGCAGTGACGGGGATTTCGAACTCGCGGGCGAATGCACGCAATTCGTCGCAGGCCTCGCCTTTGATAACGCCGCCACCTGCGAGAATGATCGGCC
The DNA here is from genome assembly GCA_003551945.1 of Halovenus sp. Lineage (GTDB taxonomy): Archaea > Halobacteriota > Halobacteria > Halobacteriales > Haloarculaceae > Halovenus. Next base: position 567 of record PUNZ01000105.1, on the reverse strand, counting down.
GTTCAGCGTTCGATAAAGCGTCTGCTGCCTCTTGAACGATAACGGGGTCAGCCTCAGTCGGTGGGTTATACGTTTCAGGCGTCTGTGGCTCGCCGACTTCCACTGACGTTTCTTCTTGCGTGATATCTTTCGGCAGGTCAACGAGCGTCGGCCCCTGTCGCCCTTCGTTTGCGAGCGCCCACGCTGCGCCGACATCCTCTCCGACGACATCCGGGTCATCGGAGAAGATGTTGTATTTCGTGATTGGCTGGGTGACGCCGATGGTGTCGGTCTCCTGGAATGCGTCGTTCCCAACAAAGTCCGTCGGAACCTGACCAGTGAGCGCAATCAGGGGGTCAGAATCCATATTGGCGTCGGCAATGCCGGTGATAAGGTTCGTCGCTCCGGGGCCGGACGTTGCCAGACAGACGCCGGGTTCGCCAGTGACGATACCGTAGGCATCGGCGGCGTGGACGGCACCCTGTTCGTGTGCCATCGTGATGTGAGTCATCTCGTCGTGTTCGTACAGCGCATCGTAAACGGGCATGATTGCCCCGCCCTGCACCCCGAAGAGGTATTCGACGCCAG
>PUNZ01000126.1 GCA_003551945.1 Halovenus sp. | reverse complement strand
CTCGACACAGGCTGAACACGTTCTTCAGGTTGAATCTGGAACCTCGTACGTCGCAAACATTAGCATTGCAGACGCGGCGGGTAACGTTGCAACTGCCAACACGAGTTTCGATGTTGCGGAGGAGGCTGAACCACCAAGCGACTCCGAACCATCGGAGGATGCGGACGCCGAACCTGCTGATGACTCTCCGGAGGAGTCTGCTGTGACTGCTGATGATGACGGCCCTGGATTTGGAATTATCGGGGCGCTCGCAGCACTTGCTGGCGTCGGCTATCTCATCAACCGGCGGGTCTAAAACCGGGCAGACAATTTCACATCTTCACTGGCATATCATTCCCCGGTATGAGGGCGACCTACCGGGACGGGCAGGTTGGTTTCGTCCGATTATTCCAGATAAGAGGCGATGCTGACCGTCTGGTTTTGCTTGCAGCAGTGCCAACGTTTACTTAGTAGAACATTCTACTAATTTATATGGCCACCTCAGTCAAAATGGACGAGGAAACCAAAGACCGGCTTGAGCTGCTGCAGGCCGAAATCAAGCAACAAACTGGCAAACAGGTGACTCAACAAGCTTTGCTGGCACGTCTTGTTGATACGGCCTACGAGTCTCGAGACGACGTCGTCGATTCGTTCCGGGATAAGACGGTTCCATTATCTGAGGATGAGCGGGCAGCAATGCAACAGGGGAGATTCCATTCGGGTACGGAAACGACCGAGGAAGATATCGACGAAATACTGTACGGATGACAATCATTGTTGATACAGGCGTCTTGTATGCGGACCACGATACTGCTGCTCCACGACAGGAGACAGCAACGACTGCACTTGATGCCGTCTATCGGGGGGAGTTCGGACAGCCATATATTAGCGACTATATCTACGATGAAGCGATAACCTTGACACTGACACGAGGGTCGTTTGTGCCAGCAAAACGGCTTGGCCAACGGTTGCGCGGGGCTGATAACTATCCCAAAGCATACGAAATACTCCACGTGTCTCCTGCTGTGTTTCGCTCGACAGTGGAGCGCTTCGAACGGTATGATGACCAGGACCTGAGTTTCACTGATGCAACGACGATAGCGCTGATTGAAGATCGGGGTATTGACGCTGTGCTGAGCTTCGATGACGATTTTGATGGGCTTGTGGACCGAGTTTCGCCAGCTGATGTCTGACCCGCTTTTCGTCCGACGCCTGTCTGACGGGGAATTTTGTACAGAGAGGACAGAACAAAGGGTATGACCAGCCTGACCGACGTCTACGACCGCGGTGCGGGACGAGCGGTATCCGCCCGCCAACGGCTGTTCGGGATGGCCCTGTTCGGTGCAGGGACGCTGCTCGTTGTGGCGGCTATCGCGCTGGCGACAACGGAACTCGGGGCCGTGTTCGACCTTGACGTTATCGGCTCCCGACACGTGGCTGGTGTGCTTGCTGGATTCGGCATTCCCGCTGTCCTTCTTGGGGTCTTTGCCGTCTTGCCAGCGAAGCCCATCACTCGTGCAACAGCAGGTATCGGGGCAACCCTCGCTCTCTTCGGGGTTGCACTCTTTGTCACGGCGTATCCCGAACGGTGGCTGTCGAACGAACCGTCATTTGCCGTGACGACGATGCTCGTTTACGGGCTGGGCGTTCTCGTCACTTTCTGGTGTGTCTTTCTTGCTGCGGCGACGTTCAAAACGAGAAACGACCCCGGTGGCACTGCTCGAATCGAGGTCACTGACGAAGGAACAATCCGAGTCATCAGCGCCGACCGCGAGTTCACTGGTGGAAGCGGTATCGGCCTTTTTGGCCGTGAACCCGACGGCGACGTGCCGACACAGACCGGCACGACATCGGGCGACGAAACCTTTGGGACGGAACAATCCTCGCCCGGACAATCGCAACCAGCACCCACACAAACGCCGGCGACCGATGGGACAAGCGCCGTGAGCAACCCTGAGGCCGTTGATGAAGATATCGTCACCGCAATCACACAGCGCGGTCGGCCGGATGAGTACTGTGGCAACTGTACCCATTTTGAGTACGTCCGTGCCGATGGCGAACTGGCTCCGTACTGTGGTCTCCACGGTCGGGTCATGCAGGACATGGATGCCTGTGACGACTGGGATTCGAACAGTTGGCGGGCGCAATAGGCCGAATTATCGCGGTGGACAACCTATACAGTTGCTCGCGTTTTTTACACACACGAGAGTATGACGAGTTCGCAATCACCGAGTGCGTATGCGCTTGATGACGTCGATAAGCAGATTCTTTTCGAGTTGATGTCCGATGCACGAACCAATACAGCACCGGCAATTGCAGAGACAGTCAACGTCTCGCCCGGCACCGTCCGCAATCGGATTGAAAAACTCGAACAGCGTGGCATCATCGAAGGCTATCACGCACACATCAACTTTGAACGGACGGAAGGGAGACTGACGACGCTCTTTTTGTGCAACGTCCCGTTTGCCGAGCGCGAAACGATTGCACAGGCAGCCTACCAGATTCCGGGCGTCCTCAACATTCGCATCATGATGGGTGGCCGGCGGAGCTTTCACGTGCTTGCCGTCGGTGAGGATACGGCCGAGTTACGCCGGATTGGAACGACGCTCTCTGAACTTGGCGTTGAAATTGAAGACGAGATGCTCGTCGAATCCGAATTTATCCGGCCGTACGACCTGTTTACCTCGGACACTGCTTCACTCGAAACTGTCCCGCCGGGGCTTTCTGATATCTCTCATTCGACGGAGTTTGCGGAGGTCACCGTGGCTGCTGGCGCACCAGTTGCCGGTCACACTATCGAAGAAGCCGTTGAAGCGGGCCTCATCGGCGAGGAGCCCCTCATCGTCTCCATCGTCCGTGATGAGTCGCCCATCACGCCACACGGAAACACCACGCTCGAACCGGCCGATATCGTGACGCTCTTTTCTTCCGGTGGACTGTCCGCCCAGACGCTTGAGGCGTTCGATGCACCCTAAACGCTGGTTGTCGGCCAATAGTCCGGACGCCTGAGACGGTTCTGTGCTGTGTCTTTCGGAAATACGGAATTCCCCACCAACTCTCCCGGTAAAATTCAGCTTTTGCTTAATATAACAATCCATAATTATAGAATTCAGCGACGCATTTATATATCTACTAACTAATTGCCGGGCAAGAACGCCACTGATGGACGACATTCATAGTCGATTGCTGACCGCTATTACCGCTCACACTTCATTCCCATGACCACACACACATTCGACCGGTTGTTGCTTCCTGTTGCAGATATTGAGGATGCACAACGAACAAGCAACGTTGTTCGTCCGCTGGTCGAAGCCAACGAGACGAGCGTGGT
>PUNZ01000152.1 GCA_003551945.1 Halovenus sp. | reverse complement strand
CTTGATGCCCCCGAGCATCCCGCTCCCGGAGAACAGTTTGTCGGCCTCGAAAGCGACGGCGGGATTCTCGATGGCGGGTTTCCACATTACGAGTATGGTGGATTACTCGGCGGTGGGACGAGGCCAACAATCGCTGACAACCCTGTCGGCAATCCAGTCCCCACGGAGGAAACGCCAGCCCTCCAACTCGCCCCGACGCAGCTGTCTGCAAAACCGATCCGGTTTCGTGAGTGTACGGTGACGGCAAACGGCCACCCGGTGACCGGGATTGCGCTCTACTGTGCCCGTGATAGCTTCGGCATCAAACTTGTTGGTGAGGATATTCCGCTCTCGGTTAGCGAAGACGTGACTGTCGAAGTAAGTTGACCTCGCACGACTCATTCTGGAAAAAGAGTAGCGTCTTTTGGACTCATACGTAGATTTCTTGAGATGCACCTTCGCCGAAAACATCCCGAGGCCCCGAAGACTCATAGTCGTCTCGCCACTAGATTAGCTAGTAATGGTAGTTGGTCCTGTCGTCTCTGCTGCTGAGCCAATTACTATCGTTGAACCAGACGGTCGTATTATTCATATGAACGAGGGTGCCCGACAGTTGTTAGATCTTCACTCAGATGAGGGAGGCCTTGGAGAGTCAATTTTCACGCATCTTCCTTCCGCAGAACACGAATCACTCCGTGAGCAGTTCACTCGAATCGACAGCAGGAATGCTCCAGCGATGGGGCTGGCACTCAACATTGAAGCGCCACTCCGTGACACCTCTCGATTTGTCGTGTTGAACACGGCGATTGAGTGGGAGGGTGAGGACCGAATCAAAATGCTATTCTTTGATATTGATGACTATTTTCCCCCGTCCCTCGCGACGCGGACGATGGATGAAACGCCGCTCGGTATTTCGATTGCTGATGCTGCTCGGGATGACCTCCCGCTTATTTACGTCAACGACGGCTTCTGTGACCTCACCGGATACTCACGCGAAGAAATACTTGGGCGTAACTGCCGATTCTTACAGGGCGAGGAAACGAGCGAGAAGACTGTTACCGAAATCCGCGATGCTCTCGAAACAGCACACCCGCTCACCGTCGAACTCCGAAACTACCGCAAAGACGGGTCGATGTTCTGGAACCAGCTTTCGCTCACACCAATCCAAGACGATGACGGAACGGTCACCCATTTCCTTGGCTTCCAGAAGGATATCACCCAGCGAAAGGTCTTTGAGCAGGAGAAAACGCTCTTTGAAAAGCAGGCTGATGTGTCCGAGCAGGCGGTTGTAGTTACCGATGCCGAGGGCACGATTGAGTACGTTAACCCGGCGTTCGAACGAATGACTGGCTACAGTGCCGAAGAAGCGATCGGCGAGAGTCCGCGGATACTCAAATCGGACCAGCAGGACGAGGCGTTCTTTCGAGAGCTGTGGGAGACAATCACCGCTGGTGAGGTGTGGGAAGCCACGCTGACGAATCGCCGGAAATCCGGTGAGTTGTTCCAGACACAACAAAAGATTGTGCCGATTACGGACAGGGACGGAGAGATTACGAACTTCGTCGCGATTGAGGAGGACATTACTGAAGAGCAATTTATCGAACAGATGTTGCACGTCATGGACCGAGTGATGCGTCACAACCTACGAAATTCCGTCTCAGCTATCAGTAGCTTCGCAGAACTGCTTGAGGATGAGTTGGATGACACCGCGCACAAGACGGCCGTTCAAACCATCCAATCCCACGCTCAAAAACTGGGACGGCTCAGCGACAAAACCCGGACGCTTCGGGAACTCTTCGAGAACCGGGAGGGACAACGGTCGCTCCCAGTTGAGGCCATCGGCGGCTTCATTGAAACGATGCGGACGAACTATCCAGACGCCACCATCGACCTCTCGATGGAGGCTGACCCGGGTTTGGTCGTCGAAAATGGGGTACTGCTTCAGTTAGCAATCGAAGAAGCGCTGGAAAACGCCGTCGTTCATAACGACCAGAATACTCCCCATATCGAAATCAGCGTCAGACAGCTCGTGAGTGACGGCGAACTCCAGATTGCGGTTGCCGATGATGGCCCTGGCATCCCTGATGACCAGTGGGAAGTTATCATGGCTGGCGAAGAGACACCACTTGTACACGTCACTGGCATCGGGCTGTGGCTTATGTACTGGACGGTTACTGCCCTTGGCGGGACGATGGAACGCGCGACGAACGACCCCCGCGGGACGGTCCTAACCTACCGAATCCCGCTTAAAATGGGTGAACACGTCGCTGACTGGAATCCAGACGTTTGACAGTCTCCTCGTGCATAACAGGAAATCAGAACGTGCGAAAAGACCCACCAACGGCCAAGATTATAAGTTTTGACTACATTTACATCCACATAGATGCAGCGTGTTCAGCAGGCGGAAACCGGGTGTAGGGAGGGCGATTATATTTGTCATTGATCAGGAACCGAGTCAGTAAGTCAGGGTCGGTTTCAACTATTTGTCTTTTTGGGTTGTTCGTTGTGTTGGCGCTTGGTATCCTCCTCAGTGGTAGTCTATTTGTCGGCCTCGTTTCGGATAGCAGCATAGCCGATGTTAAAGTCGAAGAAACAACCACCAATGGCGAGGGAACGGTCCTTTCTGAGCTATCAACGAACTCCGTCTACTCGGCGTCGCCAACGGCGTTGTTAACGACTTCTCAGCAACCCGATGGACCGGCACCATGGCCCGGGGAAGCCGGCGGGCCTGACAGATGGGCACCCGTCACTGACGACGATGGGTTCGTCATCAGAAACGAGATATCCGGCCAGAACCAGCCGTGGCTTCGTATGTCGAGCGGTGAGCCAGCAACCGGTGACCGTGGGGACCTCGCAACGATTCAGGTCGCGTCGGATGGTGAGAACGCCTTTTTCCGGCAACGAACCCTCGGCAGTCCATACCGGTTTGACCAGGGTCAATGGCAAAACCAGGGCTATCACTTGGTCGCGATTGCAACCGAAGACGGCGGTTCCTGGGAGACTCAGGCCATTGTTGGCATGCATATCAACAACGATGGACAGGTGTTTATCGAAGCTGATGGCGACCGTGAAGTGATTTATGAGGGTGACAGAGATATCGATCAGGCTGATGGTGTGCAGGTTTCACCCGCACTCGGCGGCAGTGATGGTGGATTCTGGACCGACGTACAGGTTCCACTCTCGGAAATTGAGCGAACGGTCGGTATCGACAGTGATGACGAGATTCGGCTGTTTTTCGGGACGGCCACACAGCCGAACTCAATCAACCGGGACTTTCAGGATAACACTGGATCAGTCACATTCGATAACGTCCTTACCACTTCGTTTGATACCCTTGAGGATGATTTTGCGGATGCCAACCCTGTTT
>PUNZ01000051.1 GCA_003551945.1 Halovenus sp. | reverse complement strand
GTGCAAGGGGAATGTTGACGCTTCCTTCGATATGCTCCTGCTGATATCGAAGTGGAGACCGAATATCGATAATCAACGGCTCCTGACCGTTGGCGCATGCTGCTTTCAGTTCAGCTTTGGATATCTCGCCATCCATCAGTAAAGGACATGTACTGCAGCACAAAACGCTTGACGGATTTACAACAGCCCTTCAGCCTCTGCGAGCAGAATGCCCTCGATAGTAGCGTCGTTTGCTGGTTCCCGGCGAGCAACAGCAAGTGCCTCGTCAATGGGCACGGCATGAACTGACAGGAATTCGTTGGTATCTCTGGCGGGCTCAACTGGAGTCAAACCTTCGGCAAAAACGATGCCACGGCGGTGGCGTAACAGTCCAGTCGTACACCAAAACTCCTCTAACAGAGAGACTCCAGCAGGGTCAAATCCGGTTTCTTCGCGGAGTTCCCGTGCACCAGCAGTTGTAAAGGATTCGCCATCCTCAACGATGCCGGCTGGCAGTTCAAGACACTGTTCTCTGATGGCCGGTCGGTACTGTTCGACCATCACCAGTTGGTCATCGGCGATAGCGAGGATAACGGCTGCAGGAGGAAGTTCAGCCCAGTAATACCGCTTTGTCGACCCATCGGGCTGTTCAACGAGGTCGTACCCACCAGTGTACCAACTGTTTTCGTACTCGACAACACGCTCGAGAAGCGGCCAATCGATATCAGCATCGGCGAGCTCGCGTACCGACGAGTCATCAGATTCGTGTGGCGTCATGTAACCACCTCCTGATAGACCGTCGCAAATGCCTGCCGGCGGACGGTATCAGCCGCAGCATCCGCCTGATTCTCAAAGGTCGCAGCAACAACCGCTTCGGAAAATGGGACGGTATGCCAGGCGACGTTCGCGACGTCTTCGTGGCCAATGACCGTTTGTTCGCCATCGAGCGAATCCGTCTCGGAGGTAAACTCCGATTTGCTACCGGTTTGAACGACCAGTAGCGAAGCAAACAACGCATCGCAAGCGCTCGCAAACACCGTCTCAGTGACGCGAGTTTGGTACTCGTCGGTACCGAATCCCATCTGTTTCGCTGCCGTCCGAACGACCTCACGGCTTGCTTGCTGCAACTCGTCATACCGAGCCTGGGCATCGGCAGGTGTCTCCGGTGCGAGAATGCCACGTTCTTCCATGTCTACTGGCAGTTGCTCCGGCCATTATGCTCTTTCGGGGTTGTACGAACCACGTGAGTATGCAAAATCAGTCGGGTGATGGGACGCCGCCTCGTTCGCCAACAAACTCATCCGTATAGTGGTCATCCATCGACACAGCGCTCACACGATTGAATACCGCAACGGGATCCTGCAGTTTCTTCCAGTGCCACCACGTTCTGGCAATCATCCACAGCTTACGAGCGCGAGACAATGACGGTCGGGTGCTCAAGACGTCGTACCCCTGTTTACGGATTAATCGATGGTGTTCAGCGTAGAGCACAGCGGCAAGCAACACGGCAAACTGACAGTCCTGTGGGAGGTGCTCAATGCCCGCTACGCCTTTCCGGTAGTTCTCTTCTGCCCGGTGGAGTTCTGATTTGACAGCCGCACGGAATTCCGGTGTACACTGTTCAGCCCGGATATCATCGAGCGTAACGCCGTGTTGTTCGAGCGTCTCCTGGGGAAGATAGACCCGATCAAGTTCGCGGATATCCTCTTGGACATCCCGGAGGAAGTTTGTCAACTGGAACGCTTCTCCAAGCGCCATTGCGTGGGGGCGAGCAGTTTCAGGTCGCTCTAGCTCCATAATCGCCGTCATCATGTTCCCGACTGCAGCAGCAGACCCACGCATATACTCCTGTAAATCCTCGTAGGTTTCATACCGGTCAGTATCAATATCAGTGACCATCGCATCGATAAACGAATCAATCTCTTCGTCAGGAATATCCTTCTCTGCTCGGATATCGTTAAACGCAGCAATGACAGGGTCATCTGCCTCTTCCTGACCGAGAGCCTGCTTACGAATTGCTTCTAACTTCTCTCGCTGTTGTTCGGGAGTGTAGTCAAAATCCCCGTCAACGACTTCGTCTGCAATCCGAAAAAACCCATAGAGGACGTACGTCTGCTCGCGGATTCGCTCGGGCAACAACCTCGTCGCGTAGTAGAACGTTTTTCCGGTCTCCCGGTGTATCGCTTTCCCACGCTTTCGTTGGGACTCGTTCACAGGTTATCATTACGGAGGCATCTATTAAAAATGCGACCTTATCAGTTTGGTGACCACAACGGTTTACCAAATCCGTGGCTCAATCCAAGGCATAGCCAAGCGCCGAGTCAATCCGACCAAGTTCAGGCCCGGTCGTTCGCTCACCAACGACATACCCGGAATCGTTTGCCAACAGACCGGCTCCGACGAGCGGGCCACCGTAATTGATTGTCCCAATATCTGCGGGAACATCAAGCACATCCTCAAGTAAATCAAGCATCTCATCGGATGCTTTTGGATGACAGAGGACACCGCGGTTAGTTGTGACACCCGCAGTGCCGACTGTCTGGACACCTGCGATTTCGCCACGCTCAACCGGAACAGCGAGCGTGTCTTTGATAATTTGGACGGCTTCACGGGGCAGGTCTGGATGGACGTACGCACCGGAGTCGTTTGCGAGGATGACGTTTCCTGCAGCGTTGATTCTGCCAGGGAGAGCCGCCACTGGAAGGTCAACTGCCTCCGAGATGGCGGTCATCTCACGGTCGGTCGCACGGCTACTGACGACGATTCCGTGTGCGTTGCCGACAGCCAGCGCTCCGACTGTTCCGGAACCGCCAACGGTTGTTTTCACGACCGGAACCGAAAGTTCGTCACCGCATGACTCGTGTATGCTCCCATCAAGGTCCGGACGGATAAGCAAACAGTCGTTAGTCGCCCGTGCAAAGACGCCGAGATACGACGAGCCGGAGAATGCCGTGCGAAGCACCGTTATTCAGCCGTCTCCGCTTCGACGACGCTGTCGCCTTCCTCATCAAACCGTGCTGCACGGATGCGGATTTTACTCGGTGGGTTTGAGCGGCCGTTTGCCCAGAGTGCCTCGTTAATCGAGGGGTCCAGTCTGACAACATCCTCCGAGACGGAGAAGTGCTGTGCGAGATGCGCACGGACGAGTTTGAGTGCGCGGTCTGCAGCAGTTGCCTGCGTTCCCTTTGCAACGTTGCGAAGCGGGACCGTCATGACCCGCTCCTCGAAATCACTGGCGCTCATTCGTCCGTATCACTCCGTCGCCAGCTGCGCCGCTTTGGATTCCGGATGACTTCCCGGTTCGTTCGCATAATGACCCACGCTGGCACTCGCGTGTTCTGGTTGTTCAACTTCGCGAGGCGCTTTTT
>PUNZ01000075.1 GCA_003551945.1 Halovenus sp. | reverse complement strand
TGTCGTTGCATGACCATGCCGGGCTGGCTCTCCATCGAAAACCAGCAACCGGTCAGAGAGCAGGTCAATCATGTAGATATCGTGGTCGATGACCATCGCGGTGGCGTTGTGATTTTCCGCGTAGCGTCGGATAGCGGAGGTGGAAAGGACACGTTGTTCAACATCGAGATGTGCAGACGGTTCATCGAGCAGGTAGAGGTCTGCATCTTTCGAGAGGCAAGCGGCGATAGCAACACGCTGTCGCTCACCGCCGGAAAGATCGGTGAGGTTTTGCTCCATTATCCGTTCGAGTTGGAGTGGCTGAGCAATTTCAGTGGTCCAGTAGGATGAGCCAAAGTCAGTCGTAATTGAGGAAAGGAAGGCATCGACCCGCATTGGTTGGTCGATATCAATATACTGGGGCTTGTAGGCGATGTCAAGTTGCGAGTCAACCTCGCCACTGTCGGGCTCAAGCCGTCCGGCAAGCAGTTTTGCAAACGTTGACTTTCCGATTCCGTTCGGTCCCACAACGCCGAGTACCTCGTTTTCGTGAATGGTGCCAGCATCAACCGCAAGTGAGAACTCACCATCACCATAATCCTTGGAGAGTGCGGGGTATTCAATGACGACATCACCAGTCGCGCTTGCGCGAGGAGCGTGCTCTTCGAATTCGATATTCGTCTCTCGTACCCGCATGTTCTCGTTTTCAAGATAGCCAGAGAGGTACTGGTTAATCCCGCCTTTGACCGATTTCGGTGGCGTGATGATACCGAAGGCCCCGGACTCACCGTAACCGATATGGATGGCATCGGCAAGCAAGTCCAAGATAGCGAGGTCGTGTTCGACGACGAGCATCGACCGCCCCTCCTCTTCTGCGAGTTCTCGAATCAAGCGTGCTGCGGTCATCCGCTGGCTAATATCGAGATATGGAGTAATTTCGTCAAGGAAATAGAAATCTGCATCACGGGCGAGGGCTGCAGCAAGCGCAACTCGTTGGAGTTCACCGCCAGATAGCGTATCAATTGGCTGGTCGACAACAGGGCCGATTTCGAGGCGTTCGACGAGGTCATCGAGCACATCCCGTTCGTCAGTCCCGGCAAGCAGTTCGGACGTTTTTCCTGAGAACTGGTCAGGAATCTGGTCGACATACTGCGGCTTTCGAGCGACGGTAACGTCACCAGCGCGCATCGACTCCAGATACTCCTGGAGCGCAGTGCCTCGGTAGCTTTCGAGAATCTCTTCCCAGTCAGGCTCCTCACCTATCTGTCCCAGATTCGGGGCGAGTTCGTCTGCGAGGATATGGACCGCGGTCGTCTTTCCAATCCCATTTGGTCCCAAAATCCCGGTTACCCTGCCATCTTCGGGTGCCGGAAGGCCATAGAGTGCAAAGGCGTTTTCGCCAAACCGGTGAACTGGGTCTTCATCCAGTTCCTGGGGGAGGTTGAGAATCTGAATCGCATCAAAGGGACATTTCTCGACACAGATACCACAGGTTTCACCGAGGCAGATATCCTCGGAGATCCAGACCTGGTCTGCACGGCCCTGATACGGCTCGTCCTGTTCGTACCGCTCTTCGCGCGTTATGATGCACTCTTTACCCGTCCGATTTGGGGGGCAGAAGTTCGCACATTCGTAGTTGCATCTGTCCGGTTGGCATTTCTCCAAGTCGACAACGGCGATACTATCCTCAGCCATGGTTACTGCAATGCACCTGTCGTTAGCAACAGCGTCCACGTAATAAACCAGAGTGCGAACGTCATGAAGAAAATATACAGTTGGTCTTTGGTTCCGAACTCAGCGGTATCGATGCCGATGACACTGTAGACGGGGAACTGCACTGCAATTGCACCGAGCAGAAACAGCCCGCCCATGAAGGTGTCCGGGCTGGTCCCTTCTGTAGCAAACAGCATCGAAAGGACCGCAGCGACGATACCCATCAACGTCGCCGTCGTGGTGACCGTTACACTCCGGAGGAAGGGGTCGAACTCCTCCGTTTGTGGTGTACTGTCACCGGTTTCCGTAGCCATACCCTGTGGTCCGACACCCGTAGTAAAAAGGTGTTCGTTATCCAGACCGCGAGAGTTTAACACCGCTTATCCCGAACGTCATCGTAGAGCTATCGATGACAGAGACGTGGGACGGGGCGTCGCCGCTGTTGTTCCTTGGCGGAGCAGCCGTCTTTCTCGGTGGTGTTGCCCTGTTTGGATACGACCTCTTTGCGGGAAATGACCCGTTTCGTGGAATCGTCGGTAATGCGGTTGGCGCGGCGTTACTCATTGGCTGGGCCGCGCTAGATACCGTCCAAGACCCAAACTCAGAGGTCGATTCTCGGGGTGGGGCTGTCGGAACCGCACTGTTGCTATACGGCATCTATCTATTGCTTGGCGGCGTTACTGTCGCTGCAACCGGGTTGTTATTCCATGAACGAGGGGCTATTGGTCTCTGGTACGTCGGACTAGCAATCGTGAGCATCGTCATTGGATTTTTGATTTTCCCCACTGAGAGCGTCGTTGAAGAACAGAACGGCAAACAGAAGGATGATGCCGCGGATTCCGCCTCTGCGGAAGTAAGTGGTGACGACACCGAGAGAGCGTAACGCTGGCAAGAGCAGGCCGATTATGTCAGCATACACATGCTGATACTCAATTCTTTGCAATTAGACCCGCAAGAAGGAGCACAAAAGCAATCATGTTATGACAGCTAACTATATACAATAGTTAAGTGTAGGGCAGTGGTAGCAACCCACATGGAGTTAACCGAACGGCCACAATTCACTCACAAAGACCGGAGAGACATTTACGAATATGTCGAGCGCCACGGCGCAACCCGGCCAGAGGAGGTCAGGCGCGTGTTGAATATGGACCACGAAAAGCGGGCCTTTGGCCATCATGTGACGATATTAAAGCGTGACAAAGTGTTAGAAGAACACGATGGAAAGCTTCGACTGGCGTTCGAAACTGGTGTTGAAGAGGAATTTGAAAAGGATGCAGTCTCGTTCACAATCCGCCAAGCACGGCAGGAGGACCTCACTGGGTTAGTGGGGGCTATTCGAGCAGCAATCGGCGATGGAGAGTATGTACTCGCTGAGTCTGTCGCCGATGTCATCGACAACGAAGGTGTCCTTTTGCGCCACAACGAAATCGAATCACGGATGTTCTTTGTAGCGACGGTCAATGATGAAGTCGTTGGCTGGGTCCATCTAAAACACCGAGAGCTTCGGAAGCTGAAACACACCGCGGAGTTAACGCTTGGCGTACTGGAACAGTATCAGGGTCACGGCATCGGCAGTCACCTGCTTGAACGTGGGCTTGAATGGGCAAGTGCACAGGGCTTTGAAAAGATCTGTAACTCGATTCCCTCCTCAAACGAGC
>PUNZ01000259.1 GCA_003551945.1 Halovenus sp. | reverse complement strand
GAAGGGATTCGGCGATGAATAGCAGAATCGGGCTATCTGATGGGAGTCAATCCGCCCAATATATACCGCCGAAGGGACAAGAACAGGTAGATGGTCCGTGACTCTCTCGCGGACGACGAAACCCCTGACGTGCAGGCCGTGTTGAAAGCGTTACAAGACCCGGACTGTCAGGAGATAATCCGCGTCCTCTCCGAACCGATGACCGCCGAGGAAATATCGAACGCAGCAGAGATTCCGATGTCAACTACGTATCGGAAGTTGGAGTGGTTGACCGAGGCGGCGCTCCTTGAAGAAGGGCTTGAAATCAGAACGACCGGACAGCATGCAAAACGGTATGTTGCAGCGTTCGATGAGGTTTCGATACAACTCGATGCGGACCGTGAACTCATCGCGGAAGTATCACATGAGCCACGTACCGCCGACGAGCGACTCGCAGAACTCTGGTCCGAGGTGAAAAAAGAACTATGACGTTTAGCGAAATGACCGCAACCTGGCTCATCATTAGTTTCAAGACAATAACACTAGTGCTCGGAACCCTGATAACCTATCTCGCATACAAAGCGTACCGACGAACCGGGAATACCTCGCTTGGGTTGCTCTCGCTCGGATTTGGGATTATTACGCTCGGTACCCTGCTCGCAGGAATTGCCGACCAGCTGCTCCAAGCAGATTTCCTCGTCGGCTTAGTCATCGAAAGCGCATTGCTCGCGCTCGGTTTCTTCGTCATTACCTATTCGCTGTATCGGTCAGCAGGATAAACCGCCGTGCCGACGTTTTTGCGGATGTTGAGTCAGTAGAGAGTAAAGTAGCCAAGGTTTGCGGCGCTCAACAAGCCAGCAGTAACTAACAACAGTACGGCAGACAGCCCGGCAATCTGGAAGAATCTGCGAGCCTTGTGTGCAGGCTCTCGGAGTTTTCCTTCTTCTGTGCCGCTTCGGATTTTGCTTGCGCCAATCTCGATAGTTGCAATCAGGATAAGCCAGAGCGTCAACATGGCGAGAACGAGATGGCCGCTTGAACTGCCGGTCAGTGACGCACCGGTATACTGCTGGGCAGCCATGTGACTGCCGGTAACGAAAAGCACCAGTGCACTCGCCCGTGAGAGCGTCGTCAGTTTCCCAGTCGTCGAGACGAACGTTTCACGCGTGAGCGTTCCTTCGCGTGCAAGCGGAAGAATCGCCCAGATAAACAGTACAACGCCACCCGTCCAGAGCGCAGCGAACATCGTATGGAGCATCCAGAAGGTCGCATTTAGTAGGTCCATATGCACCGCTCGGGAAGCCATCTACTTAGTGAATTCGACACGCTGCAACCGTGATAAAACACGGCAACCGCCACAAAAAGCAATTAACGGGCGCTACTCCCCAAGGTAGTCCAGCACACCCTCCGTCGTTCCCGGCACCGCTTCAGGGTCACGACCGGCTTCAACGGCGGCATCTGGGTCTTTGAGGAGGTGTCCAGTCGTGAGACAGACGACCTGTTCGGAGTCATCAATAACTCCCTGCCTGCGGAGTTTACGCAGCCCCGCAATCGAGGCAGCGGATGCCGGCTCAACACCGACGCCCTCCTCGGCAAGCGAGCGCTGTGCGTCCATAATCTCGTCATCCTCGACGGCGACAGCCGTTCCGCCCGTCTGTCGGATTCCCGGCAGGGCCTTCGGGGCATTGACTGGGTTGCCAATACGGATTGCCGTTGCCTTCGTTTCGACCGATTCCCAGCGGCGTGTCTCCTCGCGCCCCTCCTGAATTGCTTCGACCATCGGTGCAGAGCCTGCTGCTTGCACACCAGTCAGCGCGGGAATGTCATCCCCAGTGATAGCGCCGCTTGCTTCGAGTTCGCGGAAGCATTTATACAGCGCAGCGGTGTTCCCGGCATTACCAACTGGAAGAATGATGCGGTCTGGGTATTCCCCTTCCTCGTCGCGGAACTGCTCCATAATTTCCAGACCAATCGTTTTCTGTCCCTCTAACCGGAACGGGTTCAGCGAGTTGAGGAGGTAGACGACACCTCGATGGGCGAGGTCCTGAACGATATCCAAACACGTGTCAAAATTGCCGTCAACCTCTAGAATCCGCGCACCATGAAGGCTGGCTTGTGCAACCTTGCCAGCAGCGACTTTCCCCTGCGGGAGCAAGACCAGCGTCTCCATCCCGCCGCGGCCACCATACGCAGCGAGTGCAGCGCTAGTGTTTCCGGTGGAGGCACAGGCAAGTTTGCCAACGCCGAGTTCTTTCGCCGTTCGTACGCCGACGGTCATTCCCCGGTCTTTGAAACTGCCCGTCGGGTTCATTCCCTCGTGTTTGACCCGCAGTCGGGAGACGCCGACTTCCTCCTCAAGTCGCGGGACATCGTGCAGTTGGGTATCTCCCTCGGGCAAGGAGACGCCCTCCGCAAACGGGAGTGCAGCGCTGTATCGCCAGACGCCCCGTCCAGAGAAGTCGTCCCACGTCGGGAGGTCGGCGTATCTGACTTCAAGCAAGCCATCGCATGCATCGCACGTATAGTGGACCTCGTCGAACGGAGCGAGAGTTTCACCACACTCGATACACTGGAGCCAGACGCCGTCGTCGGCACAGTCCGGTTCCTCCTGTGTTAGTTCAAGATGGGCCATCAGTGGGTCACCTCTTCGAGCGACGCGATGGCAATCGCAATCTCGGTCCCTTCAACCGACCATGTCTCCTCGTAGCCATCCTCAACTGGGCCGAATGACTCCGCTCGAACCTCGCGGGCAATCAGCTCCTCGTGTTCGCGGGCCAACTCGGCGATTCGCTCGTCTGCGATATCGAATGAGACCTGAATCTCGGCCTCGATATCCAGGTCGAGGTCCTTTCGCATCTCCTGAATCCGACGGATGACCTCACGGGCGTATCCTTCGCTTTCGAGGTCATCGGTGAGCGTCGTATCGACGTAGACGACGCCAGTGCCGTCAAGGGCATCGAACTCCGTTCCCGAGACATCATCCGGCGTCTCCGTCACGAAGCTCACCATCTCCTCAGTGAGCGTCACATCGAGTCCGGTTTCGTCTTCGACGGCCCCTTCGAGCGCTGTAAGCGTAGGCTCGCTCAGGCGTGCCTCGTTCAAGACCCCAACAATCTGTCCGGCGTCAGCGCCGAACTCCGGCCCAAGGACGCTCATATCAGCTTGGGCGGAGTAGCGCAGTTCGCCCCAGCCTTCACCGGGCCCGATAATCTCCAGTTCGCGAGCGTTTAGCCGCTCAGTGATGAGGTCGCGCTGTGCATCGACCGCGGCAGCGAGGTCGTCGCTGTCAACGTCAACAGTGACTGTCGAGACCGGCCAGCGAAGCTTTCGTTCAGCTTGTTGGCGGGCGTTCGACCCTGCCTCCTCGACAGCCCG
>PUNZ01000239.1 GCA_003551945.1 Halovenus sp. | reverse complement strand
TCGTCGCGGCCGTCGATTTGCTCTTGGACGAGCGTCTGATACCGGGCGATGTTCGGCTCGTCGGGGCTGCCGATATCGCTGTGTGAGTGGAGGTCGTGGACGATGGTAAAGGTGTCATCGTCGTCCGCTGCAGCAGGGAGGGAAAAGGCGCTCGCAGCAACCGCGGCCGCCGCCGTCCCCAGTACCTGTCGGCGGCTGAATCCACCGTGGTCTCGGCCGCAGCCACAGGCCGGGCCGGAGCGAGTTTTTGAGTGTCGATGCGCCGCCGGTCGTTTGTCTTCTCCGCTGAGATATTGTCTGTCTCGTCGGTCGTTGGACATAAGCGACGTTTGTACACAGGATGAGCATTACTAAAAGATTCATATGTGAGCAATATAGGTCGCTATAGAGAGTGGAATGTGAAATAATGGGATGTAATCGACTTCTTCCGGGTGATTAGTGGACAATAGAGCAGAAAGCTCTCGGGTATAACCTGTACGAATATGACAACCACCGTGTAACCGGTGGCAAGTTATTAACTCGTGTTTCTTTTTTATGAAAGTATGACTTACATATATGTATTTTGGTAGTTGGAGTGTGATAGTCTGCGATATGCGGCCCGCTGGCTTTTTTAGCCGAGGGGAAAAGGATAGAGTAGATGGAGCTGACGTCGATTCCGGGTGTTGGGGCGAAGACCGCGAACGCGCTGGCGGAACTCGATGACCCCGAGACAGCCCTCCAGAATGGGGACGTTGCCGCAGTTGCCCGAGCACCGGGAATCAGCACGGGCCGTGCCGCTCGCATCGTGCGGGCGGCAATTCGTGAGCGCCACGACGACCCCGGCGGGTTCGCCGCGACAGGTCGTGCTCGGGAACTCCACCGCGAAGCACTGGAACTGCTGAAAGCGCGGACGGTGACAAAATACGGCGGGGCTCGTCTCGAAACCCTGTACCCAAGCGGAAGCGAGTCGCGAATCGAGGAGGTGCGGGAGCTAACAGAGCGGGCGCTGGAGCGGACGGTCAGCGAGTCAGTCACGGCGGCACTTGCCGATGTTGAGCCACTGTCGGAGCCGACCGATGTCCGTGTTCGTGACCGCTGTCTGGCGACACAGGATGCCGAAACCTATGCCGAGGCCCGCGAAGCAGTCCCTGAACTCTCAGTCGAACTGGTTGATGATGCCCGCAAACTGTCGGAGCTTGCCCGTGGCTATGCGACCGTGATTGCGCTGGATGAGGCGTTCGTCGGTGCGACGATTGACGGCGATGTTCAAGTTGAACCAACCGCGCTGGAGTCGCCTGTCTCCGTGGTTCCTGAACGTACACTCTCGTTTTTTGCCGAGAATCGCGACCGGATTCGGGCGGCGGTGGCCGTCCACCGCGAAGCCGGATTGGAGGCAGACTGCGACCTCAAGGCGCTGGAGGTAGCACTGTCACAGCTTGAGACCGACGGGACCGTACAGGGTGGGGAGGAACTCGAACGGCTGCAACAGGCAGTCGATGGACTCGATACCGCCGTGAATGAGGCAGAGCAACTTGCTAATTCTCGCCTGCGAGAGGCCATCGAGCAGCAAGATGTGACCATCGAAGGAACCGACCTCCTCTCGTTGGTCGAGCGCGGTGCTGGCGTCGATTCGCTGCTCCAGCGAGAGCTTGCGGATGAGTACGAACAGGCCGTGGCCGAGGCACGGGACGCGCTCGTGGAGGCCATTGAGTTGCGAGATACAGAAGCCCTCGCCCGGCGAGCGTTTGGTGAAACGCCGACCTATCCGGTGGTCCACGACGAGGAGGTTATCAGTCGGCTTGAGGACGAACTCACAGCCGACCGCGACCGACTTGCCACGCGAACGAAACAGGAACTCGCCGAGGAGCTTGCCGGCTTGCGTCCCGTGTGTGAACAGCTTGTTGCCGACGCGCTTGACCTCGACGTTGAGTTGGCGATTGCCCGGTTTGCGTCGGATTTCGACTGCACGATGCCGGAGTTCGGCGGCAAGGGATTCGCCATCGAAGGCGGGCGGTCGCCACTGCTCGATGTCCCCTTCGAAGAGGTCGAGCCCGTCGATTATGCGGTATCAGGTGTGACCCTCCTCTCGGGTGTCAACAGCGGCGGGAAAACGTCGACGCTTGACCTCGTTGGGTTGGTGGTGACGCTTGCCCATATGGGGTTGCCTGTCCCGGCCGAGGAGGCTCGGGTTGAGCGGATTTCAGAGTTGCACTATCACGCCAAAACACAGGGAACACTCGATGCGGGGGCCTTCGAGTCGACGCTCCGTGAGTTCGGCGAGTTAGTGGAGGATGTGAGTGCTGACCGCCCAGTGTTGGTGTTGGTTGACGAACTCGAAAGCATCACCGAACCCGGTGCAAGCGCGAACATCATGGCCGGGATTTTAGAGGAGTTGGGCGAGCGCGATGCAACGGCGGTCTTTGTCTCACATCTGGCAAGTGAGATTCGTGAGGCTGCGACGGAAGAGATTGCCGTTGATGGCATCGAAGCTGTTGGGCTCGAAAATGGCGAGCTTCGGGTGAATCGAACGCCGGTGAAGGGGACGCTTGCTCGGTCGACGCCGGAGCTGATTGTCGAGAAACTGGCTGAAGAAGGCGAGAATGCGGCCTTTTATCGGGCGTTGCTTGAGAAGTTCGAGGAGTGAGCGGAAACCTTCAGAGCAACACAGTCAGTTCGAGACCAATCCAGATGGCGATGGCCGCGAGCGGGGCAATCGTCAGATTGTCGTCGACGATATAGTCGCCAATCATGGGTTTGACGCCGTCGGCGATGGTTCCCCCAAGCGCACCGAGGACGATAGCCAGCGGTGTTTCATAGAGGAACGGCGTGGCGATGACGGCACAGACAAGAAACATCCCGGCGAGCGACCGCGGGCGTTTGACTTTACGGAGTTCGCCAGAAGAGAGCATCCCGCTGATTGGGTCGCCAAGCATGAGCATGAGCACTGCAGGGATAGCAATCAGTGGCTCGAAGATGACAGCGACAACCGCGCTGGAGACCATGTACTGCATGTAGCCCGCGATTGAGTCCTGTTCGTATTCGCGGGTCAGATGCCGGTAGATGAACCAGTCAAGGCCGACCGTGAGTCGGAGGTATTCGAGCACCATGGTCCCGACTGCACAGATGACAAAGAGCACACGGACGATATCCCAGGGGACGCCGAGCAAATAGAGAATGGGCAGTCCCGCCCCGCTTGCGTGGACGAGCCGACGGCCGAGTTCGCCCTTTAACTTGGTGGCGACGGTCTCGACCGGAGAACTGGTATCTGTCATTGTAAAGTGTGTGTGGGCAGGGGTGTAAAACGCGTCGAAACGTGGGTGGGGTGATTCTCACGCTCTACGGGATATGTGAGATACATGCCTTGAGGTCTTCAATATCTCGCCATTCGT
>PUNZ01000236.1 GCA_003551945.1 Halovenus sp. | reverse complement strand
CGGAGCGTTACTTCATCAAATGCTTCCTGTGCGTCGCTTTCTGAGAGTCCCTCAAGCAGTTCACACCGTTTTCTGAGACTTTCCGCGTAGGCAATCTCATCGTTCATCGCTTGTTCGGTAATCTCATCCATTCGGTCGGCCACACCGAGTTTATCGCCGAGCAGTACCGTCATCTCCGAATCCGACAATGTTCCGTCGAAATCGAACGCAAGCAGTGTCATCACCAGCGTTTTGACCCCGGGACATTCAAAGATACCGGTGAAGCGACGCACCGAGGCTGACTATTCAATCGTCGGCCGCTTCTCGTTCCGATTCGAGTCGACGACACCCAACAACGAGGGTATCTGGGAGGTCAGTCACGTTATCATATAACGCATTGAAGACGACTGCCGCTTCCTCGAACTGCGGCCCTCTCTTGGCGCTGAATGGTTCTCTCGTCCACTCGATAAAGCCGGCGTGTTCGAGCGCTGGTAGGTGGTTATGCTGCAGTTCAACTATCATTTTGTCACGGGCGGGTGACACCATTGGTGAAATTGCGGCGTCCGGGAGGGTCACCGACTCTGTGGGCGGACTGTCATTCAACGCGGTAATGAGTTGTCGGCGTGGCTCCGCGGCAAGCGCTTTAAACACGCCATTCCAGGCGTGAATAACCTTTTCCCCGCGTGAACTGTGGGTAACCATTTGTATTATGGTACGCCCACTAAGATGATAAACCTGTCATATATGTAATTGGTAACATTTGTCTTCCCAGCAGTACGTTGCGTTGTCACTTATTCGGGTAACCGCGCCGTCTCTTAGGGAGTCGGTGGCGTGCCATCGTAGGCATCCATATCCCCGTAGAAGTTGAGCAGGCCGAATTTCACCTTCTCGGGGTCGATATCGACCATCTCCGACCGTTCCTCCGGTGGAAAGGCACTTCGAACGCTGTACTCGGGCAGCTCTATCTGTGACCGTTCGGTATACCGGGCATCAAGCAACACTCTGACACCAAAATCATCGGGCGAGCGGACCACTCGTCCGAGTGCCTGCCGTGTCTTGCGAATCGTTGGAATTTCGACAGCGTATCGCCAGCCAGCGTCGTCTTTATGTGGGTTTGTTGCTGCCTCTCGACGCTCTTTTTCCGACCCAAACACCGCGTTGTATGCATCCTGTACCGCTTCCATTCGCTCGTCGAGATGTGGATACGGAACCCCAACCACGACGACTGTCCGGGCATCGTCACCGTCGTAACTCACTCCTTCTCCCAGTGTCCCCCAGAGCGATGTGTAGAGAACGCCGTCGTCATCTGCGGTAAACGTCTCACGGAGTTCGTGCGCAGGGGTTCCCGGCTGGTCAAGATAGGCTGTTCCGACCGGGACACGCTCGTGATAGCGTTGTGCCTCGGTGTAGCTTGGGAAAAAGACCAACGTGTTTCCGGGGGTCATCCGAATCACGTCCGTCAACGTCTGTGTAATCGTCTCCTGTACTTCGTACTCAGAGCGCTTGCTGGCAAAGAGTGCAGGGCCGTCAACAGCATAGGTTCGCCTGCGTTCTTCGGGAAACTGCGCGCCATAGGCCATTGTCTCTGGGTCAGAGAGTCCAAGCACGTCTTCGGTGACGTCAAACGGACGGATGGTCGCGCTCATCAATACGCTCGCATGGAGGTCATCGAACAGTGACCGTGTTACTTCCTCTGGAATACAGGTATAGAGCTCCGCTCGGCCGTACAGGTCTCCCGAGGGGCTGGCTTCGTTCGTTCCCGTCTCCGGAATCTGCGTAACCTGTAGCGTTTGTTGGCTGTCGCTTCCGTCATTGTCGTCGGTACTGTCTTGCTCACTGACCGCTTCGGGAGACTCTTCCTCGTGTGCTGTTTTGTCTTGGGGCCGTCGGACGCTCACGACAGGATATGTCCCCATTGCAGCGCTCTCATCGAGCCACGACTCGATGAACGTCGCCGCTTGCAGCGTCTGACACTCTTTTCGGACGCTTGCGCTTCCGTTTTTGTAAGCTTGTTCGTACTGTGTATCGAGTTCACGACCCAACTCGATAGCCTGTGTCAGTTCCGTTTCAAACCCTGGGCCGGAGTACGACTGCAAGAATGCAAGCGTTAGTTCGTCTCGCCGGTCGTCGTTGTCGATAGCGAGGTCGTGCCAGTGCTCGTCGACTCGTTCGCGCTCTCCGAACGCAAGGGCATCGTCGTACGCTGTTTGTAGCGCCGAGAGAAACGTCTCGATGACGTTACTCGCGTGGTCTGCGCGGGGGTCGTCAACGCCGGTCAGTTCGTTCACGGCGCTCTGGAGCGTGTTTTCGGTCAGCGTCCGGCGGGCGTGGTCCCGTGCGGCGGATTCGATGTTGTGTGCCTCATCAAAAATGGCGATAACGTCCTCGGGGTCTCGCCCAAGCCAGCGGAAAAACTGCTCACGAATCATCGGGTCCAGCAAATGATGGTAATTGCAGACGACGAGGTCGACACCTTCCATCCCTTCTTTCAACAGTTCGTAGCCACAGAACCCCTGTTCGTGGGCGTAGTCGTAGATTTCGTCGGGGGTTCTGACGTCATCATACAGCCAGGCAAAGAAGTCAGTGGTATCGCCGACGAGATTCCGATAATAATGGTCACAGGTTGCCTGTGATTCGAACGCTGCAAGGTCGTCCTCGACGGCTGCAAGTTCGTCCATGACTGCTCCACGGGCTTCCGTTGCACGCTCGCTACCTGCCTGACTCTCCGCGAGGAGGTCACGCTGACCGCGCTCAAGCTCGGCGAGTTCCTGTTCGGTTTCGACCAGGTCACGCGTCGTCTCTCGCAACGCCTGACACTCCTCATATCCAACATCAATATGGCACATCGATGCTTTTCCGCGAAAGACGACGGCTCTGATGTCTTCTGTTTTCGCAATGGCGCTTGCATCGCGGCGAAACTGTCGCATCTGCTGGTGGACGTTCGTTGTAATGACGACCGTCTTTCCCGTCTTTCGGCCGTATTCCAGTGCCGGAACAAGCGACGCAAGCGTTTTCCCGGTTCCTGTTGCCCCTTCAAAAAGAATATCCGTCTCATCTGCCAGCGCGCCGTAAATCTGCTCCATGGCCTCCCGCTGGTGTGGGTAGGGCGTCTCATATGGGAAGTAACGAAGATACTCGGGCATCGACTTACCTGCCGGTACGGCGCTATCAGGTATAACAGTTAGCCGAATCGGTGGCAGTTTGTACACAAAACGAGCCCTTTTTGCGCCGGGATAGCAAAGGTCGAACAATGCAACTCGACCCGATAATCTTCGTGAAGCTCATGCTCGGGGCCTTTGGGATGGTGATTGTCGCCTTCACTGCTCGGGGCCTCAGCACGGTTGCGTTCGGGAGCGAGACGGCTCAGATTGTGGCCGCACCGCTGTTCATTCTTGCTGTCTTACTCGCCGCAGT
>PUNZ01000099.1 GCA_003551945.1 Halovenus sp. | reverse complement strand
TGATGCGACATATGACTGGGAGACTGACGCGATGGCATCGTATAATGTGACGACGTCGCCGCTGTTGTCGTTTTCTTCAAACGAGTACCAAGCTGTGTTGACCATCGACAACCAATCGAGCATCGACATTTATCGACAAAGCCTCTTCCGAGGTGACCGTCCCATCTCTATCGAATCACTGCAATTCCAGTATGAGAACGGGACCGTCATCACCGCTGATGAACACGATAATTTAACGGCTATCGAAGGCTCCGATGAGACCGAGATTCAGGTCCCAGAAGAGTATGGAAAAGTGGCATTCACCGCTGAATGGGGCGGTGCAACAGCTTTTGGTGGCAGCCCACGAGAGTGGCGCATTCAGTCGTTTGTTGAAGGCTCACATGAGGTAACGATGCCAGAGGGTGCTCGGACTGACATACCGTTGTTGTCGGCAACTAGACCCGGTGGGTCAGAATCAACACTCGAGGACAACAGACTGACGCTCACCTGGGAAGACCCTGGAAGTGCAATTTCAATCCGCTATTACCAGGTTACTGACCTGTACATCTTTGGCACGTTGTTCATCGGTGGCAGTATACTCGCAATCGGGGGTGTTGCCTACTATTACCGTGCGATTCAACGCGCACGAGAAAAACGCGAGGAGGTCGGACTTGATGTCGAGGAAGAAGAACTAGTTGATGACCGTGATGGACCACCACCAGGAATGCGTTAGCGCAGTCCTGTTTGATTTTATCTTCAGTGCTGACTGCCGCAAAAGCGAGGCACTTTGGTTACGTAGGCCATAGGAGTCGGTATGGAGGTTGCGGTAGTTACTGTCGGCGACGAGATTCTAGCTGGACAAACAATCAACACGAACGCAACTTGGTTGGGAACCGAGTTAGAAAAGCGTGGTGTCACGGTAGAGCGGATGACCACCGTCCCAGACCGAACTGCAGATATCGCTCAGGTTGTCAACGAATTTCGGGCGCGGTATGATGCAGTTATCGTCACAGGAGGGCTTGGCCCAACACACGATGATGTTACCATGGAGGGTGTGGCTGCGGCTTTTGGAACCGAATTAGCAGCTGATGAGGCGGTTTTAGACTGGCTCACGACAACTGGCGGGTACAGCGCAGACGACCTTGCGCCGCAAACCACACACATCCCGAAACGTGCAACGATGGTACGTAACCCAGAGGGTGTTGCTCCGGGGTGCCAGATTGAGAACGTGTTTGTCCTCCCCGGAGTCCCCTCTGAGATGAAAGCGATGTTTGAGTTAATCGCCGACGAATTTGTCGGTGAAGACCGATATACACAGACCGTGGTCGCGGCTGAGCCTGAAAGCGAACTTCTCACACGTCTCGAAGCGGTCCGAGAACAGTTTTCGGTGAACATCGGAAGTTATCCTGGCAACAATGTCCGTCTTCGAGTGACTGGAACAAACGAACAACAGGTCGATGCGGCCGCTACGTGGTTACGCAAACACGTACGTGAACCAGAAGAGTAACGCAATCAGGCGTACAGTGCACGAATCCAGAGCGCGGTGAGCAACAAGCCGCCGAACAGCACGATACCGGCCGTCACTTCAACGAACGTGCTTCCGAGGCCAACCTGTGTTGCATCGAACAGGGGTAGGTACATATCTGAATAGTATGGGGCCCCTGATTAATTCGTTCCGATTCTGATATCGGCATCCCGCTAGCTGCAGTCGTGTAAACACCTGCATTTTATGTCGATTCACGGGAAGTACTCTGTATGGACGGGGAACCAGAATGGGAGTTCAACCCGCGTGATATCTGTATTCTGAAAGAGCTGTCTCAAGAACCACAGCTCTCTTCCCGAAAATTAGCTGATAGACTCGATGAAAAATACGACATCGATGTCTCCCACGTCACAGTCAGCGAGTCGGTTCGGTCAATGCGCGAGCAAGGTGTCTTTCGGGACGCGATTCTTATTAACGAGTCTTATTTTAATTTCGCGCTGCTTGAGTTCAAATTCGATCCGTCACATTTTGCTGAACGCTGGCGGGCGGCGATGGAGTATATCCGTGACAGTGAGCATACGTTATTTTACAGTCTGTCGACAGGCACGTATCAGTGGAAGGCCATCATGATGTTCTCAACTCGTGAAGAAGAGTCTCGGTGGCTACACGAATTTTACAAAGCGCATGGTGATGTCGTCAGTAACGTTCGTAACCACGCTCTTCATAACGTGCTCAAATTCCGAACTGACCCGGAACTCTTAGAGAACCTGTCGGAGTGACTGGTCGCGTTACCTATCAGTGTCTAGTGTACTGGCTATAGCTTGTTTTCTGCATCTTCAGCGAGTTCTTTCATTCGTTTTCCAACCCGGCCAGCATCGGAAAATTCATCCTCGCTCATTGCATTTGCCAGCGCGTTCCCGAGCACGAATACGGCGTGTTTGTGCTCGCTCTTTGACATGTGCACGTCATCAGGTGTCACATCAAGTTCTTCGTACGGGTCAAACAGTTCGCTATCTACCTGTTCGAGGTCTTTGAAATACTCCATAATGAGCACCATCTGCTCATGAAGTTCAAGGAGTTCGTCTTTGTGCATACCATCCTTTGCAGGTCGCAGTATTTAGAAGCTATTGGTGTTTGCTGACACCATGTCTCGTATTCTCAGGCTTTGTGTGGCGGCCCGTTGCTGATGATATGTTTGCAACGTGCTGGTTAACCAGAGGCGCACTTCGAAATCTCTCACACCGTAGACTGTTCGAGACGTTCACCAAACGAATAGAAGCGACAGCAATTGGTCAACGCCATGCTGTCTCAAGCTTCAGAATACGTACTCGTCTTCGTGGCCCATCATTCCGTCGTCGCCAAATCCGGGCTCTTCTTCATCATCCATTGGGCCACTTGTTTTGTATGCTTTCAGACCAGTTGATAACAAGTCTTCAATCGCCTCCTCTCGGTTCAGAAATTCACCCTGCTCTACAAGCTGGGTGATCTGCATTTCAAGATGTTCGGGGATAGTGATCTCTACCTTGGGCATCGCAACGTGAGGGGCTTTGACTGAGGCGTATTTAAAACTGACGGGGAAATGTTTCGGACCAGCCAAACCAAACTTTGTTCAAGCGAAAGATTGCCTCACAAAGCGTGTTTTTTTCTCTCTCCAGCGTAAACCGTCAGCCAATGGCTGAGGAGACTAATCGACTTGAGTCGGTCCTGTTGCAAATTCCATACGAGATTGGTGCTATCGTTGGAGCAGCTGTTTTCTTTCTGGGATATCTCATCACTCTCGGTACTGTCCTCCTTTTTGACCGCCAGTACATCCAGGACTCGGTGCTTGCGGAGGTCGGGCAATTATATTACAGCGCAATGTTTGTCGAGATGCAACCAGGCATTGACCCAGAAGCTGTCCCCACAGTTGGTGGCGAAGCGCTTCAGGGAAACGTTCT
>PUNZ01000204.1 GCA_003551945.1 Halovenus sp. | reverse complement strand
CCTTCTTTAAGAAAGGTTTGCACTTTTATGTTCTTATCCTCGAAAATTTTAGAAGCTTCATTTATAATATTCTCTTTTTCTTCATTATGTTTAGCTATCTTTTTTTTAATCTCGTCCACTTGCTCCAATGATGCTCCCTCTTCTGATATTAGAGAAGCAAGCTCTGGTTTGCCATCATCAACATGTATTACGGCTACTTCGTTAACATCACACCCACCGGCAATCTCTGCAGCTTTTTCTAAGGCCTTTTTGCTTTGCTCCGATCCATCCGTGCATGCCAAAATCTTCATCAGAATCACTCCTTATTCCTAATTTTGTTAGTACTCGTTGCTGTTAAATCAATTATAACATATGGATATACGGTTACACTTTTACATTGACCAACGTTTACATATGGCAGCTAAATTTAAGACAGGGGGGAGGAGGAGATTAACAAAGCCGCAACACTCCATGGTTGCGGCCTTTTAATGGTGCGCCTGGGAGGATTTGAACCCCCGACTAACGGATTAGAAGACACTTCAGGGGGGTAAAAGTAGAGAAAAGGTAAGGTGATTACAGTCTATTTTAGACCAGTATAAAGGGAAAAATCGGGCTTTCCAGTAATTAGGAGACAGAGTGAAAAAAGGCTAAAAAAGATGAGTTCGCACACTTTTTGCACACAAGATAAGATGGTATTATTGAAAGGGGTGCTATTTATGAAAATCGGCGGTGAATACGGGGGTTTTTCACAAATACAATCAAGATATTATTTCCTAAGAGCTATTGAAGAGCTTAGACCAGATATAGTTGCAGAATTAAGGGAAATAACTTGTGACGTGAAACCCATGATTGAAGAATATATTGCAATAGATAATCAACAACGTGAAAAATTAAGAACCTACGACCTCAACAAAATGCTTCAAGAATGTGGGGAGCTTGCTATAAAATATAAGTATAACATAGAAGATAAAGATAAACTAGGAGATGAGCTAATGGAAAAATCTAGAAACTTTATTGATGCAATGAAAGATGTAAATAATATATTAGATGAAGATACAGGGCTACCGTTAAATGAATTATACGAAATGATTTATAGGGGTGACGGTAAAGAAAAAGTTGATAATTGGTTGAACAAATACAATCTAAACTACGATTGGGTTCTTAACTCAGTTTTATATTGCCTATATGATTGGTGTAGGGGTGAAGATGAATCCCCCTCCTCTATTTATTTTACATTGTCTGATTTAGAAACCTTTAATGAGGAAGACCCCGCCTACTCTGATTTAGCCATTAAAATTGACGAAAACATTCCCGAGTTTAACTTTAAAGCCCCTTATCATTATAATCCGCTCAAATATCCACGTTCTGCCTACAAAAAGCACATGATGGATTTGTTCGAAAAACTTCTTAATAATCATCTAGATAGAATGGATTCAATGGTTATCCCAAAAGAACAAAAAACAAATGATGTAAGGAACTTCGAACGGTTCGAATGGTTGGTAAGGTATCAGGTTTGCGGTGAATCATTCAATAAGATTGCAGAAACCGAATTCACAAGTAGACAGGCTGTTCGTGATAGGGTAAAAGAAACTGCAGAATGGTGCGGTATCACACTTAGGAAACCCGGAAAACCGGGCAGACCTAAAAAACAATAGTTGATTTTCATAATTAAATAGGGAGTATATAACGGAACCGCTCAGGTTCCGTTTTTTCTTTGTCTGGGGGGTTTTATTATGTGTTTAGAGTTAAAACGAGATAACTTGATACTTGAAAATTTAATAATGGATTCACCGAGGGAAATGTGGTGACGGTGGGAATCGATACATCTGGGGGAGATAAAGAGGTCTCTTAAAAGGCAAACAACGGTGTAGCCGGGAGGTAAAACCGGGAAGGGTAAACAAAACCCCATCAATACTTTAACAACAAAAAATTAAGGAGGTGATAACGTGAAGCTTTTAACGGTCGAAGAAGTTGCAGAAATGTTAGGAATGAGCCGGGAACGAGTTTATCAATTAACCCGTGAGGGTATCATTCCAGTTGTAAAAATTGGCAGGTCTCTAAAATACAGCGAAAAAGCCCTTATCGAGTGGATCGAGAATGGCGGAAAATCATATCCTGGGGGTTGGAAAAAAGAAGCATGATAACTAAAAGGAGTGATAAAGATGATGGAAATAAGGATTGAGGGCAATAACTACATCAATGAAACCGATTGTGTTATATGCGGTAAAGAGTTTACTTTTGATGTGGTTAACCCCGTGCTTTACGATGATGATGGTTTTGTGTGGGGTGTATGCCCGGATTGTTTGAAGTTGACACCGGGGGAAATGAAAAAACAATTCCTGCAGCGTATAGAGGAAATTGACTTTCTAATTGACAACCTGAAAAGCTATAGGGAACGTTATAACAGATACATCAAAGAGGATATAAACACCCCGACATTTGCAGAATTTGAAAAAGCAATTAAGGAAAGGAGGGTTGAAGCATGATAGGGATTACTGAGGAAAGAATATGGGAAATAGCCGAGCGGATAGGTTACACCGAGCAGGAATTTGAAGAATTTATCAACAAGGGCGAACAAGCAGGATATTTCAGATTTAATCGGCGCAATAATGAACCGAACCTTTTCCTACCTCCCGTAAGTATGGGGGGAAATAGATGTTAAAAAAGGGTTGGGTTAAAATACACCGGAACATCAAAGAAAGCGCAATATGGGAACTTAAACCAGAGCATTTAAAAGTATATCTAACAGTATTCTTGATGGTTAATCATTCAGCTAATTCCTGGGAATGGCGAGGCACTCAATACAGTGTGCGACCGGGGCAAACGATTACCAGCCTTAAGAATATAGCTGCCGAGGCAGGAAAGGGTATAACAGAATCAGTTGTCAGGACTGCGCTAAAGAATTGCGAAAAAGCCGGGTATTTAACCAGTAGAGCAACCAAACGGGGCAGGTTAATTACCCTTAGTGATTGGAATAGCAGCCAAATAGAGGATAAACAACTGATTGAATCCCCAAAAGTTAACAAAGAGAACGCAGAATTCTATCAAGGTGATTCTCAAGAAGTTAGCAAAGAGAAAACGCCAGAAAATGCCTTAATATCGGGCAATAATCAGGATGATGCTGAAAAGTTATCAAAGAGAAATGAGCAAAGTTATCAAAGAGAACCCGAAATGTTATCACCTATGGAAGAAGGACTAAAGAATGATAAAGAGTATAGCACTCCGTTAAATGAAGTAATATCAAAATACTGCGAATTATACCTTAAACACGTTGGAGAATATGCACACATTGTTAAAGGTAAACATCATAAGCTATTTAAGGAGCTAGTCGATAAATATGGCGTGGATAAGGTGAAGAAGCTCCTTGATATATACTTCACCTCTGACAACTACTACCATACCCAGGGTTACCCGGTAGAGTTGTTT
>PUNZ01000014.1 GCA_003551945.1 Halovenus sp. | reverse complement strand
TGTAGTCAGACAGAAGTCTGACACTCAGGGAAGATTCATATAGATGGGTGACAACCTGTACGACAACGGGAATGAGCAAGATAACGTTCCGCGCTGACGACGAGCTCATTACGCGACTTGAAGCGTTTGATGCATCCAAAAGCGAGGTGATGCGTGAAGCGCTCCGTGAGTATCTCGACCGCCACGCAGGCGACTCATTCGAACCGACTGAGCCCACCGCTCAGTCAGATTCGCTTGATGACCTTGTCACCGACCGCGTCGATGACCTTGTCGAAACGCGCGTTGACGAACTGCTCTCCGACCGATTGGGCGCGTTTACACCGGCCCAGCCACAGGATGTCAACGTAAACGTCTCGCTTGCTGGCGATTTCACCGATGATGCTGACGCCGACTCCGTTGCTGTAAACGACGAGTCGGACGCGTCACACGAGTCGCCAGCAGACGTGTCACACGAGGCAGATACCAGTAAGACATCTGTTGACGACAGCGAAAACATGCCTGTCAACGAGCGTAAGACGTGTGGGCAATGTGGCGAAAACGTCGGAGAAAACCACGTTTACTGCCCGAACTGCGGTGAGAAGTCTTCCCACCGAGTGTTCTGCGAATGCGGTGATGAGCTCCGGTCTGACTGGGCATTTTGCCCCGGCTGTGGGAGACGAACGCCCGCTGCGGACGTTCTTGACCAGGCGTAAAACGCTGAAAACAACACTTACAGGCTGTTTACTTACGTAAACACCCATTTGTCTTACGACCACCGTTACTTTTATTACCCCTTAGTCTGTTGTAATTCGTGCGTAAGACGGAAGTCTTACACAGTGCGTGACCCTGTGACCATGCGGCTGCCGTATGTGGGTTTCGCGGTGTAAGACGAACGGGCGGGCGCTGTTCCGCCTCCGTCTTACCCACAAGGGGAATACAAAATATGGAGCGTGTGACACTACGGATACCGAAGCAACAGATCGAGGAAGTAGAGCAGATGGTTGAAACCGGAGAATATCCCAACCGGAGCGAGGCAATTCGCTCAGCTGTTCGGGAGATGCTTGCCGAAGCGGACACCGGCAAGGAGCGACCATCAGAAAAACGAAAACGCCGTCAGCGACGCGATAGCTCGTGGGCGAGGGTCTAACAATGCAGGACATTGTCAATGAAGCCCTTGAACGCGATGAGCAGGAGAAAAAACAGCAGGCAGAAGAGGATATCGACGGTGAACCACGTATCGTCATCGTCGGCTGTGGTGGTGCCGGAAACAACACCGTCAACCGCCTGTACAACATCGGCGTCGACGGCGCTGATACGATTGCAATCAACACCGACAAACAACACCTAAAGATGATCGAAGCCGACACGAAGATTCTCGTCGGCAAATCCCTGACCAGCGGACTCGGTGCAGGTGGCGACCCCAAAATGGGCGAGCGTGCAACCGAGATGGCACAGGGAACGGTCAAGGAAGTGCTCAGCGATGCGGACCTCGTGTTCGTCACCGCTGGGATGGGTGGTGGTACTGGTACTGGTGCCGCGCCCGTTGTCGCCAAAATTGCAAAAGAACGCGGCGCAATCGTTGTCGGGATGGTCTCGACGCCGTTCAACGTTGAACGCGCACGGACGGTCAAAGCCGAGGAAGGACTCGAGCGTCTCCGGGACGAGGCAGACTCGATTATCGTCCTCGACAACAACCGCCTGCTCGATTACGTCCCGAACCTCCCAATCGGCAAGGCGTTCTCGGTTATGGACCAGATTATCGCCGAGACGGTCAAGGGAATCTCCGAGACGATTACCCAACCATCGCTTATCAATCTCGACTACGCTGACATGACTGCCATCATGAATCAAGGTGGCGTCGCTGTCATGCTGGTCGGTGAGACACAGGACAAAAACAAGACCGAGGAAGTGGTCAAAGATGCGATGAACCATCCGCTCTTGGATGTGGATTACCGCGGTGCAAGCGGCGGACTCGTCCACATCACTGGCGGACCGGACCTCACCCTCCAAGAGGCAGAAGGTATCGCACAGAACATCACCAACCGGCTTGATGCGAGTGCAAACGTCATCTGGGGCGCACGTATTCAGGAAGAATACAATGGCAAAGTGCGCGTGATGGCCATCATGACTGGTGTCCACAGCGCGCAGGTGCTCGGCCCAACGACACAGAAACAGGCGGACAAATCCCGCCAAGCAATCGAAGGAGTCGACGACTCACAGTCGTTCGATGCCTCGACAAACGTTCAGAACACCCGCGGATTCGGTGAAACCGACGGCGGAAGCAATAGCGTCGACAGCCAGAACGGCCTCGACGTCATCCGCACCGAATAATCGGCTCTCCCATAGCTGTTGTTCCTACGTTTTTGCGGTTTAGACTGCTTTGAGCGATGCAAGCAGTCCACATTTCCGACACTGGTTCCCCGTCGTCGGTGCACCGCACTCGGCACACTCATCGAGTTCGCTTTCATCGCTGTAGGCATCCGCAGCCAGTGCAGCCAACTTCTCATAGCCTGCCATAATTGAGTGGCGCGTTCCGGGATGTTTCTCTTCTAACCCATAGAGCAACTGCTGGATTTCTCCACGGTACGCTTCGTCGGCATGCGGACATTCCGTGATGTGTGCGGGAAGCTCTCGAATGTGTGCGTAGAGAGCAACCTCTTTCTCAGGGATATCCCGCAAGGGTTTCGCACGAGGAATAAATTCGGCGGTCGCGTCGCGAGTGTATCCCTCGTTTGCTCCCGGGCTTTCATCCGCTGTGCCGTCAGGATTCCGTTCTGGAAACGGGCCAAGACTGGCATCGAACTGCTGTGAAATTTTCTTGACATCTCCTTCCAGGAAATTCATTAACGCCGTTTCGGCTTCATCATCAAGATTATGACCAGTCAGAAGCTTGTCAGCATTGAGTTCGGTTGCATACCGAGAGAGCACATCCCGTCGGAAGACCCCGCAGTAGGCACAAGCTGCCATTCCTTCAGGGTCGTCTTTGACAACATTGTCCATCTCCACACCAAACTCGTCTTTGTAGGTAACAACTTCGTGGCGGATATCGAGGTCTTCGGTCAGCGCTACACAGGCATCGAGACTTTTGTCGCGGTACTCTTCAATTCCTTCGTGGATAGAAAGTGCTACCAGCTCAACCCGTGGGTCGGCGTCGAAGGTTTCGTGAAGAATGTGGGTCAAGACGACGCTGTCTTTTCCGCCAGAGAGACCGATAACCCACGTTTCCGGTTGTTCCGGGGTTGCATCGTCGGGAAGCAAATTATCCTCACGGACACGACGACGCACGCGCTCTTCGACGGAGCGACAGAAATGCTTAGCACAGAGATGGCCGCCAGAGTAGGCAGCATGCATGACCGCTGATTCGCTGCATTTGTCACACTCCATTAGCCCGTCGTTGGGTATCAGCGCGGTTGATGTTTTCGTCTTC
>PUNZ01000142.1 GCA_003551945.1 Halovenus sp. | reverse complement strand
TAGGCGAATTTCAACTCTTCCTCATGGACATAGATTGGGACATCCGTCCCGTCGAAATGACGAAGACCGCCGGCGTGGTCGAGATGGAGATGGGTCTGTACGACTGCATCGATATCTTCGATAGCGTAGCCCTCCTCGCCGAGAGCAGTTTCGAGGTCGCGGTCGGCCGCATCAGCGTGTTCAAATGCGGCGTACAGTTCGGCTGGCCAGTACCCGTTTCCGGCATCGGGATGTGAGCCACTGTCCCAGAGAATTGTGGCCTCGGGATGGTCGATAACAACGTTATACACTGGGCCTTCGCCAATCTGTGCATCTGGGTTGGGGTCCACTGCAGATGCAACCGTTTGACTCTGCAGCATGAAGTTCATATCGGCACGAATCGTCCCCCGGTCGATGTAGGTGAGTGATGCCTCAACCATATCTCGTTATTCGAGTCGGTCTTTCAAAAACGTACCCGCACACTCACATACTGACTATGGTTTAGCTGCCCAATTCTCGTTATCAGGGTGGATAATTGGTCCGTCAGGTCTTAGACGACGATATTCGTATCTTCGGGTATGCACCGACGGTCGTTCCTCGCTGCAGCAGCCACGGCAGGTGTTGTTGGCTTGAGCGGTTGCCTTGGGGGACACGTCGAAAAAACCGTCAATGAGCGCGTTTCTGTCGAAGCCAACAGCGGTCAGTGGTGGGAGATACCGGCTATTGGCGCGGCTGAAATCGGCTACTCGTTCCGTTCGGATGATAACTGGTTTCAGGTGTTTTATTTCAAAAGTGAGATGGAGTTTGAACAGTACCGGTCGTACGTGATGACTGGCGAATCGGAGCGTCAACCGCCGGGGGACAACATGCTTGGTGGTGTTGCCGTTTCCGACGGTGGGGATGTATTTGAAGTCGAAAATCCCGATGACGGCCGGACGAACGTCACGGGTGATGAGCCACACTACATCACCGTGGATTATTCAGATTATCACGATGATATGGGTGTCTCGGACTACGATGACCCTATTCAGGTAACTGTCAGCCTCGAAATTGTCGACCCACACTTCGATTTTTTATAGTATCTGTGCCCCAGGGCCGATTTTCGTCTGATACACTTGTGCGGTGATATCAAGTGCATCGAACGCTTCAAGCATCGAAATCCCAACTGACCGCTGTGTCGTCTCGGTACAGGCCGCAATAATTGAGGGGCCGGCACCGCTGATTGTCACACCGGTCGCGCCTGCATCCAACGCGGCTGTCCGAACTGAATCGTAGCCCCGTATGAGTTTCTCACGTGAGGGGGTAATCACCGAATCGTGCATTCCTGCACCGACAAGTTCGGGGTCGTTGCGGTGCATCCCGGCAGTGAGCGTCGCAGCGTTCCCAACGGTCTCGACGAGTTTGTCCACCGTCGTTTCGCGTGGAATCACGCCTCGAGCATCGCGCGTCGAGACGACGATATCCGGAAGACAGACGACGAGTGGGATATCTGCATCAACTTTCGTGACGCCGTGGTCAGTGGCAATCGTGAAGCCACCCATAATCGAGGGAGCCACGTTGTCATCGTGTGCATCACCCGAGACGACGGCTTCCCCTTCGGCGGCAATCGGGACGAGTTCCTCTCGTGTATAGCCACGGTCGTATAGCTCATTCAGTGCAACCGCTGCGGCAGCGGCACTTGCGGCTGAGGAGCCAAGTCCAGACGCGGGACGCACACCTTTGTTAATCTCAATATGTGCGGGGGCTTCAAGCGCGTCTGCAACTGCGCCGACGGTGTTTTTATCGGGGTCCTCTGGGATGTACTGGCTCCCTGCGCCGATAATGTCGATTGTCGTCCGGTCAGCCTTGCTTACACGGACGATGTCTGCGGGATGTGAGAGGGCAACGCCGAAGACATCGAAGCCACTGCCAAGATTCGCGCTCGTTGCTGGTGCCCGGACGGTAACCATTACCCCGTGATTTACGGACTGCAAGGAAAAATGTAGCGGACTGAGATATGTCAAACTATTGTCTTCTTATCTGTTCAATTACGGAATTTGGCTGTGTGCGCCAACGAGTGCCCCTGAGAGGTCGATATCGCTCACGGAGGCCTCTTCGTCCACAATCGTCTGTCGGAGCTCTGAGTTTTGGACGGTTGCCCCCGGAAAGACGAGCGTCCGTTCGAGCGTCGAATTTTCCACGGTCGCATTCTCCATGATGTGAACGTTCTCGCCAATGTCCGTCCCCTCAACTGTTGCGCTGTCTGCAATGATTGACTCACCATCGAGCGCCCACGAGACGGCGTCGAGATAACTTTCGGGCGTCCCGATATCGAACCAGGCGCCGTCGAAGGTGAACGCATCCACTTGCTTTCGCTTCTGGAGCCATTCGATGAACCAGCCTGGTTCGTCCGGGTTGTTCCCGCCCGCAAGATAGCGTTCGAACTCGACATCTTCCGACCGGAACGCATAGCAGGCAATCGAAACGAGCGTGCTTGGGGGGTCATCCGGTTTCTCCTGGAAATCGACGACTCGCTCGCCATCAAGTTCGAGAATCCCATACGAACTTGCGCGCGTGATTGAACCGACATCGTAGGCTGCGAGGGCCGACCCATTGCGTGCCTCGAAAAAGTCGATAAACTCAGACAAATCGAAGCTGATGAGGTTGTCTCCGGCAACGACAAGCAGGTCCTCTCCTGCCAGCCCCTCGCGCTCGATGAGCTGGGCAAGTGCACCGACCACGCCAAACTTTTCGTCTTCGTCAGTCGTCTCCTCGACGCTCAGTTTCGGTTTCTCATACTCACGCCCCTTGAAGTGCCGTTTAAAATCAGCGACAAATCGCTGGTTGGTACTGAGATATACCTCGGTAATTCGGTCATCACGCTCTAACTCGGCAAGGATACGGTCGATAACGGTCGTTTTACCGACCGGCAATAACATCTTTGGCCGGTTGCGTGTCAGTGGCCACAACCGTGTCGCATATCCGCCAGCGAGGACGACAGCTTCCATATGTGCTAGCTACTAGCGTTTGGATAAACGCTTTTTCATCCCAGCCCATCAACGTCTCATATGGACGAACAGCACCGCACGACGCGCGAACATATCGCTGACCGAATCCGTGAGGAGCCACTGTCGCCGAGCACCCTTGCGCGTGAATTAGGGCTCCAGACCGAGACAGTTCTCTCGCACCTCGAACACGTTGCACAGTCGCTTGAGGGGGCCGGCGAGTCTGTGCTCGTTGCTCCGCCAGAATGTCAGGAGTGTGGTTTCGATGGTTTTGATGACCTCATTAACCGGCCCAGTCGCTGTCCTGAATGTAAAAGTGAGGCCGTCGACGAACCGTTGTTTACCGTCGAATAACCGCCTCCCGAACCGAAAGTGAATTTGCCCGGGAGATGGCTATCTGAGGTATGCTCTCGCTCGCGCTCGCCGGCAAGCCCAACGCGGGCAAGTCGACGTTTTACACGGCAGCAACCATGGCCGAGGTTGACATCGGCAACTATCCGTTTACGACTATTGACCCAAACCGGGGCATTAGCTACGCCCGGACGGTGTGTCCCTGTACTGACCGAGATACTCGGTGTGATAGCGACAACTGCCGGGCTGGTAAACGGTACGTTCCGGTCGAATTGTACGACGTGGCTGGACTCGTTCCCGGTGCTCACGAGGGGCGAGGACTCGGGAACCAGTTTCTCGATGAACTGACGAACGCAGATGCAATTATCCACGTTGTCGATGCCTCGGGCGGCACCAACGAGGAAGGTGAACCCGTCGATATCGGTGAACACGACCCCGTGGAGGATGTCGACTTCATTGAGCGCGAGATGGACCAGTGGCTCGCGTCGATTATCTCGCGGAACTGGGAGGATATCGAACGGCAGTCGCGCGCGCCGGATTTTGATATCGATGATTCGCTCGCCGAGATGCTCACCGGTGTCGGCGCAACTGAAGCAGATATCGCGCTCGTGCTGCGAGAACTGTCCTATCCCGCTGACCCACGGCAGTGGGAGGATGAACACCGAACCGAACTGGCGAGTCTCCTCCGCGAGCAGACAAAACCGATGATTACCATCGCAAACAAGGCCGATATTGCTCCTGACGGGAACATTGAGCGACTCCGTCAGGCCGCAGAAACCGTCATTCCTGCAACGGCGGAAGGGGAACTGGCGCTTCGTCGCGGCAGCGAGGCTGAACTCATCGACTATGACCCCGGTGACAGCGAGTTCACAATCGATGATGCGGTGAGTGATGACCAGCGCGCAGGGCTTGAACAGATTCAAAGCGTCATCACGGAATACGGAGGAACCGGCGTTCAAGAAGCCATCAATACCGTTGTCTATGATGTCCTCGACCGGATTACGGCCTACCCCGTCGAAAACGAGACTCGCTGGACCGATGGACAGGATAGAATGCTTCCTGATGCGTTCTTACTGCATTCTGGCTCAACGCCGAAAGACCTCGCCTACGCCGTTCACTCCGACATCGGTGAGGGTTATCTCCATGCGATTGACGCGCGCGCTGGCCGACGAATCAGTGATTCGCACGAACTCGCCGAGGGGGATGTCATCAAAATTGTGAGTACGAACTGAGGTGTGCGCCGGCTCGTTCAACCGCTCGGGCGAACAGTACATTAAAAACAGAACCCGCCGTACGGCAGATAGCTACAGATGTCTTCGGGTATTCGGGCGACCGTGCTGTTTAGTTCACCAGGCGCTTGCCCACTCGCTGCTGCGTCGGCCGTCTCGGAGTCGGCTATCGAACAGGTATCGACGAGCGTTTCTGTCCCGGGTGAAGGTGGGAGTGTAACGGAGTTTTTGGCCGATGGCGACCCGGACGAAATCTGTGAAGCGTGTGCCGATGTCGGCGTCCCGGTTGAGCCAGTGTTTGAGTATGGCACCGAAACGCTGTTTCGAACCGCGCATGATGGCCCAGAGCGGTGTCCCTGTGAGTGTCTGGGGCGATATAACTGCCCAGTCCATCGGTATGTCGCTTCGGACGGGGAGTTGACCCTGGTCTTTCACTCCTCATCGTTCGAACTGTTACAGGAGGTGATGGGTACGTTTCGAGAGAAGTATCCTCCCGTCGATGTCCAGCGCCTCCTCCAGCCACCGCTTGATGGGACACCAGAAGAACGGGTGTTCGTTAACCGCGGGACCCTCACTGACCGGCAGTACGAGGTTTTGTCGGTGGCATTTGAACGTGGCTACTTTGACCGCCCGAAACAGGCGAATGCGACGGAGTTGGCCGATGAACTCGGCATTACGCAGTCGACGTTCACCGAGCACTTGATGGCCGCACACCGAAAACTGTTGGCGGATATTCTCGATTGAAATTGATAATGACTTAAGGCTGTGAGTGTGTAGATTAGAGAGAGAATGACTCTGGCGCAGGAAACGGAGATGTCGGACGCGGAGATAGATAGGTTTCTTGGCGAGCATGAGACAGGAGTCCTTTCGCTTGCACGCTCCGAAGAGCCCTATGCGATTCCAATTTCGTACGGATACGACGATGAAAATCGACAGTTCTACCTGCGGCTGGTCTCCCGCCCTGAGAGCAAAAAACGGGAGTTTCTGGGGTCGTCCCCGGATGCACACATCGTTGTCTACGACGAAGCCGATGGCGGTGAAACGTACTGGAGTGTCGTGGCATCCGGTACGCTAAACGATATTGCTCCTGATGAGCTCTCCGTTGAGCAAATCAAACAGTATGGAAATGCGCGCCGCCCGCTCTTTGAAATCTGGGGGGCAGAAAAAGATGACCTTGATATCCAACTCTATGAGTTCGTTCCAACCGAATTGAGCGGCCGGCGAACTGACGTCGAACGCGAATAGCTACTCAAAGTCGGTCTGGGTGACTGCCGCCGTACAAACTGGACAGCCATTTGCTAAAATCGCGCTCCGCATCTCATCGTTGACGGAAATTTCTTGTGTACACTCCGGACAGATATATGTATATTCTTGCATTGTCGTCTGCTGTTCACCTCTTCGTCTCGTGGTGTTTGACATACCTCAGGGAGCCTCGATATACTGTGATTATGATGCTATCCAGTAATGGATAGTCCCCGGATATACAGGCTACTTCAAGTAACCCGGTGCTGGTTGCTGGGGAAGTAGTAGCATAGTTTGCTCAGAACAGGTAAAAACTACGCGGTTTCGATAGCGGAACGTACACCGTCTGTCTCGCTAGTTTCGTGCCCTCCTCTATTCGTCTAATCGCATGTCTCCGCCGGGTTCGTCGGAGATGTCGTCTGCCCAATCGGCCTCACCAGATTCGAATTCTTCTTTCAATTGGGCGAACGTTGAACCACCGCTACTGTCTTCATCGTCGTCCTCATCGTCCTCCTCA
The DNA here is from genome assembly GCA_003551945.1 of Halovenus sp. Lineage (GTDB taxonomy): Archaea > Halobacteriota > Halobacteria > Halobacteriales > Haloarculaceae > Halovenus. Next base: position 8,643 of record PUNZ01000142.1, on the reverse strand, counting down.
TCTGTACTTTCTTCCCCTTGGCTCGTTTCGCCGGCTTCGCTCTCCTCATTTTCTTCGTCTGTCACCTGTGCTTCATCGAACAGAGTTGGTTCAGTGTCCTCGCCAAAGACAAACCCATCAGTTGCCTCGTCATCGAAGGGCTCATCATCAAACGATAGCGCTGAGAGGTCGTCATCGTTCTCTGTTTCGGCAACGGGGTCCTGTTCTAGCGAAATCTCAGCGTCATCGAGTGACACGAGGTCGTCGTTTTCATCCATTGCCTGCTCATCTGAATCAGTGCTTTCGAGCGGAGTGGTGGTCTCACCGGTGGTTGTATCTTCCTCAGTAGACGCCGGCGTTGTTGCCCAGTCGGCCTCGCCGGATTCAAACTCCGATTTGAGTCGTGCAAAAGTCGATTCGCTCCCCTCCGTTGATTCATCAGAGCCCGTCGGCTCCGTTTCGCCCACACGCTCTTCGTCCGATTCAAACTGTGCTTTGAGCTCGGCAAATCGGTCGCTATCTGCTTTCCCAACGACAGCTGTTTCGGTATCCGCTGCATTGATTTGGTCGACCGGCTCGGTTGGGCTCAGGCTATTCTCCTCGTCAGTCGCTTCAGCCGCAGTAGCTACCTCTTCGACCGCCGTAACCGTCGCGGAATCTGGTTTTGTTGGGAGATTCGCTGTTGAGTCGTCGTCCATTTCTTGTGGCTGCTCAGCAGCCGGAACGACTGAGGGATCGAGTGGCTCGCTTGCCCGCTGCAGTTTCCGAAGGGCTGTTGGCTCCCCAATTGCAACTAGCTCCGTTCCTGGCGTCAGTCGTGTTCGTGCGTCTGGGAGTGAAACCGTTTCCCCATCATCTCGCTCAAGTGTAACGACTGCAACTGAGAGCGCTCCGACGGGCAATCCATGGAGTGGGCTCCCAGCCGAAACCGTCACCATGAGACACGTCTCGTCGGCTTCGGTAAGTCGCTCGACAAACGTCTGTCGTGCGCGGTCTGTGGCCGGGAGTGTTACGAGCCGATAGGCTCGTCTGGGGTCAATCCGTGGGGTGTCGGCTGCCGAAATTGCGAGGGTGACGATATCCCCGGTTATCCCTCGAATCTCTCCGGTAAGTACTCGCCTGAGCGGTTCCGCCTCCCAGACCTGCACCCGGTCACCAGCGCTCGCTGTGGGTGCGGGGTCAGCCCGAATTGCGACGGCTGTTGTCTCGGCGGGTAGTGCGTACCCAATGCCACCAGTACGACTCCCAACCGTCACTTCGGTAATGGTCCCATCGCCCTCCATTGAGACATCGACGTGTGCGAGGGTAAACTCCTCTCGTATCGTTTTTTCAAGCTGTTGTTTACGTTCCGCTGGTTGAAGACCCGGACAGGCAAACGTAGCACCGGCCAGTGTCGCTTTCAGGGACTGGCTTACGGGTTCGTACCCAACGCTGTCTCCAATCTGTTCCGGGAGAGTGATTGTTTGCGGTTGTTGGTGTCTTGGCTCAGCAGTTGCTTGCGGTTCCCCGGGTGCAACTTCGGTTCCCGACGTTGGTTTTTTTGCAAGTATATCGGCTGCAAAGCGCGTTCCGACATGAAGACCCAGTAGCGAACCCAACGCCCCAGCAAGGAACGATGTAAGTGCAAACAACGCGAGCGGTATCCCACCGCTGGTACTCGCTTCTGGAATAAGTACACCACCACCTCCTGCAAACAGAAGATACACTGCCACACCGCTTACCCCGAGTAACACCGCAAACTCTCTGGGAACCGTCCGTTTGTACCGCCACTGCGTAACTGCTGCCGCGCCAGCAGCTAAGACCGCCGCAAGTACTGTGAGTCCAAGGAATTGCGCCGTCAACTCGATAGACTGGGTAAGTAACAGTGGTTCTCCCAGTGAACCAAGCCCGGCTCCAACATGTTGACTCATTGTTGACCACCCAGGGATGTGACTTCAGCCCTTGGGCCCGCGATAAACAGTTCATCTCCCGGTGCTAGCTGCTGTTCCCCGGATGGGGGAAACTCCCAGTCACCACCCGCACGACGGCCAAGGATTGTTAACTCAGTGTCGGCCGCGACTGTCCCAACGGGCTGTCCAGCCAGCGAACTCGTCGATGGGAGGATTAGTTGTCTGAGCTCGTTTTCGTCCCGTTGAATCTGTGCTATCGCGTGGTGAATTATCGGGGTTTCCCTTGATTCGACGACAATCTTCACCGCCGGCGCTCGCACCAGCGGTTCGACATCCGTTCTTGTGACGGCAACCGTGAGCCGCCCCTGTCCACCTGCTGTCGTCGTCGGTGCTGTTCCCTCTTGGTGGTCATCATCTTCTGTCCGCGCTGCGAGTACGGTTCCTCGCACCTGCACGGTTGGGGTGATGACCGTCACTGCATCGCCCGTCGAAACACCCGCTGGAATCAACCCGTTCACTGAGACTGCATGGCGGTCGTCGGCCGCAAGCGCCGCGGAGATGTGAGGAAACGCGTGTGGCGAGCGTCCTGCTACATCCTCAGCAAGCTGCACGGTCGTGGTGTCTGTGCTTTTCAACTTGCCCTGTGGTTGACCGTCTTTTTCATCCACGTCGGCCGCATCGTGGTCTTTGTCAGTCCCGTCCTCTACAGATTTGTCGTGTTCAACCGAGAGAGCGCGCTGTGTTCCGTATTCGTGTGCAGAGAGTCCAAGGACGGCGATAACAAGCCCGGAGACGGCTAGACCGGCCGGTCCTGGTATCGAGAGCCCTGGCGTTTCAACACTGACAATTACTCCGGCGAGTCCACCCCCTAACCCAAGCGCAAAGAGCAGTGCGGCTGGAATCGGGAGCGCCGTCCCCCGCCACCGTGTCAGTCCAAACCCTGCCCCCCAGCTGATGAGCGCTGAAACCACGCCGACCAGCACGCCGAAATACAGACCAAGGAGAATCTCCGCCGGAAATGAGACCATACCTGTGGTAGGTCCCTCCTATGTAAAAGGCGTTTCTCCGATTCCAAGCATCTATCCACTGGCCGATTTGCTGTCTGGGTTTGCTGAAGCGGGAGTCATTGTTGTTGCCGATCGTTCACCGCTAGGTAACTCTCCATTGCGCTCGACAGTACAGAACCGTCTTATCAGTCTGAAACCTGAACGTTAAACCTCTTGGCATCAAATCGACCCCATATGTCTAAACCAACTCGTCGAGAACGGATACACAATCTCGACGTCACGCTTTGGGTGGGAAAACACGGTATTGATGCCGTCGTCGATGAGTTAAACGACCAGTTGCAAGAACGTGACTTCGTCAAAGTGAAGTTCCATCGGGCGGCCAGAGCCGAAACAGACACTGACGAACTCGCCGAGCAACTCGCAGCGCGAGTGAACGCATCCGTTGTTGAAACACGGGGGCACACGGGGGTCTTTGAACGATGAATGGCCTAGTGAGTACCATCGTTCCTGCAACGATTGGGACGGCAGAAGATTCACTGGAGACGATTGGACTCGACATCGAAACGATCGCTGCAGTCGGCGTATTTGTGGCAGTTGCTGCCGTTGCGTACCTCGTTGGCAGAGCCATCATTAGCCCGTTGTTCAACCGTGTGCTGAACGCACGCAATCTTGATGCGCACGCAAAGCGCCCGCTCAAGAAACTGATGAACTTCCTGATTCTGTTCGCTGCAATCTCGATTGCGTTCGGCGCTGCTGGATTCGGGAACTTCCTCCGGTCGCTTGCGACAATCGCCGCTGCAGCAACGCTCGCAATCGGTTTTGCACTGCAGGATGTCATCAAGAACTTCGTCTCCGGTATCTTCATCTTCACTGACCGTCCATTCCGCATCGGCGACTGGATTGAGTGGGATGGCAACAGCGGAATTGTCGAAGATATTAGCCTTCGCGTGACGCGTGTTCGGACATTCGATAACGAGCTCCTCACCGTTCCGAACGGTCACCTGACCGACACCGTCGTCAAAAACCCAGTTGCAAATGGCCGCCTTCGTTTGAAAGTTGATTTTGGCATCGGATATGACGACGATATCGAGAAGGCAACTGAAATCATCGTCGAGGAAGCCGAAGCACACGAGGGTATCCTCGAAGACCCTGCTCCGTCGGTTCGACTCGTTGAACTCGGCGATTCTTCGGTTGGACTTCAGTCTCGTATCTGGATAGATAGCCCGACACGGGCCGATTTCGTCAAGACTCGCGGCGAGTACGTGCAAACGGTCAAAGAGCGCTTCGACGCCGAAGGAATCAACATTCCGTATCCGAATCGCACCATTGGAGGCGACCTCCAGATTCAGGGTATCGAGGAGTTGGCCACCCAGTCGGACTAACCAGTTACGCTCTCTTTTTGTTCCGTCTGAGAACTCAACCTGAGTTATATCCACAGTAGCTGTGCGTGTCGCGTCCCGTCGAAATCGAGAACGTTCTCTTCGTCAATGAAGCCGTGTTCGATAGCGAGATTGACGGCGCGAGTGCCGACAAGATTTGCTGTCGTACAGCGGGCAAGGCTGGCAATGACTGTCTCCTCATCGGCTTCATCTCCGTCGTAAAACTCAGGTGAGACTGTGAGCGACACGTTCCCGTTTTCGAACTCCTCGCCGAGTAGGTCCCCATCGCAGACCGACACGAGCAGCCCTTTCGGTGTCTCCCGCTCGTTTACCAGTAACGCTGGCACGTCGTCTGACTGTGCCATTCAATCACTCCTGGAGTCGGTCCGAACCGACCAGTTCTTGCTCGTTTTCCGCGCGAAGTGTTTCGGCTTCCTGTGCAACTTCCTCTGCCTGTTCGTCTTCACCGAGTGCTTCGAGCGCGATAGCTTTCTCTTCTAACAGGTCTGCGCTTCGGTAGCCAAGCCTGATCGCATTGTCGAAGGCGTTGAGTGCATCCTCTGCGAGGCCGCGTTCGTTCAGGAAAAAGCCGCGGTTATACCATGCCTGTCCGAAGCGGGGGTCACGCTCAACCGCTCGCTCTGCATGCTCAAGTGCCTCTTCGGTTCGACCGAACTCCCAAAGGGCGTATGCAAGGTTTGTCTCCGCTGTTGCGGCGTGTTCGTCAGTTCCATCGACCTCGAGTGCCTCTTCATACGCACCGATCGCAGCGTCGAACTCCTCAAGCTCGGCGTGTGCGGCTCCTTTGTTCACCCAGGCCTCCTGTTCAAGCGCCGGGTCGTCAGTATAACGCGCTGCTCGTTCGAACGTCTCGGTCGCTTGTTCGTGACGGTTGATTCGAACATATTCGAGGCCGACTTCCAGCACTCGTTCGGCATCGACGCGGTCAGCAGGGATGTGCTCTTCATCGAGGATGTCTGCAAGCGCGTGTGAGTCAACAGGGTCCACTTCGTTGGGACCGACCGACAACTCCTCGGGGTCGAGGTCGAAGGCATCATAGGGGTCATCGAAGCCCTGTCCCTCGGAGAATTTGTGGTCGCGGGTGTCTCTTGTCATACCTCGGTGTAGTCTGTGGGGCACATTAAGGCCTGCGTCGTGGTGATATATGTGCATTCGAGCCTCAGTTTGACATATGCGACTGTTCGTCTGTCTCGAATGCGACGAACTTGCCTCCGAACTCACAGCGATTCAAGAGCTTTTCAGGGAGGCATCTGGGCTGCGATTTACCGACCCAACGCAAGCACACCTCACCGTTCCAATTTTCAGTAGCTTTCAGTAGCACACCGTACAAGACGGGTACACTGCTGGACGACTGGGCCACGTCCATCACTACCATCCGCATTCGACTCAGACACGGCGACAGCGGGTGCTATAACAGCCGACCCGCCACCAGTGGTCGCCGTTGTCTGTTCGGGTTCGTAGGCGACGATGCCAGACCCGAACGTGAGCCGCGTGCCAGCGTCAGAAGCAAGTTCTGACGAGGATCGCAGTCCATCGGACTGCTCACCAGCGGAACGGCCAGCTAGCACGATTTCACAGTCCCCCGTGTAGGAGGACGTGAAACCGTGGTCTAGCTCGTCCGTCTCGCTGAAGAACACGCGAGCCACGTTCAGTGCCCCGATGTAGTCGCGGTCGCCCTCGAACCCACACCGAGCATTGTCACACCGGAAGTGCCCGCCCCACCAGTGTTCTTGCTGGTGGTCGGGTGACTTGCAGGTGTGGCCAGTCGAGCCACAGCGGGGACACGACCGACTCGTTCCCTGCGGGTAGACCCGTTCAACAGTCAGACCGGCGCAGTCTGCTCGGTATTCGATTTTTTCGATGATGTCTCGTCGTGCCCACGACGACAACTCCCACGACAACGTACCTTCATCACTCGGCGGGGAGAGCGACCGCAAATCCTCGTGAACAATGACATCCACGTCATAGGCGAGTGCCAGTGCGAGGACTTGGTTGGCGACGTCGTGTGTCAGTTGCTTGCGCTTGTGGCGAATCTTGTTGTTCACCCGCTCGTATTCGCTTTGAACATGGCAGAATTCGTCGGTGTGAGCGCGACCGTCACGGCGCAACGTGGCGAGGCGGTCGTTCAGGCGGGTTCGTTCGCGGTGAAGTCGTCGCATCCTGCCACGGTCAGTGAATCGAATGAACTGTGGCGTGGACAGTTGTTCGCCGTCGTCAGTGACGACCACGGCAGTCATGTCTTTCCGCATCCCTGCATCGAGTGCCAGCACGCAGTCGGTGCCGTCAGTTGCCTCTGCGTGTTCGACTTCGACGGGGAAAGAGAGTTCATAGTAGGCGTCACCGGTTTTGCGACGGGAAGGCTGGAACTCTGGAGGAGACAGGTCGCCGTGAGCGAGCAGGTCGTGAAACGCTTCGTAACCGTCGCGCTCGTACTCCGTCCACGACCAGTCCCCTCGTGTCTCCGGCGACGGCGTGTCTGGCGTCTTGAGTCGGATAGTCAACGTCTCGGTTTCGGTGTCGTACTGGTATTTGACAGCTTGCCCGCTCGATGGACCATCATCCGCAGAGAACGGCAAGACGCCGCTGTCGTACTCAGGACAGTCTTGCATCTCAAGATACGTGTCTGGATACGTCCCGTGACGGTCGTAGTAGCCGTTGAGTTGGTCGATGAGGATGTCAACATAACCCGATGAGAGGTAGTCACCGTCGTCCCAGAGTCGTTCTTTGATGCGACGGCGGTGAATACGTCGGATTTTGTGGTCGGGGAGTACCTCTTGAATGGATTGGAAGGCGTTTCGGCGGTCGGCATGACTGCGGAGTGTTTCACCGACTTTCTGCAAGATGCACCGTCGAAACCGCGAGGGGAGATACAGGTAGAGATCTTCGAACGGTTCGTGTTCATCGAAGTATTTCCACGCCTGATGGGATGCGTTAGCAATCCCGTCTAGATGGATTAGAGTCCAGTGGTCTTTGAGAACATGGTTGGTGACACGACGGGTGAGCGTTGCCAATCGCTCGAATCGTTCAGCGTCGTCGTCTGGCAATCGAATTGGGAGCGAGAGGTGGTCACTCATTGGGTTTCACCTCTGATTCGACGGTGTTGACGACCTGCTGTTTTTTCGATGAGCGCATTCCGTAGAGTTTGCCGGAGAAGCTGGCAACGAGTTTGATGAGGTCGTCAACGAGTTCTTCCTGTGCAGATTTGTCCGTCTCGTCTTCGATGACGGTAATGGAGACGCCGTAGCAGTCAAAATACCGTTCAAGATACGAGAAGCCAAAGCGAGTGAGTCTATCTTCGTAGGTAACGAGGACACGCCCGTAGTCGGCTTCTTGCACATCATCGAGGAGTGCGTCAAGGCCACGGCGGTCTTCGTTGAGGCCACTGCCAACGTCGGTGTAGGTGTTTTCGACACTCCAGCCGTGGTCGTGTGCGTAGTCTGTGAGTTGGTCAAGTTGGCGGTCGAGGTCGCCGTTGTCTTTCTGGCCGTGACTGGAGACACGAGCGTAGAGTGCAACACGGTCTGTGGGGCGAGTATCGCCAGCGAGTCGGCGGAGTTCCCGGTGTGGAATCCGTCGTTCACCGCCCGGTGTGCGAGTGTAATCGAGGTCGTCGTTGCGACACCAGCGTTTGACGGTCTGGGCGTGAACACCAAGTTCATCTGCGAACTCGCCAATCGAGTACGACCGTGGCATTCTGATGTTACTAATTACTACTTGTAGTTACTTATAGATACGGGATTCTGTAACAGTTACACAACCCTGAAATTTCTCGGTGAGACGGACTCCGATAACCTGCCACTCCTCCGCACGGAGCTTGCAGCGGCAATCGACGATGCAGACGTCCGCCCGTTTGCGTTCATCGCTGGTGGGCTTGGTGTGTTTCCAGATATCGACTATATTCGGGTGCTCTGGCTCGGCATCGAAGAAGGAGAGGCCGAACTCACGCGGTTGCAGATGGCTATCGAACACCGCATGACTGCGATTGGCTTCGACCCAGAACAGCATGACTTTACGCCACATATCACGCTAGCACGGATGGACCACGCCGGCGGCAAATCGCTCGTTCAAAACCAGGTTCGGTCACATGACCCCACTGCAGGGACGGTAACAGTCGATGCAATCACGCTGATGCAGAGTAGGCTCACTCCTGATGGCCCCGAGTACGAAGCCATCGAGCGATTTTCACTCTAACTGTTCTGTTCACGCTCTTGGTCACTCACGACCATCGTCTTCATCGCGGACTGCAGTTGTCTCGCTGTCACCCGTTGACTCTTCTGTCTCAGCAGCTGTGCCTGGCTCCTCGGGTTCTCCATCCGTCGTCTGCACGGCGTGTTGTGCAGACTCCTCTGGTTTCTGGGAAACGGATTC
>PUNZ01000221.1 GCA_003551945.1 Halovenus sp. | reverse complement strand
CATTGTTTATATACAAAATACATTCTTCTCTATCTCTGGTTACACATAAACTACCTCGGGGTGCACGACACGTCCTGCTTGCTTTGATGGTACAAAATGGTACTCATTGGCTTGGGGTGTCACTGACGAAAACTGGCTCATGGATGCTGCTTCTTTCTTGGGGTGGCAACGTCTGCGTCCAGAGAAAGTAGTCATATTTCTGACTATGTCAGTTCACGTATTATTTGTCGGAGTTACCAGCAATATTGTCTGCTACTCTTATCAGATTATCTCTTGTTCACGCAACCGCTTCCGCGCTGGTGCATCGTAGCCACATGCTTCGAGCAGTGCGTCGGTATGTTCACCGAGTGCTGGGACAGCACCGGACTCATTCGCTGTGTGCTCACTCAGTCCACCTGTTCCTGGATGGCGAACCCGCCGGTGACCGGCAGCCGTTTCGGTCAACAAGTCCCGGGCACTCAACTGTGGGTCTGAAAGCGCCTCTGTTGGTGTGTTGACTGGCTCAACTGTCCCATCGGGAACCGTTTCAAACCGCTCACGCCATTCTGCCTGTGTGGCTGTGGCAAAGATTTCCTGCAGCTCTGTCCGTAGGTCTCTCAACGCCTCGTCATCCGTCGTGAGATGCAGCGACTGCAGGTCCTCGCGGTCAATCGCCTCACAGAAGACGCTCCAGAACCGCGGTTCCAGTGCCGCCACGGTCATATACTTCCCGTCAGCTGTCTCGTAAACGCTGTACCATGGAAAGGACCCGGCTATCGGAGTGCCACCGGGCCGAGGGGCATCGCCGTCATCCGCCATGGCTACCTCTACCTGTGCGTACGACAGCACTGCATCAGCCATTGCAATATCGAGATATTCGCCGTCTGTATTTCCGAGTTCGCGCGACAGCAACGCACTCACGATGCTCTTTGCCGCAACGAGGCCGCCGGTCATATCGGCGATTGGATAACCCGGTTGTGTCGGGGGCTCATCTTCACTTGCACGGCTCATATCGAGTAATCCGGCGATACCGATGTAGTTGAGGTCGTGGCCGGCACGGTCTGCGTACGGTCCTTCCTGTCCATAACCAGTTAGCGAGCAGTAGACGAGGCGGTCGTTATACTCGGTGAGTGTTTCGTAATCGACGCCCAGTCGCTCGGTCACACCTGGCCGAAACTGCTCGAAGACGACATCTGCATCTTCAACAAGCCGATAGAAGATTTCCTTCCCCTCCTCCGTTTTCAGGTTGAGCGTCACGCTCTTTTTCCCAGCATTGACCGGCGCAAAGATGTGGCCTGCCCATTCGTTCTGTGAGCCAAAGAGTCGGCCGGGGTCACCGTGTGGTGGCTCGATTTTGATGACCTCCGCGCCTGCATCAGCGAGAAGCTGACTCCCGTATGGCCCTGGTAGTAACTGCGTCAAATCAAGTACGCGAATCCCATCGAGGTCCATACCATCCGGTACTATGGCAGTGGTGAAAACGTTGTGTCATCCTCGACTCTGTTGCGATGCTACGGTTCGTGTCCAATCGTGATATCGCCGAGGCTGGTGTGACATTCGGCGCACCGGTATGCTCGGACTAACCCATCAGGCCGCTCTTCGACCCGTGTCGCTCCGCACTGGCAACTGTTCAACTGCGACGGTGTCGGCACCCGATTCCATTCCATTATGCCTTGATGTTGGTTGTTGCGTTAAAAAGCATGTTGTTGTCTGAAACTGAATGTTCACTCAGAGAGTAGGTTGTGCGTACCGTGATGAACCTGATGATGCACAGAAACTAATAAGGCCAACTGCCCGTCAATTACACAGAATGGAGTTCAGTAGCGACCCATCACACCGACTTATCGAATCCACCGCTGCGGAGATTGCAGCGGAGTACGGCCCCGCCTACTGGCGGGAAAAGGAAGAACAGGGGGAGTTCGCACAGGAGTACTGGGACGCGCTGGCGGACGCTGATTTTCATGGCCTGCTCATCCCGGAGGAGTACGGCGGCGCGGAGATGGGGATGCAGGAGATGGGCCTTGCTATGGAGACGCTTTGTGCAGAAGGCTGTGGGATGGCCGGAACGTGGTATCTTGTCCTCACTGCCGGCATGGCCGCTGTGGGAATCACCAAACACGGTACGCCCGAGCAAAAAGAGCGGTTCCTCCCGGATATCGCTGCTGGCGACCGGAACTTCTCGATTGGCATTACGGAAGCAAAAGCCGGAACGAATACGCTTAACGTGGGCACACGCGCGGAACAGGATGGCGATGAGTACATCCTCAACGGCGAAAAGGCGTGGATTACCTTCTCGGACCGCGCGGATAACATGATTGTGGTCACACGGACAACGCCGAAGGATGAAGTCGAAAAAGGAACGCAAGGCATCAGCCTGTTCATCGTCGATATGGACGACCCGAACATCGAGGTTTCACCGATTCCGAAACACGCGATGAACTACTCGCAATCGTGTGAGGTCTTTTTCGAGGACGTTCGGGTTCCCGCAGAGAACCTGCTCGGCGAGCGCGATGAAGGCTGGTGGGCGCTGGTCGATACACTCAACCCCGAACGGATTGGCTTTGCAGCGGCCGGAACTGGCATCGGCAAACTCGCCGCAAATACCGCTATCGAGTACGCAAACGAGCGTGAGGTGTTCGGAACGCCAATCGGTACTCATCAGGCCGTTTCGTTCCCGTTGACGAAAGCGTACGCCCGGATGGAGACGGCCGCGCTGATGCGCCAGAAAGCTGAATGGCTGTACGACCAGGGAGAACCCTGTGGTTACGAGACGAACGTCGCCAAGGCAACCGCCGTTGAGGCCGGCATAGAGGCGGTCAAACAGTCGATGCAGGCGTTCGGTGGCTGGGGCTATGCGAAAGAGTACGATGTCGAGCGCTGGTGGCGGGAAATCAACCTGACGCGACTTGCACCCGTCACACAGCAGATGGCATACAACCACATCGGCCAGCAGATTGGCTTCCCGAAATCATACTAATGAAAGTACGCGTTCAGACGGATACCGACGAACAGGTTGCACAGGCTATCGCGAAGGCACTCGCCCGGAATTTCGGTGAGGCGGTCGAAGTCTACCGGCAGGGGAGCGATACCCTCCTCGCCGAAAGCAGTGCTGTGTCCGAAGGCGAGGATACAGAGACTGTTGAATCCACACTGGCCGATGACCTCGGCCCAACCGAACGTGAGGAGCGACTGTGGGAGGAAATCGCGGATATCGAACTGGGTGGTCCGGAAAAATACCGCAACCGCCTCGAAGAGCAGGGGAAACTGTTCGTTCGTGACCGCCTCGAACTCTGGTTCGGCGAAGACGGCTTTGATTTCGAGGACGGCCGCTTTGCGGAGTTCGATGCTGAAGACCGTCTTCCTGCGGATGGTCTCCTCACCGGGGCCGCGACCTTCGAGGACCGCAAACTGCACGTCATGGCGAACGACTTCTCAGTCAAAGCGGGGTCGATGGCAGAGAAAGGGGTTGAAAAGTTCCTTCGCATGCAACAGCGGGCCTTGCAAACCGGTCGACCAGTGCTCTATCTGATGGACTCCTCGGGGGGACGAATCGACCAGCAGCGAGGATTCTTCGCAAACCGCGAGGGCATCGGGAAATACTACTACAACCACTCGATGCTCTCCGGTCGAGTGCCGCAAATTTGTGTCCTCTATGGCCCGTGTATCGCCGGTGCAGCATACACGCCAGTCTTTGCCGACTTCACCGTCATGGTCGAAGGGATGAGCGCGATGGCGATTGCCTCGCCGCGGATGGTCGAGATGGTCACCGGCGAGCAGATTGATATGCAGGAACTGGGCGGGGCGAAAATGCACGCCCAGCACTCCGGCAGCGCAGACCTCGTCGCCGAAGACGAAGAGCACGCCCGTGAACTGGTTGCCCAACTCATCTCGTATCTCCCGTCAAACAGCGACGAGAAACCACCACGCTCCGAGGGGACCGAACCAGTACGGTCGCCGGCGGGGATTGACTCCGTCGTCCCACAGGAACCCAACCGTGGGTATGATATGCACCGGGTCATCGAACGTGTGGTTGACGGTGGCTCTGTGCTGGAACTGCGGCCCGAATTTGGCAAGGAAATCATCACTGCCTTCGCACGGATTGATGGTCGCCCAATTGGCATCATCGCCAACCAGCCAAATCATCGTGCAGGGGCGATTTTCCCAAATGCCGCAGAGAAGGCCGCACAGTTCATCTGGACGGCGGATGCGTACAACATTCCTCTCTTGTATCTCTGTGACACACCCGGATTCATGGCCGGTTCACAGGTCGAAAAAGATGGCATTCTCGAACAGGGGAAAAAGATGATTTATGCCACCTCCTCGGCGACGGTCCCCACGCAGAGCGTCGTCGTCAGAAAGGCCTACGGTGCGGGTATCTACGCGATGGCCGGGCCAGCCTATCAGCCGGAATCGACGATAGCGCTGCCGTCGGGAGAAATTGCGATTATGGGGCCCGAGGCCGCAATCAATGCGGTCTATGCGAACAAGTTGGCGGCGATTGACGACCCAGAGAAGCGGGCCGAGCGCGAACGGGAACTGAGGGAGGAGTACCGCGAGGATATCGATGTCCACCGGATGGCCAGTGAGGTCGTCATTGATGATATCGTTCCACCGAGTACGCTTCGTGAGGAGCTTGCCGCTCGGTTCGAATTTTACGAGACGGTCGAGAAATCACTGCCTGACAAAAAACACGGGACGATACTTTGAGTTGTTTTCGCTGAACCTTAGCGTTCCTGTGCCCACTCAATCGCTTCGGCAACGTCGTTGAACACGCGAATATCGACGTCTCGGGTTTCGACGTTTGCACTGATTGCGCGGGCTTTGATACCATCGGAAACGAAGGCCAGTCGCTCAATACCCGCGTTGTCTGCGGCTGGCCCCCATACTTCGGCGAAGTGGTCCTGTGTCTCGAAGCCGAGGTTGATATCGGGTCCGAACTGAGTGACCGCAGCGGAGATGCGTGGCGACTTTGCCCGCTCCTTCCATTCTGATTCGAACGCAGCAGTGTGCTCGGGATTTCCATCCCATTCGGTAATATCTTGGACAAGGACGGTTCCTTCGACTTCGTGGCTGTAATCAAACGGCACAGTTGCTTGTGACATACTCTACTTTGTTCTGCTTCTTGCTTCGCTTACGTACCTCACTAGAGAGGGTCACAATGTGAAAACAACCCTATTTGGTTAGGGTATCGCTGGTAACTATCACGTGAACTGCTAGTCGTCAACGGGTTCAGTCCCGATATCGCCAACGTGGCCTGCGTAGTATGCACCAACCATAAACAGCGACGAATGTTCTTCGACACCCTCTTTGAATAGCTCTGCGGGCGTGCCTGCGACGACGGTTCCCGTCTCGATAGTGCGTCCTTCCGGAACCAGACTGCCTGCGGCGACGGCGCTGTGGGGTTCGAGCACGACATCATCAAGCACGGTTGCGTGCATGCCGACGAGGCTCTGGGTGCCGAGGGTTGCGTTGTGGACAATCGCGTTATGTCCCATCGCGGCCCCTTCCCGGAGCAGGACGCCATCTGAATTTTCATCGGCATGAATCGTCGCGTTATCCTGAACGTTTGCTTTTGCTTCGAGGACGACCGGGCCACCGTCACCGCGAATCACCGCACCGGGAAGGACCGTCGCGTCTGGACCGATCGTTACATCGCCGATAATCGTCGCCTCAGGGTCGACGTATGCTGAGTCGGCAATCTCGGGTTCGATGCCGTCGTATGCACGAATCATAGCTCTCGTTCGCAAGCAGGAGGCTAAAGCCATCGGGTTTTCGTGTTGACTGTCACCATCCGACGAAACGTCCTCTCACTTTGTGTCACAACAGATAAAGACCAACCGAGCGAACGGCTAAGTAATGATACAAGTAGGCATCAACGGCTACGGAACCATCGGCAAACGTGTGGCTGATGCGGTTCGCGCTCAACCCGATATGGAAGTGGTTGGGGTTGCAAAGACACGCCCGAACTTCGAGGCGAGCGGTGCTGTCGACCGAGGGTATGACCTCTATGCAGCAATCGAAGAGCGCAAACCCCTCTTTGCAGAGGCGGGCATCGAGTTGGCTGGCGACGTCGAGGAACTTATCGACGCAAGCGATATCATCGTCGACGCCTGCCCCTCAGGAATTGGTGCGGACAACGCCGAACTGTACCGCGAGTACGACACGCCGGCACTGTTACAGGGTGGTGAGGATGCCGAGGTCGTCGATTCGAGTTTCAACGCACGGGCGAACTACGACACTGTTGAGGGTGATGACCTCGTTCGTGTCGTCTCCTGCAATACCACTGGGCTGTCGCGGCTCATTGCCCCACTGCAGGAAGAATACGGCATCGACAAAGTTCGGACGACGCTGGTTCGCCGTGGCGGCGACCCGGCCCAGACCGGGCGTGGCCCAATCAACGACATCGTCCCAAACCCGGTCACGCTTCCTTCTCATCACGGCCCTGATGTGAACACCATCTTCCCCGACCTCGCAATCGATACGCTTGGTCTCAAGGTTCCAGCCACGCTGATGCACACCCACAGCGTCAACGTCACGCTTGAGAGCCAACCCGATGCCGGCGAGGTTCGCGACCTGTTGGCTGACCAGCGCCGAACGTTCGTCATTCCCGATTGGGTTGGTATTGACGGTGCGGGGGCGCTCAAAGAGTTGGCACAGGATGCTGGTCGCCCGCGAGCAGATATCTGGGAGAACTGTATCTGGGGCGAGTCGGTGAGTATGGAAGGCAATGACCTCTATCTGTTCCAGGCGATTCATCAGGAATCGGACGTGGTGCCGGAGAACATCGACGCAATTCGGGCGGTTCTCGGGACCGAATCACAGGAGACCAGCATGGAACTGACCGATGAGGCGATGGATCTTGACGAGTCGCTGATTCCGAACTAACCGTGGATGGAAAGCGGTCGTCAGCCTCTTTGTGTCCGGGACCGGAACCCGATATATGACGACTCCCCGCGTCCCTGGAACGGGAGATGACGCGCTTTCGTTGCCGTGTGGCGAGACTGTTCATCCCCACGATATCGACCTCGGTATGCGCGAGTACCACTGCTCGTGTGGGAAGCGCCATGCCGTCGTTACGGATGCGCACCCGCTCGCTCGTTTTATCCCCGAATTTTTGGTTGACACGCTCCGGGCGACGATTGAAACCGATGATGACTTTCCGGAGTTTGCGACCCCTCACGCACTCGGTATGGTGATGGAAGAGTTCCCGGAGAAAGTGGTAAGTACAGACTGTTCCGATGATGGTACGGTTGGATATGCCTTACTCTGGGTAAGCGACTTTGACTCACGTCGGTTGCACGAAATTATTGTCGAGCTAGTACTTGAGTTGATGGAGCATGCAATCAGCCACGCGGAAGATGGACCAACAGTGGCTGAATTCGAGCGCCAGCTCGCAGATTTCGACCTCGAAGAATTCGTCGAACTATACCGCACAGAGCGTGACTTCGAGAATGAGTTCGATACTGCAATGTAAAAATATTATATATAGGCAATAATTGCTCGGGTTTCATGGAGTACTTTTGAATATTTTACAAAATGATTGAATTCACCCCCTCTGATTCTGGAATTTTTTTATTCCACCTTGTAGTTCCACAATTGGGTACTGTATGCCGAACATACCCGAAGGTATTTTAATGTTGACTCGCAACGTGATGCCATGCCACGGCGAATTTCATCGAAAGGCAACCACGCAAGCGGAATTAATCGGCGAGAATGGCTCGGTATGCTCGGTGTAGGGAGCACCATGGCACTGGCGGGCTGTCTCGGCGGCGATGATGATGATGATGATGGTGATGGTGATGATGATGGTGAGGACGCGCCAGAGGCCGGTGCAGATGAACCTGACCCACTCGACCTCAGTCAGGACCCACCAGAGGTAAGCGGTGAGTACCACGCCACGCAGGCATCGTCGTTCGATACCATCAACCCAATCTATAACACGGAGGCGGGGGCCGGAACCGCTATCGGCTATGCACTCGACCAGGGCTACACGTTCGACTTTGACAACGAGGTCGTCCCGTTGCTGTTCGAGGACATCTACACGGAAGATGAGGGCGAAACCTGGGTCATCGAGTTCCGTGACAACCTTGAATTTAGCGACCCATACGGCCAGTATACGGCAGAAGATTACGTCTACTACGTTCAGGAAATCCACCAGAGCGATACCTTCCCGAGCGCAAACAGCCCTGACTGGGCGGGCGTCGAAATCGAACAGACCGGCGAACTTGAAGCGGTGGCGACACCACCGAACCCGAACATTATCTGGCCCGAAACGTTCGCCCCGCTAGAGTATCCGATCCCAAAAGAACTTCTCGAACCGTACGTTGACGCCGAAGACTCTGAGGGGCTTCAGCAGGACGAAGAACTCCTCGACCTCAGCTTCAACGGCAACCTTGGGCCGTACAACCTCGAAGAGTGGATCCGTGACGGTGGTACACAGTACAGCCGTAACGACGAGTACTACCTCCGTGACCTCGCTGACGAGTACCCAATGTTCGGCGAGGCACCGTACTTCGAGACCGCCCAGATTGAAATCATCGAAGAGGAATCCTCACGTATCGCCGCGATCGAAACCGGCGAGACGGACAATGTGCCGCTGCCACCTGACCGCGGTGAGCAGTTCATCGAGGACGAGGACACGATGGTTGTTCTTGAGCCAACGCCATTCAACACGATTCTGTCGGTCAACATGCGAGACAATGGATGGACGGCCGGTCCGGGCAACCTCTTCCGTGTCAAAGAGTTCCGCCAGGCACTCGCTGCGGCAATCGATAAGTTCGAGTATATCGAGGGAATTGCGAACGGTTTCGCGGACCCACACTACACGTGGCAACCCGAGTTCTCGGAGTGGTTCCCGGGAACTGATGACCTCACCCTCTGGGGTAACCCAGAAGAAGGTGTTTATGGGGAGGAGGCCCGCGACCTTGTCGAGGAGGCCCTCGATCAGATTGACGAGGATTACTCCTACGACGGCGATGTACTCGTTGGCCCTGATGATAATCAGGTTGAACTCGAAATATACTACAACGCAGCCTCCGACACGCAGGAACTTGCGGTCGACTTCTACAACAACCAACTCGAACAGAACATCGGTATCACGCTCGATACGAACGCTATCGACGGGACCACGTTCAGCGAGAACTACTGGTCGGCCGACCCAGAGGGCGGGACCGACACCATCGACGGCGAGGAGGTCGAATGGGACGCTCCAACGCCAAACAACCCTGGTCCACGAAGCGTTACCCCGGATGAAGAGTGGGATATGGCCACCATCTTCGGCCTGAACACGTATCCGCGTAACCCGCTTACGAACGACGTCTTCTTTGAGGGACCAAACTCGTCCTACAACCCAGTTGGCTACTACCCTGAGTTCGATGCGGAGGGAATCATCCAGAACATGCGCAACGCAGGAACGCGTGACGAACTCCGTGATGCGGCTGCAGAGCTCTTTGCCAACCTCAACGAAGAGCAGCCATACATCATGATTTCGTTCGGCGATGACATCGAAGCGTATAACCCCGCGGTTCGCGGTCCTGTTCCGGAGTTCTCCAACGGCTGGGACTTCCCTGCGTGGCACAAAGACGAATAACCGAATCTCCTAATTTATTCATATGGGTCTTGCACGTTATGTCGCCGCTCGTACCATCTGGGCAGCGTTAGTCTCGTTTATCATCGTTACTGTTACCTTCCTGTTGCTTGCACTCGCACCGAATCCGTCGATTTCACAGGCGGCAACGCAAGCAGCGCTTGAAGGGGGCGACCCAGCGACGGCTGTGGAACAACAGGAACAGCTTCGCGGCCTCGACCAACCGCTGTATGTCCGGTATATGGACTTCGTTCAGGGAGTTTACACGCTGGAGTGGGGCTGGTCGCAGAACCGCGCCCAACCAGTGACAGAAGCGCTCTGGCAAGGAATTTACTACACTGCACAGTACTCGATTCCGTGGACGATTCTGACGCTGATAATTGGACCGCTTGTTGGGCTGTACTCCGCTGCGAACATGTACTCCTGGAAAGACCACCTCGCAACCGGCTTTGCCTTCTTTGGCTGGGCGATTCCGAACTTCTTTTTCGGAATCATTCTACTGGTCATCTTCGGGGTCTGGCTCCAGTGGTTCCCCATACAGTACGACACAAGTGTTCCGGTGTTTAGCCTCGCGAACGCGCATCAACTATTCCTGCCGGTATTCGTGCTCGTTACCGGGTCGATAGGGGCGGTGATGCGGGTCTCGCGCAACGAATCTGCGGAGTTTCAAAACGCCGACTTCATGAAGACAGCGAAAGCCAAGGGGGTCTCACCCACACGGGCGTACGCGTACCACGTCATGCGCCCGACGATGGTCCCGCTCTCGACGACCATTGTCAGCCAGCTGCTGGTCATCTTCCTTGGCTCCTCGCTGCTCATTGAGATTGTCTTCGGAATTCCCGGTCTCGGTCGCGTGACCTTCGATGCGTTGATTAACCAGGATACGAATCTGGTGCTTGGCGCAACGCTGTTGTTCACGTTTATCGCCGTCATCGGGAACCTCATCGAGGACCTCGTCTTCACGATTATGGACCCGCGCATCAGCTTCGACGACCGCTAACTATGGAGGACTAAGCATGGCTACACAGAAACCAACAAAATTCGATCAAGTTGACTGGGACAATCTCACCGGTTCGGGCCGGTTCAAGATTTCCATCAACATGAAGCTACTGCTCGTGACTGGTGTTCCTGTGTTGCTTCTCGGCTTGTATGACCACTTTTTGGTCGGCGACCGCGAAGCGACGTTTGTCAGACTCGGAGAAGACCTCGGACTGTCATCACAGTTTGAGGCGCTGGGACTGGATTTCAACCCAACGAGCGTCGATATCCTGTTCGTGTTTACAATTTTCCTGTTCTTGTGGTATCTGGTCTTGCCGCTGTATCAGAACATGCGGATGACGAAATACTACTGGAAGGAGTTCAAGCGTAACCGGCCAGCCGTCATCAGTCTCATCTGGTTGACTATCATCTTTGTCGGGGGCGTCCTCGGACCCTTCTTTGTCGCGATGCCTGAACAGGACCTGTTTGCGGCCTACCAGCCGCCAGTGTTTGGCTCGATCGACCAAGTGCATGTCAACCAGTGTGTCGGGGAAATATCGGATGGCCGATGTCAGGGCACCTGGGAGTATCCCCTCGGAACGACCCGAGGTGGTCAGGATGTCTTAGCGATGGTCATCCATGGCATGACGGTGACGATGCAGATTGCCTTTATTACGACGATGATTGTTGCCGCTATCGGCATCACGTTCGGGACCGTGAGTGCCTATGCTGGTGGCTGGGTTGACGAGATTATGATGCGCTTTGTCGACATCGTGCTCTCGTTCCCGACGCTTCTGTTCTTCCTGTTAATCCTCTATATTTACGGGGCTGGACTCGGGATGTTCATCCTCGTCTTCGGATTATTCGGATGGGGAGCAACAGCACGCTATGTCAGGAGTAAGGCGTTATCAGTCTCGGAAGAAGAGTTCGTCAAAGCGACGAAAATCAGCGGTGCAGGGACCTACCGCATCGTTCGGCGACACGTCGTTCCGAACACCGCAAGCAGCATCATCACGCAGCTAACCCTGATAATTCCCGGCTTCCTGCTGGCGGAAGCACAGCTTGCATTCCTCGGTATCGGCGACACAGCGGTCCCAACCTGGGGACAGGCTATCTCGTCAGGACGGAATGCAATCGATTTCGCACCGTGGATTGTGTTGGTGCCCGGAATGGCGCTGTTTTTAACCATTCTGGCGTTCAACTTCCTCGGTGACGCAATCCTCGATGCGCTGAACCCCGAAGCCGAAGCGGAGAGTGAGAAATAATGGCAATCGAACACGACGCAGCTGAGACGATTTTCGACGAGAATGACGTAGTGACAACCGATGATGTCCCGTTGTTGGAGGTTGAGGGACTCACAACTTCGTTTAAGACGGAGGCCGGTCGACTCGTGGCCGTCGACGATATCGACTTCACGGTCGACTCCGGAGAAACTGTCTGTATCGTCGGTGAGTCCGGGTCAGGAAAGACCGTTGCGACGGAGTCAGTTACTCAACTGATTAAACAGCCACCGGGAACCATCGGCGGGACTGTCCGGTTCAAAGGGCAGGATTTGATGGACCTCACCGAGAAACAACTTCGGAGCATCCGTGGGAACGAAATCGCCCACATCTTCCAGAACCCACAGGAAGCGATGAATCACTGCTATACGGTGGGCTGGCAGATAACAGAGGCCATCCAGATCCACGAGGATGTCTCAAAGAAGGTGGCGCGCGCACGGGGTGTCGACCTACTCGATCGGGTTGGCATCGATAACGCCAGCGCCCGCTTCGATGACTACCCACACGAGTTCTCCGGCGGACAAAAACAGCGGATTATGATTGCGATGGCGCTTGTTGGTAACCCGGACCTCCTGTTGGCGGATGAACCGACGACGGCGCTTGATGTCACGGTCCAAGCACAGATCCTCCGGTTGCTGAACGACCTGCAAGAGGAGTTCGGCATGGGAATCCTGTTTGTCACACACGACCTCGGGGTCGTTGCCGAGATTGCCGACCGTGTCATCGTGATGTACTCCGGCAAAATTATGGAGAGCGCAGATGTCTTCGAAATCTTCGAGCGTCCAGCACACCCGTACACACAGGCGTTGATGAAATGTCTCCCAGAACGAGGTGGTGACCAGCGCGGTGGCATCCCCGGCAGGTTACCCAATCCGACCAACCCACCCGACGGCTGTCGGTTTGCAGCGCGTTGTGAACATGCCACCGAAGATTGCGAAGTTGGTGAGCAACCGCCACAGATAGAGATTGCACCGGACCACCATGTCTCGTGTATCTATTACGGTGAGGGATACGATAGCTCGGTTGTCAGAGATGCTGAACTTGAAGCGGCAAATGCTCCCGAAACGGAGGCCAACAGATGACTGAACCCATCCTCTCCGTCCGGAATTTGAAGAAACATTACCCACTCAAGAAAGGGTTGTTTAACCGACAGGTTGGTGCTGTCAAGGCTGTTGATGGAATTAGCTTTGATATTGCGCCCGGTGAGACGCTTGGGCTGGTCGGCGAATCTGGCTGTGGAAAGTCGACTGCTGCAACCTCGATTATTCGGCTTGAAGACCCCACTGAGGGTGAAGTTGTCTTCAACGGCGGGGGTCGTGCCGGAGCAACGAGGCGGGAGGACGGCACACACCCAAACGACGTCACCAAATTCAATAAGCGCGAACTCAAGCGGTTTCGTCGCGATGCCCAGATGATCTTCCAGGACCCGTCTTCAAGTTTCAATCCGCGGATGCCGGTCGGTGACTCCGTTGGAGAGTTGCTACAGGTTCACGGGATGAAAAACCGAGCCCAACGGCGCGCAATTGTTGGGGATTTACTCGAACGGGTTGGCCTCTCTGCGGATGATTACGACCGCTACCCACACGAGTTCTCCGGTGGACAGAAACAGCGGATTGGACTTGCCCGTGCGCTGGTACTCAATCCGGATTTCATTGTGGCTGACGAGCCAGTCTCTGCGCTGGATGTCTCAGTCAAAGCTGAGGTACTATCGCTGATTAACGACGTTCAGGAAGAGTTCGGGCTGTCGATTTTGTTCATCAGCCACGATATGTCGGTTATTCGGAGCGTCTGTGACCGCGTTGCGGTCATGTATCTGGGCGAAATTGTGGAAATTGGCGACACGGACGAGATATTTGCGGACCCACAGCATCCGTACACGGAGGCGCTTTTGTCGTCCATCCCAACGCCAAATCCACGCATTCGTGGGGAAGGGATTGAACTCACCGGAACCGTCCCGAGTCCATCGAACCCCCCAAGCGGCTGTCGGTTCCACACACGCTGTCACAAGGTTATCCAACCGGACCAGCTTGACCTTGAGCAGGAGGTCTGGCGACGACTGCTCGATTTCACTCAGTACGTCGAGAAAGGCGAGTTCGATATCGACGATATCCGCGAGACAGTGACGCTTGATGATGAGCACGACCCGACCGAGGAGGAACTCAAAGAGCAGATTCGCGATGAGTACGACCTGCCGATGACGTTGACGGACGCAAGCGCTGAACAGGTGTTGAACGAGGCGCTGGACAATCTCGTTACTGACAACGAAGCGGCTGCAACTGAACAGTTGACGAGCGAATTTACGACGCCGTGTGCTGAAACGAAACCGGACTACACCACTCACGGCGATGGACATCGCTCGTCATGTCTCCTTCACGATGAGTATGCCGAGGCCGAAGTCGCCCTAAGTGACGACTGAGCTGCGGTTTCTTCTCTCACTCAAGACAGATATAGGTCCGCGTATCCACGACGCCTTCCAGATTCGTCACGTCTGTTGCGACCGTGTTAATCACCTCATACACTTCTTCACTTTCTGCCTCGGCGATGATATCGTACTGCCCGGCAACGACGTGTGCATCCACAATCGCGGGCATTTCGTGCACCCGGTTCTGGAGGTCAGCCGACTTACCGGCCGCTGTTTTGACCATGATAAACGCTTGGACCATTGTATTTCATGGTACTCAGTAACATGCTAAAAGTGTTCCCCCGGTTCGCTGTTAAGACTCAGCTGTTTCGGTTAGTGTAGCCCGAAGACCTGTTGGAGTTCAGCTTCCAGTTCATCGAGATACCGGTCGAGGGTGACCTCGAGTTTCTCCTCATCGACGACGACAACTCCCGAGAGCTGCGCTGCGGGGTCATCGGGGAGGTCAATACGGAACTCGCCATCGCCTTCGTAAAACGGCTCGCTTTCTGCGAGAATGGCCTGGTCAATCGCATGAATAAGCTCCGAATCATAGGCATCGTTCATCGTCTCAAAGGCCTGCTTGTAGGCGCGTTGCAGTTCCGGGAAGTAGTGTACGTACTTGTCTTCGAATTTCTCTGGGTCGAACGCAGTCATACAAAAGGGTACTCGATGGACAACCTAATCAGTTGTCTGTCGCGACGACAAGCGAGACAAGTTCGGTATGTAACGACCCGTTCGATGCGAGCAGCGGATGGTGGGAGTCTGCATCCTGTTTGAGAGTGTAT
>PUNZ01000241.1 GCA_003551945.1 Halovenus sp. | reverse complement strand
GGCTTCTATGGCTCGGTGACGATCAACAACGACACGGCCCCAGTAGACACCGAGATCACCGCAAAGGTCGACGGCGAGACTCGCGGCTCGACAACGGTCAGCACCGCCGGTAACTACGGCAACGCCACCGATGGCGAAAGCCACCTGACGGTAAACGGTACGACTGCGGACGAGGGCAGCGAGATCTCCTTCAGAATCACCACACCTGACGGCGACCAACACACTGCCGCAGAAACAGCGACATGGAGCGCGAACACGACGACCGAACAGCCGCTGTCAGTCACGACTGACGACGCCAGCGAGGAAACCGACACCGACCCGCCAGTCACGAACGCGACCGACTCCGACAACCAGTCTGATACGGACACAACAGAGACAGCACCTGGATTCGGGCTGGCGACCGGGCTCGCCGCACTGCTCGTTATACTCGTACTCGGCAAGCGACAGACATCCCGCTACAGGTAAGGATTACTCACATTTCTCAATTGCCAACTCGCCGTCGACGGTCGTCGGCACACAGTCGAACTCGGGCGACTGCCGAAAGGCGTCCAACACTTCTCGGACGTCGCCGTGGATTGCCGGATGGGCTGCCAGTGCTGATTCGGTAATTATCTCTTCGAATTCCCCATACACCTCACTCAAAGCCAGTCCATCGATTCGCGCCGAGCCACTCCCTGATTCGGTATACCGACGCATCGGTGTCTCTTCGTAGCTGCGTCGACCGAGACACCACACCGTCTCATCAGGCCGTCGCTCGACGACCACTGTGTCGTACTTTTCGATCTCCCGGACGCCCAAAAAGTGTAGAATCCAGTCGTAAACCACTCGGTCGACGCTGGTCGAAATCGGGTTTCGCGTTGAGAAATCTACGGCCTGGAGTTCCTGGCGATTCTCAGCAACAAACCGCTTGGCTGCGACCCGTTCGTCCCCTGCGAGATAGTAGACACCATCGAACCCTCCGACTGATTCGCTGGCTGTAACACCCGCTGTGCCATTGATCTGGATCTGCTTGAGTACCATGCGCTCGTCGGCGGTCAGCTGGCTGATATCGATCTCCGTCTGTGGCTGGGCTTGGAGTCGGTCGAAACAGGCAGTCATACACACCGGTCCGTAGTATATGATGACTACACAGTAGTATCTGATAATTGTTCCGAGCGACGAACAGGTCGACGCCTACATCTTTTCGACTAACTGATACGGTGTGGTCCAGCCGTAGAGCTGTGGCTCTCCACGTAGTTCAAATAAAAACCGCACCCCCGGCATGAAGCCGGTGGGTAGTGTGTGAATCGAGCACCGCAACTCACAGCGTCGTCAGATCAGTTCTGACGGCGGGCTGCGAGGAGCGCGGCACCGATAAGCGCGATGAGGGCGACAAGGGCACCGAACCCAGGCGTTTCGTCGTCGACATCCTCGATATCATCGTCATCATCATCGATCATGTCGTCGTCATCATCAACGACATCGTCATCGTCGTCGACACCGTCATCGTCGTCAACGACGTCGTCTCCATCATCCGCTTCATCGTCTTCTGGTTCGTCAACACCGAGGTCACCTTCTTCGACGATCACCGAGGAGACGGTGTCAACGCCCGAGCCTTCTGCACGGAATCGGGTGTCGAACTCGTCGCCAGCTTCCTGACCACTGAAGTCAAATGTCGCTGAAATTTCCCCATCCTCGTTGATGTCGACGCTCTCTCCAATGCGGAAGGAAGACGAGGCATCAGTCGAGGCAACACGAAGCTCAGCCGAGGAACCTGGTGCAATGTTGGTCGTACCACTGATTTCGGAGTCTTCAACGTTTTCGGCCTGAATCTCGTCGTCAGCGTTCAGGTTGTCGAAGTCGATTGTTCGTGGTTCGATATCGAACTCAGCCGAGGTGCTCAGAACCTCTCCCTGTGGCAGGTATGGGTAGTTCTCTGCGTCACCCTCTGGCTTGAACGGTTCTGGATCATCCTCGTCGAATTCGAAGCGGTCGTCTTCGTTGTCAGCGTCGTATTCGAACGTTGCGGTGAATGATTCACCA
Organism: Halovenus sp.; assembly: GCA_003551945.1. Classification (GTDB taxonomy): domain Archaea; phylum Halobacteriota; class Halobacteria; order Halobacteriales; family Haloarculaceae; genus Halovenus. The sequence goes on along the minus strand of PUNZ01000241.1, from coordinate 1,457 downwards.
TCGTCCGGTGCATCACCATTGTTAAACGCGCTGTCCGAGCTGGTATCAACGATAAGGAAGAACTGCTCTTGGTCCGGTCCAATCAGCAGGTACGTATCGTCGTCGTCACCATCGAAGCTCACTTCGAGTGGGTCCTGGTTACCTGTGCGTGCATCTGCTTCAATATTGAAGTTGATCTCTTCGACATCGAAGAAGTTGTCCATGATGTCGGTCGAAACACCGTCTTCGAGACGGTCAAAGTCGACATCAAGGCTGTCGCGGTCCTCTGGGCCTGCGATGAGGCCACCGTAGAGACCGGTTGCTTCGACCTGAACAATCAGTCGGTCGTCTGCTGCGATTTCGTCACGCTGGGTGACGATTTCGAGGAGTTCAGCGATATCGTCTTCGTCGTCAGCACTCTCTTCAGGAGCAACGTGCGTAACGATGTCACCGATTGAAACTTCGGTCAGCTCAAGGACGGCACTGTCGAGCTGATCGTTTGCTTCGCCAGCACCGGCATCTGCATCGAAGATTGCGTCATCGACATCGTCTCCAGCAAGCTGAAGTTCGTAGTCAGTTGCTTGGAGTGGTCGAGTTAGCTGATCGTCTTTGCTGTCATCGTCCGAATCAATGATACCGAGTTCATCGAGGTATGCTTCGAATTGGTCATCGAAGCTGCCAGTGAAGACGGTACCGTCATCTTCGAAGAGAGCGACACCCGAAGGCTGTCCTTCAGAGATTCCACCGTGCATCGCGCTCTCAAATACATCGGCGTTTTCAACATCGTAGACGTCTTCAGGATCGGTGAGATCAACGTCACTCGTTGGGTTACCGAGGAGTCGAGTGTTGACCGTAATCTCGACTGGTTCATCAGATTCGTCAAGCTCAACGTAGATCACGTCAACAAAGTCAGAGTCTTCGTCACCAATCTGGATCCACGCCTCGTCACTGTCTTCGAGTTCGAACTCGAAGTGAGCGAGGTCACCAGTAGTTGCTTGGTATGTTCCTTGCGAGAAGGAACCATCGACGTCAAGTTCGTTGACCTGAGCGGTTGCAGATGCCGAAGCATCGGTGTCAGCAACGTTGAAGTCGAACTCGTATTCGCCTTCATCGATGCCTGCGAAGCTCACGTCATCATCGAAGTCGCCAACCTGGAAGAGAACAATCTTCTCGTCGAAGTCAGCGTCGTCATCGTCTTGGCTCTCAGCGTAGAGTGCGACGCCACCGAGGTCTGCGCCGGGTGTGTCAACTTCATCGCCGTCATAGGTCGTTTCGTAGTCGCTGAGCGTGAGAAGAGCACCATCGTACGTGAGCGGTGCGATTTCTTCTCCTGCATCGCCAAGCGTTTCGATGGCGTCGTAGACGCTATCAAAGGAAGCATCTTCTCCATCAAGCTCGCCGCCGTCGAACTCAACAATATCACCATCAGTATCGACGATAATCGGTTCACCGTCGTCAGTAACGTTCCAGTAGAGGTC
>PUNZ01000176.1 GCA_003551945.1 Halovenus sp. | reverse complement strand
TTGTTGATGCTCGATTGGAAACTGAACCAACAAACAGCGTCAATGCAACCTCGATAATTGAGTTGAAAAACAACGGGACACAGCCACGGTCAGTTATCGTCGAACACCGGATGAACGGCGAAGTCTTCCACGCACAGGAGGCGGTGCTTGAGCCCGATCAGACGCTTCCGTTCAGTGCTTCCCAGACGATTCGTGAGCCCGGAAGCTACCGGTTTTCGTTCACGTACGTGACTGACGATGATGACGGTGTTCAGACACGCACGCTGGAGTTAGACATCGATACGGTCACTATCGAAGACGATGACGTGGATGAGGTCACCGAAGAACCGGAAGATGACTGTGAACTGTTAGGATACGACTTCGGTGCGTACGGGCTGTGTTGGTATTGGTGGGTACTCATTGACGGATTCATCGCCATGGGCGTCAGCTATCTGGTTCAGACGCGTATTGGCGTCGTTCGACCACTGTTCGCGGCGAGTGTCGTTGGTCGTCATCTGGAACGAACCTGGCATGCCCTCCCTCGGTTGTTCGTGCCGTGGCTCGCTGGCGCCTTTATTGCCCTCGTCGTCGGCATCGTCCTGTTTACTGCTGGTGTTGCACCCGTCGTTCAGTTTGGTCTTATGGCCCTCTTCGCTGCACTTCTCGGCGGCGTGATGGGGTACGTTCGTGTTCCCGACCTGGCCGAAGCAACCGCGTAAGCGTCTTGCTATTCTCCTGTTCCCAATTCTCAAAAAGTCGATTACAGCAGACATTCATGTCCACTCGCCGCTGATCTTGAGCGCCGTTTCATCAACGGCTACCGCGTCGGTTTCGCTTCAGACGAGTTGGTACGCCATCGGCAAGTTACTATTTTCGTATCAATTATATTGACATGACTGCTCTACGTCTAGCAACTCTAAGCTTGCGGCTATTTCCCGAGGTAACCTCCCGCTGCATGGGTGCGGACAACAAACACCCTGACTGTCGTTGTCCGCTCACGTTCCCAAAGCTGTACTCGGTGGTTAAACTCTCACCGAGGCGTTCTACGAGTGACTTTGAGAACACCCCTCATCTTCTCAAACTCCCTTACTAGTCAGCGACACAACGTATTTACTTCTGAATCAGTTACAATTCCACAATGATATGTCCTCCAACTATACCTGTCCATCAACGTGAGGAGGTGCCGATTCGCTATGGTGACATCCGATGACTCATAACGCCAACTCCTCGATAGAAGCAGCACGAACGGAACTCTATGAAATCATTCAAACGGATGTTCCGTTCGAGGAAAAAGCACGGGAAGCACTCAACGTCGGCACAGAGTGCCTTGGTGTGGATACCGCTCACCTTGCTCGCATCGATAGACAAACCAACTCCTGGGAAGCACTCATCAGTACCGACCAATCGAATGGGCAGTTTCCGCAGGGAGTAAAAATCGACCTCAGCACAACCTATTGCCGCCGGGTCGGGAGAGAGCCACCGTCGATTGCCCTTTCGGATGCGCCCAATCAAGGCTGGGCTGATGACCCAGCGTTTGAGACGCACGGCTTGCACTGTTATCTTGGAACCTCGCTTGTCGTGGATGGCGAATCATACGGTACTGCCTGCTTCGTCGCGACAGATTCACGCGAGGAGTTTAGCGATAAGGAAATCATGTTTGCCGAACTCATCGCCAAACTGCTCGAACGGGAAATCAAATGTGAACAGCAAAAAGCGGCCCTTGCAAGACAGACAAACTTGGCGACTGTGCTTAACCGAGTACTCCGACACAATGTCCGCAATAATCTGTCCGCAATCCGTGGATTCACACAGCTGATGGCCGATAACTTGGGTGATACTCAGTATAGCAAAGTGACACTCAGAAATATCGATAATCTCCTGGCGCTGAGCGATAAAGCACGGCAGTTGGACCGCATTGTCGCTGCCGATACTAAACCCGAACCCGTTGATATGACAGCACTCGCTGAAACCATCACCACCCGAATATCACGTCGGTATCCCACTGCATCAGTTCGTGTTGTCTCTGATGAAGCGGTTACCGCGACAGTCTTGCCGAGTTTCGAACAGGCACTTGTGGAACTGGTTGACAACGCGGTCAAGCACAGTGGAGAGGCCCCAACGGTAACTATTTGTGTGGAGGCTGGTCCAACTGGGGTCGAAATCCATATTGCAGATACCGGTCCAGGGTTAGCCAGTCACGAAATCGCTGTCTTGGAAACCGACACTGAAACCCCTCTCATCCATGGGTCCGGTCTCGGCCTCTGGCTGGCCAACTGGGTTGTCACCAGGCATAACGGAACAATCGATGCAACTGTGACAGATGAGGGGACGAACATGACAATTTCGCTTCCACGAAATTTGCAAACAGAGGGCGTCATTCACCAGCACGTTTCAGAACTGTATCGGGCACGCGATCTCTTCGAGGCGACCTTCCAAGAAGCCTCAGATGCGATGATAATCATCAACAATGATGCACAGATAGTCCATGCTAATGTCGAGGCAGGCAGAATTTATGGCACAGACCAGCAAGCGTTGCTCGGACAGTCAATCGCTCGCTTCTTCCCTGATGATTTTGACTTTGAGGCGACGTGGAGTGGGTTTGAAGAGAGTGGATATGCCCGTGACACAGTCACGATTGTCGGTGAGGATGGTCTCGAACGTGAAGTAGAGTATTCGGCTAAAACTGATATTGTTCCCGGCCAGCACCTTATCATCGGCCGGCTTGTCACTGAGTAACCCGACCTGGATACAGATTGCCTACTGGACTCACGGCTTCTCTGACCCGGTGTTTTCTGATTTCCCGAGTATCCGATTGACCACCTGGTTCGAATATGAGAGCGCCTTTGTTACTGTCTCAATAACCTGAATCCCGCCGTCAGCGGCGACGCGGGGTGCATACCAGACGGCGTGCTTTCCTGGGGAGTCAAGCGCCCCAACGCTGTCGAGGTGGACCTCATAGTGGTCTCCGAATGACCGCACGTGTATTTCGCCACCTCCCTTGAGCGGTCGGCGATAATCCGCCCACTGGCCTTTGACTGACCCGATATGTCTGTAATAGCCGGCTTTCATGGGTCTGTCGAGCGCGTCTTTCGCAACCCGAATTGTCTCGCCGGTTGTCGAAAGCGCATGCTCGATTGCTCGCCAGCCCGGCTGTGGAAGGTCACAGTTTGGGCAGTGTTCCCGCGGGTCTTTTACCGTCGCCCCACACCGAACGCAGCGACTTTCCCAGCCCACGCGGTGTTCACAGGCTGGACACGGCGACTGAAAGTAATACAGCCGCTCATCGCAGTGTGGACAACGTTGTCCTGACTGGTCGGCTGTCACAGGTAACAGTACGCTCAGGTTCGATAAAACGTCGTTGCTCGGGCTATTGCGCTCCCTGTCAGACCTCAATCTGTTGCATCAATTCGACGAGTTCCCGGAGTTCGGGGAAGGTGTAGACGGTCACGTCGATATCGGAATCCAGTGCATGGACGCGGGAATCAAACATCAGCGCCATCTC
>PUNZ01000025.1 GCA_003551945.1 Halovenus sp. | reverse complement strand
GGCTGGTAACCGAATCGATTCACTGGCACCGATGGTTGCGGCTGGGAGTGCCGTTGTCCTCGCTGGATTTGGGCTTATCTTTCTCTGGGATGGCCTCACTACACTGCTCTGATTTTGGTGTAGGTGACCTCTGCTATCGCTCCGACTCGATGTCCGCAATCTCTAGTTCGAGCCACTCTTTCAGCCAGCGAGTTCGTTTGAGTCGCCGGTGAAGGATATCCTGAGACGTCTGACTTTCCAGTCTTTTGCTGGCCTCTTCTCCACGTTCAAGTACACGGTCGACCATTTCAACAGCATCCATGTGGCTGCGGGCCTCATAGCCCATTCTGAGCAGCATCAAGATTGCTCCGTTTGCGCCGATTTTATCGAGAACATCCGCCTCGATAAGACACTGTGTCTCAAGCGTCACATCTGTCACATCACCTTGATACGAGTGGTCCTCTATTGAGCGACACACTTGGTCGATAAACGAGGCAGGATAGTCCGTTCGGGTTTCTAAATACTCGCGAGCAATCCGTGCTCCTGCTTCGGCATGGATATCCTGGTCTACTTCCAGCTTTGCGATGTCGTGAAAGACAGCAGCGACTCTGGTGATATCCTCGTTTGCTCCTTCCTTTCGTGCGAGCTCACCTGATAGCTCGACGACGTTTCTGATGTGGTTAAATCGGTACTCCGCAGAGTGCCACGGGTACCAACGCATTCGTCCGCCTTCGGTCTCGTTGGCGACGCTTGCCGCTAAATAATCGCGGACGAACTGTTCCATTTCAGCATATTCTTCGTCGGAGACAGGTGATTCGCGAATCTCAACACCCACACCACCACCTCCGGACGTTCCGTGCGTTATTCATGTTATGCGTAACGTAGGCTGTATAACCCTTTAGCGTTACGACAACCGCTACAGTTAGCATTCTTCTCTCGTTCACGTATCCGAACTGAAAATGGACACAGCGTGTAACCACTGTGTCGTCGAAAGGTGGACACCTGGTTGTTGGATGCGTTCACAGTTGTGCTGTACGTCTGGTCTACTCATTCCCAAGTATCGTCGGCTCATGCGCGTTCTTACTAACTGCCTAGTTATCACACAGCATATTCACAAAAAGAAGATATTTAGCTTTTTTCCTTGACGTATGTATGACCATTCTATATTATTCTAGGTGTTTAACGATATTTATTCGCCAAGGCGGTAGATACCTTCTGTTATCCCATATAGCTCCCTTTTGCAGTCGGCCGTCTCCTCCGTCTTGGGGTACTGCACGTTTTATTGTGGAGGGCCGAGAACAGCAGATATGGACATTAGAGAAGCCACAAAAGGTGACCGGCCAGCAATCCGAGACGTTGCCCGACGTTCGCTCCTTACATCCTACACGCTCGGGCCAAAGGCGATTACCGGGGCAATTTCTGAGTGGTATGATGAGAATCGGCTCAAGGAGAAACTCGCGAATGACGAGGTGCTCTTGCTCGTCGGTGAAGTTGATGGACAGGTTGTTGCATTCTCGGAGAGTGTTATTACCGGTGAATCGACAGTTGAACTGCACTGGCTCCACGTTGACCCGGATTACCGTGGTGAAAACTTCGGAGTAGCCCTGTTTGAAGCGACCCGCGACCACCTCGCAGAGCGAGGTATCACAAATCTGCAGGGACGCGTATTGGCTGATAACTCCGGTGGAAACGCCTTCTACGTTGAACAGGGCCTTTCGAAAGTTGGGACAGAACAGGTCGATATTGATGGCACGACGTATCTCGAAAATGTGTATGCTCAAGTCGAAGTCGAGGGCCTGAAACCCTACGAAACAGACGGCGAGACGGTCTATATCAACAGCAACAACACCGAGCGCGGCTCAATTGCACCATTTTATATTGTCTACACTGAAGAGACTGGAACCGATATCTACGGCTACTGGTGCTCATCGTGTGATAACCTCGCGAACGCAATGGATGCGATGGGACGAATCCAGTGTGATACCTGTGGAAACGCACGAAAACCGACCAGATGGGACTCGGCGTATCTGTAAGGATTACCGACGTACTCACCTTCCGTCGTCTCTGACGTAATGTAGCGCTTCGACGAACGTTTCGCTGTCGACCCGTTCTTCTGATTCTCTAAGCCGCTCGCGGAGTTTCGTCGGGGACATGACTACTGTTACCATACAACATCCTAAATAATAACAATTTCGGCAAGCGTAACGATGTTGATATAGGGTGACAATATGTGTCAGCTATTCAAACGCTTGAAGCCCGGTTAGGTCATGGCCGACAATGAGCGAGTGAATGTCATGTGTTCCTTCGTAGGTATAGACCGTTTCCATGTTCGCTAGGTGGCGCATGGGGGAGTAATCGCTCGTGATACCGTTCCCACCCAGCATTTCGCGGGCAATACGCGCCTGGTCACGGGCCATTCTCACGTTGTTTCGCTTCGCCATCGACACTTGTTGTGGCCGCAGTTCGCCGTTTTCTTTCAGTTCGGCAAGCCGGTATGCAAGCAACTGAGCGAGCGATATCTGTGTCGCCATCTCTGCCAATTTGTCCTGCTGGAGTTGAAACCGAGCAATTGGGCCACCGAACTGGTCGCGCTCTGTTGCATACTCGCGTGCCGTCTCAAAACAATCTCGGGCTGCCCCAACTGCTCCCCAGGCAATGCCATAGCGTGCTTGTGTGAGACAGGACAGCGGTCCTTTCATTCCTTCCACGCCAGGCAGGACGTTGTCGTCCGGAACCCAGACATCACTCAATCCAATTTCACCGGTAATCGAGGCTCGCATCGACAGCTTTCCGTCGATTTTGTTGGTTGTGACGCCATCTCTGTCCGTCTCAACCAAAAAGCCACGCACTGGTCCATCACCATCCTCTGTCCGGCCCCAGACAATGGCTACGTCAGCTATCGGCGAATTTGTTATCCACGTTTTTGACCCGTTTAACCGATAGCCGTCATCCTCGCGGACGGCACGTGTTTCCATCCCCGCTGGATTAGAGCCGTGGTCCGGTTCTGTCAGCCCGAAACAGCCAATCAGTTCCCCGCTTGCGAGGCCGGGTAGCCACTGCTCTTTTTGTTCATCTGAGCCAAAAGCGTGTATTGGGAAAATAACGAGCGCACCTTGGACGCTTGCCATCGAGCGAAAACCGGAGTCACAGGCCTCTAACTCCTGCATAACGAGTCCGTAGGCTCGTTCGCTGACGCCGGGGAGCCATTCGCTGTCAAGATGGGGAGCGTAGAATCCGAGTTCGCCCATCGTCTTGATGGCATCCGTTGGAAACGTCCCGTCGTGATAGTGCGTCGAGATGTCTTCTTTGAGGTCTTGAGCGAACTCCCTGGCTGTCTCCTGTATCATCCGTTCTTCCTGGGAGAGCGTCTCCTCCAAGGCGAGATAATCGAGCATAGGTGACGGTTCGAAGAGTGTGTGCAATAGCTTTTCCCCAGCGCTGTAATTGAATCATCCCTTTTGTTCAATTCTCCCAACTCTCTCCGCTTGCAAGGTCCACGGTCCTATCCAGTTTTGAGGATGGACAAAGCGATTCGAGCACACAGGATTCACAGTCGGGATTTCGAGCCGAACAGACGGCTCTGCCATGGCTAATACACAAATGGGTGAACGCTTGCCACTCTGCTTGTGGGAGGCGCTCCATCAGCTCTTGTTCAATTTTTGCTGGACGCTTTTCCTCGGTCAAACCAAGCCGCCTGGTTAATCGCTGGACGTGGGTATCGACGACGACACCCTCGACGATATCGTGTCCGTGCTGGAGAACGACATTTGCCGTCTTTCGGCCGACGCCAGACAGGGCCGTCAACTCGTCCATCGTATCAGGCACTTCACCGTCGTGTTCATCCCGTATCTGTTGACAGGCATCTTTGATGTAGCCTGCTTTGCTGTTGTAATACGTAATTGAACTCAAGTCGTCGGCAAGCTCATCTTTGTCAACGTCTGCATAGTCTGAGACGGACTGATACTTCTCGAACAACTCAGCAGTCACTTTATTCACTCGCGCGTCGGTACACTGTGCAGAAAGAATGACTGCAATGAGCAGTTCAAGCCGGTTTGCGTACCTCAGCGAGATGGTCGTGTCAGGATACTCTTCATGTAACCGCTCGATGATCTCCAAAGCCTGTTCCGTTTGACTCTCGCGTGGCGTTCCCATGCCTTGTGTGGTGTGTGCCACCGGCTTGAGCCCTCCGAATCACCGAAACATCGACCCTAGCCCGAGAACCATATCACCCGTCTAACTCGCCGAATGGGTCCTGTATCCATGCAAATGCGAGCTCTCCAAGGACTGCAGCGAAGGCGTTTTCACTCGTCCAGAACGCAACTTCTTCGTTCGCCCCCTCTGGCCCCGACTGCGTACTCAGGAGGATGGTGTCGCTATCTGTCAACAGAAATCGGACGGTACTCACGTTGAGGTCCCGTTCGTCCGGTACGCGATAGGTTTCAATGCCCTCGGCTTCTGCCTTCGCTATAACTGCGCTGTTCGTACTCGAAATAACGGTCAGAACCCCATCTTCCTTGGCGGCCGTCAGAGCACCAAGGATGGTTGAGTCCAACATGTCAGGGTCATCGACCCCATACAGGACCGTCTCACTCGCATCGTTGATAAGCCCCTCAGCACGAGAGGTGATTGCCTCTTCCCCGTTGACCATCCAGATGGATTCGGTCTGTGCTGATTGTTCGGCTGTGTCTTTGATGCTATCGAGATAATCAAACGTTTGTGAGCCTGTCTCGGCAAGCTGGTCAAGAAGCTGAGTCCGGGCTTGCTCTAACGGAACTGGCCGATATACGGTCGGTGTTGACTGTTGCGTTTCAACGAGGCCTCTGTCTTCGAGCCCCTCCGCTGCACCGTAGACCTGTGAGCGCGGAACGTCAGTAATTTCGGCTACCTCGCTTGCGGTGGCACTGCCAAGTTTCTGTAGACCAACGAAGACCCGCGCCTCGTATGTCGTCAGTCCAAGCTGTTTCAGCCCTGCGATTGCATCATCATCTTCCATAACTATCGTCGGATACTGTCAAAGACGTGCGTACTCAACTACTAACAGTATTGTGGTTCGCCTCGGTGACGGTGAATTTCCCACGGACGAGCCCCTGAAACTGATTGAAACACTTTTCACCGGTCAGACCAACATGTAAGTACCATGATTCCAGATGTGGTCCTTCAGTCAAGTGGCGATGTCGGGGCGCTCATTGCGGTGGTGTTGTTTCTCATCGCAGTGGTGACTGCGTATCAGAGTATCGTCATCGTTCGGGCGTACGAAAAGCGAGCGTACACCCGGTTTGGAAAGTTCCAGGGCTTGCTTGAACCCGGCCCAAACTTTGTCCTCCCGTTCGTGACGAAAACGTACACGTTCGACATGCGAACACAGACGCTAGATGTGCCACGACAGGAGGCAATCACACGCGATAACTCGCCAGTCACGGCAGACGCTGTGGTTTACATCAAGGTGATGGACGCACAGAAAGCCTTCCTTGAAGTCGACAACTACAAGCGTGCTGTGTCCAACCTCGCCCAGACCACCTTGCGTGCAGTGCTTGGTGATATGGAGCTTGACGATACGCTGAACAAACGACAGGAAATCAACGCAAAGATCCGCACAGAACTGGATGAACCCACAGATGAGTGGGGTATTCGTGTGGAGAGCGTTGAAGTCCGTGAAGTCAACCCGTCCCGCGACGTCCAGCAAGCGATGGAGAAACAGACCTCCGCAGAGCGCCGTCGCCGTGCCATGATTCTCGAAGCACAGGGAGAACGCCGCAGTGCAATTGAGAAAGCCCAGGGTGACAAACAGAGTAACATCATCCGTGCACAGGGTGAAAAACAGAGTCAGATCCTCGAAGCACAGGGTGACGCACTCTCGACCGTCCTTCGCGCCAAGTCCGCTGAAGCGATGGGCGAACGCGCCGTTATCGAGAAAGGGATGAACACGCTCGAAGAGATTGGAAAGGGCGAATCCAACACGTTCGTCCTCCCGCAGGAACTGACCTCACTTGTGAGTCGCTACGGCAAACACCTGCAGGGTAGCGATATCAAAGAAAACGGTGACATCCTCGAAGCGCTTGATTTCGATGACGAAACGCGTGAGCTACTTGGTCTGGACAACATCGAAGAAATCATCGGCGAACTCGATGATGAAGAGGAGGTTATCGACCTCGAAAAGATGGAAGAGGAGGCACAGGCGGTAAAAGCCGGTGAGACCTCCGCTGACATCAAAGACCCTGACGAAATTATCGATGAGGAAATGGGTGATGAGTTCAACGCTCCCGAAGATAGCGCGAACTAACTCCTGACATCACGTTGTCGGTTGCTTTTTTGCTTGTTCCACTTCGAAAGCAATAGGCCTGTACATACCAATATCCTATATGGAACAGACTGTTCAAAAGCGTATTCCTGAGATAACAGGTGCGTTGAGTGTCGTCTCACTTGCTCTTGTGTTCGGCGCGGTCGGTGGCTTTGTTCCTGAGGGCTTGCTTCCTCGAATTGAGCCGCTCCTCTCTGCAATCCCTCATATGAATGCGGCCATTAGCCTTGCTGCGATTGGGACAATTCTGTTTGGCGTTTCCGCAATCAGAAACGGACACATTGGTCGACACAAAAAAGCGATGCTTGCAAGCACAGCGCTCTTTGCTGGGTTTCTTGTTCTCTATCTCTACCGTGTCTCACTTGAAGGACCGAGTGCGTTCGATGGACCGGCGGTGATTCGAAACTTTGTCTATCTCCCATTGCTCGGCATTCATATCCTGCTTGCAGTGGTCTGTATCCCGTTTGTGTACTATGCATTGCTCCTTGCTGGGACACATCCGATTGAACAACTTCCACAGACATCACACCGGTGGGCTGGGAAAATCGCTGCGGTGCTGTGGGTTATCTCCTTTGCACTCGGGTTCATTGTCTATTTGATGTTGTATATTTTGTTCTAGTCGTGAGCCCTATTATTTTCCACACCCAATTGCGGGTATGGCCCGAAAAGAGACAGAGTGTTATCACTGTGGATATATCGTCCGCTGGAATCCGGAAACATTGGAGGGGCCGCGAATCTTCTATGATAAAGGACTGTGCCCAAGTTGTGAACAATCATTCGAAGACAGAGCGCCGGTATCGGCGCGTCGTGGCAAACATCGTCGGTGAGTTTCGTGAGTGAGATACAGTTTAGACCGTATGAGCCCGCTGATAGCGATGCCATTCTCACCCTAGGCGAACGCGCGCTCGTCGATGCTGGAATTGACCCGGATGATATCCCCGGTCGTGATGATTTACTCGATATCAAGCGCTCTTACGATGCGGTTGGTGGCGGGTTTATCGTCGGTATCGTCGAGCACCCGCCGGGGTCACTTCCACCAGCGCTTGAGACCAGTGATGGATGGCTCGTTGCGATGGGTGGGTACTTACCGAACGAACACGGCTACGAGGATGAACGAACGGTCCCTGGCGCGGTGGAACTGCACCGAATGCGTGTGGCTCCCTCCTGTCAGGGACATGGATATGGTGTGGCGTTACTTCGGGAATTAGAGGCCCGTATCGCTGCAGCGGGGTATCCGCTCATTCTGGCGACAACCAGCGAAAAGCAACAGCGAGCACTTGCGTTCTATCCTGCACAGGGCTATCAGACGGTTGAGTCTTCTGAGCGGTTTGGTTACAAACTCGTCCATTTTGAAAAACCGACCGACGAACTCGCTCATACGGACTGAGAGTTAGGACGGTGTCAGTTCGAACTTCTCTGCTGCCGTTCGCATATCTTTATCCCCGCGTCCGCAGAGATTCACCAAAATTGTGTCGTGTTCACCAGCTTCAGCAAGTTCAATCGCCAGCGCGATTGCGTGACTTGGCTCAAAGGCTGGGATGATTCCTTCAGACTCTGCGAGTTCGCGGAAGGCGGCCAGTGCCTCATCATCAGTTACCGCACGGTACTCCGCACGACCGCTGGCCTGGAGGGCGGCGTGGTCCGGGCCGACGCCAGGATAGTCGAGGCCCGCACTCACCGAGTGGTTTTCTGTCTTGTCGTCGATGACCTTCGTCAGTGCTCCCTGAAAGACAACCGGCTCAGCATCGCGGTTTGCCGCAAGCGGGGCCGAGTGGTGGCCGGAGTCGAGTCCTTTCCCACCAGGTTCCGCACCGTAGAGGGCAACCTCTTCATCGTCGATGAACGCATCAAAGAGACCGATCGCGTTTGACCCGCCGCCGACTGCCGCGACACAGGCATCAGGCAAGTCGCCGTGTAGCTCTTGAATCTGCTCGCGGGCCTCTTTCCCGATGACAGATTGGAACTCCCGAACCATCCGCGGGAACGGGTCCGGTCCGACCGCACTCCCAACTAAATAGTGCGTATCATCCACGTTCTCGATGAGGTCTTCGAGGGCGGCGTCGACTGCCTCTGCAAGCCCTTCATTCCCACGAGTCACCTGCTTTACTTCCGCGCCCATCAAGCGCATTCGAAAGACGTTCATCTCCTGGCGCTGGATGTCTTTTCGGCCCATATAGACCGTCGTATCAAGGTCAAGCAGTGCACCGACCATTGCTGTCGCGGTTCCGTGCTGGCCTGCACCGGTCTCGGCGATGAGTCGGTCTTTCCCTGCTTGTTTTGCGAGCAACCCCTGTCCGAGCGTGTTGTTCAGTTTGTGCGCGCCACCATGGAGCAGGTCCTCATGTTTGAAATAGATATTCGCATCGTAGCGTTCCGAGAGGGTTTCCGCATGAAAGACTGGCGTTGGTCGTCCGGCAAAATGCCTGAGGAGTCGGTCGAACTCCGCCTGGAACTTTTCGGATTCGATTGCCTCATCAAATCCTTTAGCGAGTTGTTCGAGTGGTTCCTCAAGCGGCTCAGGGACGTGTCGCCCCCCAAACTCCGTCGGTGTACGGTCAGGACTCATTATTGTTCATAGTTGTTCAGGTGTACTAAAATACGTCCATTCTGCAGTCAACTCTCGCTCGCTGATTCGGGGCTCTTATCGGGTCCTTTTTCGGCTGGCATCATCTGACGTGCTTTGATTTTACGTTCGATGAACGTTTCAAGTTGCAAAAATAACACCGCACCGATGAACAATGGCGCGATAATTACCCATACAAATAACAGTGGAATTTCTAATATACTCGCGATGGCACCGGCGACACTGAAGCTGACAATCAACGCGAGAAAGGCCAAGAGATAGAATATCACTATCTGTCGGAACACGTTGGGCTCGACCGCTCTGTTCATATCAGTATCTGGAGGGCTCATGGTTTACCGTAGCTGTAGCAATTTATATAAAATTAGTGCACAGCTTCAGCAGTCGATTCGCTCTTCAGAAACGGAATGTCTGCGGATGGTCTCTGCTCAACAGAGAACCGTCTTTCGTGACTAACTGGCCGCTTCGATGGCTTCGATGACTTCGTCATAATCCGGTTCGACACCAGGATCATCGGAAACCCACGCATAGCTGACGGTTCCGTCGCTGTCGATGACGAAGACGGAGCGTTTTGCAACGCCGTAGACGCCGAGGTCATCAAAGTCCATCCGGACGTCGTAGGTGTCAATTACTTCTTTGTTACTGTCGCTGATGAGGTCAAAGGAGAGACCGAGTTTCTCACGGAACTCGTTGAGTGCGAACGGAGAGTCCACGCTGATGCCGTAGACGGTTCCACCGGCTTCTGCGACATCTTCCAGACGTGACTCGAACGTGTTCATCTCATGGCTGCAGACGCCAGTGAATGCGCCAGGGAAAAAGGCCAGCACAACTGGGGCGTCCTCTTCGAGTGCGTCTGCCAGTGAAAATGTTTCAACTTCGCCGTTAGCGAGCGGTGCGGTAAATGTCGGTGCGTCGCCACCTTCTGATACCATACCCAACTGTATGTGGGGCGAGGGCATCATAGTTTGGGCTTCGGAAAAATTGACTCTGTTACTCGATGACTCTGCACACTTGGACTACATCCCGGCGTCGTCGTCCTCGTCGTAGGCGTCTTCATATCGTTCAAGCGACGCTTCGAAACTCTCCGTCGCGAGTTCGATCGTGTCGTGTAAGTCCGCAATTGGTGTTTCCGTTGCATCGACGCGCAAATCGTCGTAGTATGGGGTTATCGACAGCTCTTCTGTTCGTTCGATACGGATGGCCGCGCTTTGAACTGGGAGGTCCGTCCGTTTGTCGCCACCTTCGTCCTGCCCGGCTTCCAAGGCGTCCGCAAGTCGGACGGCAAGTGGTTTCTCATCGTCTTTGGTCTGTTCGTATGTCTCTGCAACAGCCTCGATAACCGACTCGCCAGTGAGCAGATTCCCTGCAACTGTGTAGTTCTCGCCCTCAATGTGACCAAACCAGTCTTTGCACTCCTCACCCGAAAACACAAAGGTTCCTTCGCTATCGACGCCATGCAACTGTCGCATCGCTCGCCCCTCATCAGCGTTAAGTAGGGATTCAAGTGCATCCTCGACTGCAAGTCCATCCGCAAGATAGGACACACCCTTGCGCCCGAGGTCGACGTTGACAAAGCTCTGTGTCGCGACTGCTCCATGCTCATTTGCAAACGGACAGAGCGTTCCCACCCCTGCCAACCGCGTCGTCACGGCGACTCCGTAGCGCTGGTGTGTCTCTCCATCATCGTTCTCGTAGGATTCCCGAACGCAGATACTGAACGTCATGGCTATATCGAGGTATTGTGGCACAAAAAAGCTCCTGACAGGGGAAATTGCGACCTCTTTGTTCCCCCGTCCCGAGCAAAAAGACTATAATTGGCAGTCGGTTACGATAGAACAGAAATGGCAAGCACACTCGTGCCCCTGTTCGGGCCAGTCCCAGGGGGAATGGAGATGGTCGTCATCCTCCTGATAGCAGTACTGTTGTTCGGCGCAAACAAAATACCAAAGCTCGCACGTTCAACCGGGCAGGCAATGGGAGAGTTCCAGAAAGGGCGACAGCAAGTTGAACAGGAACTCGAACAGATTGAGGAAGCGGCAGACCCTGACGCGGAGATGGAGTTCGAAGACGACGATGAGTTCAACCTTGATGATGATGACGAACTCGATCTCGACGACGAGAAAGAGTCGGTCTGAGCGACTGACACCCGTTTTCTCTCACGTCCCCTAACCGACCTTTGAGTGTACACTTCGATACTAACGTTGTGCGTACTCCACCGCTTATCCTCGAACGCGGATAATACCTGACCGGAATACTTCGTTGTTCGGGATAATGTATTCCTCGCCGTCGGTTTCGATGCGCGTCACAAACATATCCACTTCTTGGACGATACCGCGTTTGTCGTCAATTCGAACCTCGTCACCAATGCTATACGGTTCCGATAGCAACAGGAAAATTCCAGCCGCACTCGCGGCAAGAAGGTCTTTGAACGCAATACCGCCGAGAAAGACGAGGCCGAATGCGAACGCCCCAAGCAGAATCAACAAGGCATCCGTCGCAATGCCAATCTGTGCCAGCGCAATCAGCGCCGCGATATAGAAGATGCTGTATTTGACAAGCTCTGGAATGATTGCAACTTCCGGTAATTTGACTGAGCGAAGCCGTTCTTGCACAATAAGCTTGGCTTTATCACCAAGAATCAGCCCAGCAATGATGGCGATGATGGCGATGAACAGTCGGGGTAACAAGCCAGTTATCTGCGCGAAAAAGACTTCAATCTCAAGCACGCGGGCCACTTGAAATGCCAGGATAATTGTAAACAGGTAGACAAACAACGCAAGTAACTGGCCGATAATCCCCGCTGTCGATGTTCCAAACCGATTAACGGTTCGCTCGAAGGTGGTTCCTTCAACGGCATCTCCGAGCCCCGTATTGTCGAACGTTTTGTGTGTCCATCTCCATGCGCTGTAGGCGACAATCGCCCCGAGAATTAAAATGAGCAACGCAAGCGCAAAGGCTGCTTCTTCGGAGAAGAAGGTGCGTATGAGCTCAGGCCACTCTACTTGCATCTAGTATTCCTCCGGATCCACTTCGAGTATCAGTTCGCCCGCTTTGAACGCACGGACCATCGCATCGCTCTCAGAGAGGACAATCGCAACCGCATTGGTATCGCGCGTAATCGCACCGGCAGCCATGTGGCGCGCACCAAGACCCTTCGGGATGTCGACACCCTCAGCTGCGGGCTCTAGGTACCGATATGCGGAGACGATTTTTCCGCTATCCGAGATTACGAACGCGCCATCAAGCCGAGAGAATTCCTTCAACATGACGTTCACGATTGGGTCGCCGACGTGGACGTGTGACTTCTCAAATGGGTTGTACGAAAGCGGTCGGGATTTGTTCATTACCTTCCCGGCATCGCCGACAACGAACAGCGCACCGACTTGCTTTCCTTTCTGTCCTTTCTTACCGAGTTCAATCGCCACTTCGAACACATCACGAACGACATCAGCCTCTGGGCGTGAGTTGACAAATAAATCATAGACGCCCGTTTTCGTGAACTCGTCTGCCTTGACGCGAACAACCGTATCTAACGTATCATCGTTGAATGACTGTGTGAGACAGACCACTTGATTGTCGGGGCCGATAATGTCGTTATCAAGTGCCCCTTCAAGCCCAAACCGGATTCGTCCATTCACATCGGTAAACTTGAGCGGTAACTGAACGAATTTCTCCGCTTCAACGGTATTTTCTTCGGCCACGACAACTATCGAAAAATCCTCTGCTTCGAACCGTTCGTATAGCTCTTCGCGCTCGGTAAACAGCAGTACCGCATCGATATCAGCGATGATATCGCCGACAGTCTCTTCAAGGCCGGTCATTATTGTATCAACTCATCCGACAGGAAAAAGTGTTGCGACGCGTCAGCCGGTCGTCTGTCATCCGGCGGACGACTGGCGTAAAGACTTTACAATTCGGTCACTCTGAAATGTCAATTAGTGGTTGTGGATAGTCCGTTTCGCTCGCATGTGGTTTGTCATCGCCTGTGGTTGTCCATTCCCACGGTCGATGGCGCTTTTCCGGTGGAAGTGACCGCAGCTCGGGTATCCACTGGGCGACATACTCGCCTTCCGGGTCGTATCGGTCCGCTTGCCACAGGATGTCGAACGCTCGGTCTCGGGAGTCATTGCCCACACCTGCGATGTATGCCCAGTTCCCATAGTTGACCGCAGGGTCATGGTCGATTAACCGTTCTTCGAAATAGGCGGCGCCTTTTCGCCAGTCAATTCGCAGGTCGTTCGCAAGGAACGAAGCCACAATCTGTCTGGCACGATTCGAGAGATATCCTGTCTGGTTGAGTTCGCGCATCCCGGCATCAACAAACGGAATGCCGGTCTTCCCGGCTTTCCATCGCTCGAAGGCAGTGGGATCTTCCTGCCAGGCAATTGTTCGTTCGCGGATGCCACCTCTGTGGAAAAACTTCGAGCCGTACTTTTCAAATTGAAACTGGAAAAAATCACGCCAGAGCAACTCAAAGAGGAGCCAGTACGTTGAATCGTTCGCTATCCGTTCGGTTTCGTAGCGTTTTACCTCCGCATGGATGTATCGTGGGGAGAGACACCCGTGGTTTATCCACGGCGAAAACTTTGAGGAATAATCTCTTCCTAACAGGCCATTTCTCGTCTCCTTGTACTCTTTCAGTGCGTCAGCCTTCCATATATATTCATCCAACCGGTCGAGGCCAGCCTGCTCCCCGCCGGAAAATGTGACCGCTGCCCGGTCGGAGTGTGGCGGTTGTGATAGGCCAAGCGCTTCGAGTGATGGTATCTTTCCGGGCGCAATCTCTACATGTGGTGGAAGCGACGGTCGTTTGAGCGGCTTTCTGACGACAGCATTTGCTTCCACTTCTTGTCTGAATGGGGTGTAGGTATCTGGCATCTCCGCAATTTCCATCGGCAGTTCCTCGGGGTGATAGAGCGTGTGGCCCCAAAACCGTTCGAAGGAAACACCCTGTTCGTTCAATTTCTTCTCAACGCGTTGTTCAACCTCCTGTTCTTCTGGTGTGGGATAGGTGTGGGCGTAGACTGCTGTTATTTCATATTCTTCAGCCAGTTCAGAAAGGATTGTGGCCGGGTCACCAGTTCGAACGGCAAGTGTACACCAGAGTTGATTTAACTCGCTTCGGAGGCAGGTGACTGCTTCACGGATGAACTGTGCACGGAATGGACCCGTCTTTTGATACGTAAACGAGTGGTGGCCGCCAAACTCCACCGTCCCATACTGTGTTGGGTCAAACACGTAGACCGGCAACACTTCATCGGCTGTTGCTGCCTCGACTAGCGCTCTGTTATCCCTGAGCCTCAGGTCGCGACGAAACCAAATGAGTGCTCGTTCAGTCATTAGTGCGACGGTGATTTCGGTTTGTCAGTCTCATAGTGTTCCTGCCTCTGATTGTGCTCGAATTTCGCTGACACGCTGGCTAATTGCGTCAAGGTCTTTGCTATCGACGTGGCTATACATCAGTCCCATGCGGTGATTGCTCCGCAGCAGTTCCTCGTTGCGGGCCAGAAAGTCCCAGTAAAGCGCGTTGAACGGACAGGCGTTTGGACCCGTTGTCTCGTTTTTGTCGTATCGACAGTCAGCACAGTAATCGCCCATCTTATCGATATAGTTTGCCGAGGAGGCGTAGGGCTTTGTGGCAAACGCACCTGCTGCGTACAAACCCATTTCCACGACATTTGGCGTGGTCACCCAGTGAAAGGCATCGACGTATGCCGCGTGAAACCACCGATTTAGCTGCGCAGGTTCAACGCCGTAACTGAGCGCAAAGTTTGAAAGTATCATCAACCGTTCGATGTGGTGGCTGTACCCTCGTGCTCTGACACCCGCGATAACGTCAGCCAAGCAAGCCATCTCCGTTTCACCGGTCCAGTACCACTCGGGGAGTTCCTCGGTCGCACCGAGTTGATTTGCCGTGGCAAGTTCCGGCATCGTTTCCCGATAGACACCACGAAGGAACTCGCGCCAGCCGATAACCTGTCGGACAAACCCTTCGGCGCTCTCAAGCGGGATATTGGGATTCGATTCATATGCTTCGATTACTGCTTCGACCACTTCGGTCGGGTGAAGTAATCCGATATTGAGCGCGGTCGAAAGGAGCGAGTGATGCAGTGCCCACTCATCTCGTACCATCGCATCCTGATAGGGACCAAATGCACGCAGCCGATTTTCTACGAAGTGGGTAAGCGCATCGACGGCTTGTTCGCGTGTGACCGGCCAGAAAAAGGGCTCTGGGTCGGCCCAATCACCGCCATACGGTTCGCTGTCGTATCCTCCGGAAAACTCCGTTTGTACCCACTCTTCGACCGCTTTGGTTTGCTCATCCGGCTCATATTTCGGCGGGTCCGGCGGGTTGTACCCTTCGTCGGGGACTTCTCTATTTTTTTCATCGTAATTCCAGTCGCCGCCAACTGGGTCGTCACCGTCCATCAGATAGCCGGTTTCTCGTCGCATGAAGCGGTAGAACTGCTCCTGACGGTAGGGC
>PUNZ01000129.1 GCA_003551945.1 Halovenus sp. | reverse complement strand
GGCTAAGCCAAAACGGCAAATGGTTTGATTGGTGAGGCCAACAACGTGCATATGGACCCGCGTATTCGCGAACACGCACAGGTTATCGTTACGCATTCTGTGGATTTACAGGAAGGAGACAACGTCGTTATTCGGGCACCGCCGGTTGCCGAAGACCTCGTGACTGCGCTTCACGAGGAAATCGGAGACCGTGGCGCGAATCCGCTGACACTCAGTACAAACGAGCGATTTAGTCGAGCCTATCTCCGGGCAGCAGATGAGTTCGAGACACCTTCACATCGAGAGGCACTCATCGAAGAGACGGATGTGTATATTGCCATCCGCGCGAACACCAACGTAACCGAACAGAGCGACGTCTCGCCGGAGACAAGCGCACAGTATCAGCAAGCCCTGCAACCAATTCTGGCCGAACGACTCTCGAAACGCTGGTGTCTCACCCAGTATCCTGCACCAGCGAACGCTCAACTCGCAGAAAGCTCAACCGAGTCCTACGAAAACTTCGTCTGGGATGCCATCCTCAAAGACTGGGACGAAGTGCGAACACACCAACAACAGATGGTTGAGATTCTCGACCCTGCCGATGAAGTTCGTATCGTCTCCGGTGATACGACGGACATTTCCATGAGCATTGCGGGCAATCCGACACTCAACGATTACGGCGAGAAAAACCTGCCCGGTGGCGAGGTGTTTACCGCCCCGATTCCCGAGAGCGTCGAAGGTGAGGTTCTGTTCGACAAACCGCTGTACACACAGGGTCGGGAAGTGACTGGCGTCTCCCTGACCTTCGAGAATGGGGAGGTCGTAGAGCACGCTGCCGAGAAAAACGAGGCACTGCTCACTGAAATCCTCAATACCGACGACGGCGCTCGTAGACTCGGTGAGCTAGGGATTGGGATGAACCGTGATATCGACCAGTTCACCTACAATATGCTCTTTGACGAGAAGATGGGCGACACCGTCCACATGGCTGTCGGGCGCGCCTACGACGAGACGGTTGGCGAGGAGAACGAAGGCAACGAAAGTGCCGTCCACGTCGACATGATTGTCGATATGAGCGAGGACTCGTTTATCGAGGTTGACGGCGAGCGCGTACAAGAGAACGGGACCTTCATCTTCGAGGAATAGCGAGCAGGCGTGCTGTTTTTTAATGATTTGTCTTAAACCTGCCAGTCACACGGTTCAATATCGGCGACTGATTGCGTGATTGAGACCGTCTCGTCGGTTACAGTGACAACGGCATCGAAGTGAGCGTCATCAATAGTATACTCAAAGTGCTCCTCGCTCTCATGACCGGTCACCACTCGTGCGGTCAGGTCGAACGTCCCAAACCGGTCAGTCGCAGGAATCTCCGTTTGCTCGCCGCCAGCGACGGTCACCCTCTCATCGACCAGCGGTTCGTCATCGACAAGCATCAGTTTGAGTTCGTGTTCCCGTTCGTCCGTGTTTTCGACGGTAATACTCCGTGGTTCGGGTGCGGTCATATACTCGGCTTCGACAAGCGAGAGCGTCTTTTCATCACCATCAGTGTCCACCAAGAGTTCGTGTGGTGTCTCGCCAATGACGAGATACGACGTGTCAGGGTCAATGGCTTCGATAAGTCCGATGCGCTCATCGCTATACGCTCCCTCTTCCATCACCGCGTCCACCTCACGTTGTAGCTCCTCCGGGAGCCACTCAAACTGGATTGCAACCAGATGACACTGTTCGTACTCGCCTGCGAGCGAGATGTCGTCGTCGGTTCCGCCACTGTTGTTGTCACTGGAGTTCGGACGACGTTGGTTGGCGTCTCCCGTGCTATCCGAACTCACCTCATCAGCAGGCGATCCGACACAACCAGCAATGGAAGCAAGGAGAGCAAATCCAGCGGTATTCAGGACTGAACGGCGGTTCATATCCTGCTGTTGTGGTGTCAAGAGCAAATACCTGATTGTGACTCAAAGGAGTATTTGAGTTATTTTGCACGCACTCAGAGAGCCGAGAGAAATCAAGTGCAACAAGATTATCAACGAGGACGCAACGAAACCCTTACATTCCCAAGCGGATGACTCAATAATGCGGGACCATGGGGTAGTTTGGTATCCTTGCGGCCTTGGGTGCCGTTGACCCTGGTTCAAATCCGGGTGGTCCCACCTTTTACAATTCACTACGTGCTGGAGTCGTAATGCTCTCTCAGACAATGACCAGCGACTCATATCGAGCCTCCAGGGCAACAGTATCGACACACAACTCAAGAAAACGTGTTTCCGTCTCTTGATTTTCCAAAATCATAGGGAATTATACCACCCGCATTCATCCGCCGACATATGACAGGGATACAGCTGTTAGAGCGAATTGGGAGGGTGACAAGCAAGTTTTTCATCGTCTGGGTTGCCCTGTTTGCGGGACTTGCCCTCTATACGCCAGAAACGTTCACGCCGCTGGGGAACTACATTTCAGAGCTGTTAGCCATCGTGATGCTCGGGATGGGGCTGACGCTCACGATACCTGATTTTAAACGAATCATCGAACGACCAATTGATGTCATCATCGGCGCAGGATTGCAATGGGTGTTGATGCCATTGTTTGCCTATCTCCTCGTTGTTGGCCTGTCCATTCCGTGGGAGATCGGAGTTGGGATGATTCTCGTCGGTGCAGCACCGGGTGGAACTGCGTCGAACGTAATGACGTATCTCGGTCGAGGTGACGTTGCTTTGTCTGTCACAATCACCTCAGTGACGACGCTCGCTGCACCAATTGTCATGCCAGCATGGACCCTACTGCTCGCGGGAGAACAGATTACCGTCACATTTGCGGAGATGGCCGAAGAAATCGTCCTTATCGTCGTCATTCCAGTGATTGTCGGGCTTGGCCTCCGCTACGTTCTCGATAGATACGCACCGACCGTCGCAAAGGCTGGACTCTCGATTTTCCCGGCAATCAGCGTGGCTGCCATTGTGGCTATCGTCGCAGCCGTTGTCGGCCTCAACGTCGACGAAATCCTCGCAGCAAGCGCAATCGTGCTCCTTGCAGTTGTACTGCACAACATGCTGGGACTCGGTGCTGGCTACGGTATTACGCGCTCACTTGGGATGGCCGAGGACCGCTCGCGTGCCTGTGCGTTCGAAGTTGGTCTGCAAAACAGCGGGCTTGCGGTTGCGATTGCCATTGCCTTTTTCGACCCGCTCGCAGCGCTCGTCCCGGCAGTCTTCAGCGTCTGGCATAACATCAGCGGGCCAGCACTCGCAACGCTGTTTACCTACCTTGATGGCGAGCCAGTGATGGATTACGAGCCAGCCGCCGAGTGAGGTAACGAAAGAAAGTCAGTGATAACTAAGCGACTTTACGCAAAAGGTCATGTAATGACAAACTGGCGTGCCGTATTCATCGGGTTTCTCGTTATTATCGCACTCAGCATCATCGGACTGCTCATTCCCGGGATTGGTCAGCTCATCGCGGGTCTGATCGGTGGCTTTGTGGCAGGGTATCTCGCCGCTGGTGGATTACTCAGTGGCTTTTGGCACGGCTTACTCGCGGGAAGCCTCGGCGGCTTGATTATCGCCGTCATGCTGTTTCTGGTCGTG
>PUNZ01000190.1 GCA_003551945.1 Halovenus sp. | reverse complement strand
GTGCCACCCTCTGAGTATGAAATTATTGGGTACGGCGCAACCGCTACAGGGGTCACAATACGTTACCCTGGGGCTCCTGTGGAGGAAGATAAAGACCTTATCATCTCTCGGCGAACGGAACCGGAGCGGGTTTCATACTTTGAGGACGACGTAGGGGCCACCGCCTCCGCCCTGAACGCTGAGTTTGATAATCTGTATCAGATTTTGCAGGATGGGGTATTTGGGGATTTTAAAGGGACATGGGAACAAGGTAACGACTACGCTCAAGGGGAGTTGGTCCTGGACCCAGTTGACTCCTATGTGTACTGGGCTAAAGAAACCGTGCTGGATAGCCAGACCCGCCCGGGGGAAGACTTAGATAATTGGTCTTTGTTTCTCGAGGTAGCCGCTGGCCCCCAAGGTGATACTGGCCCTGCTGGCCCCGGCGGAGACACCGGCCCTGCTGGCCCTGCCGGAGATACCGGCCCTGCTGGCCCCCAAGGTGATACCGGCCCTGCTGGCCCCGCCGGAGATACCGGTCCTGCTGGCCCTGCCGGAGATACCGGCCCTGCTGGCCCCCAAGGTGATACTGGCCCTGAGGGCCCCGCAGGATTAGCCCAGGCCGTCGATTCCGTAGAAGACCTCCGCAATGGCTCGTTCCCTGAGTCCCTGAACCGCCTCTGGCTCTCCGGCTACTACGGCGTTGGGACGCCGGGTGGTGGGTCGCTGTATCGGGACGATGAGTCCACGGAGGACGACAACGGCGGAACGGTGTTCGTTGATGACGATGGGGTGCGGTGGAAGGCCGGCGCAGGATTTGTAATTGCTGAAGATGTTGTCGTTAAAGTACCGGAAAACTACGATTCGATTTCTTCTGCGCTTTCTTCCGTTACTGAGTTTAGTGTGTCTAATCAAGCCGTCATTGAAGTTAGGATTTCTGAGGGGTTTGTTATATCCGAAGGGATCAATATTGTTAACGGAGACTACACAGGGATTAAGGTAACATCAGACGATTCGGAAGTTATGGTTTCTGATGAAGTCCATTCTGACATTATTAGGCTCGAAAACTGTGCGGGGTTTAACCTTTCCTGCTTAATTAACGCGCAAGGACATGGTGACATAGGTCTAAACGTTGTTCGAGGGTCGAGAATTGTCTGTGAGCCAGGAAGTGGCGTAAAAAACGCTGGAGGCTTTGGTGTTCGGGCTTTGAACGGCTCGACAATAGTTGCCAATGACACAGACTTTTCTGGGGCTGGCAGCCATGGGGCCATAGCTACAGGTGCTTCCATTTTGTATATCAGGGGGGCAGACGTATCCAACGCAGGAGGCCACGGAGTTTGGGGTATCAATAATTCTGTTATTGTGGCCCGCGAAGTTAATGCCGGAAACGCGTTTACGGATGGGATCAGGGCAGACACTTCCTACATAGGGGCACGCGATTCTGTTGTTGATGGTGCTGGAGATGATGGGTACACTGCGAGCAGTGTTGGTTTTATAAACGCTAGATTCGGGTCAGCAGTAGGGTGTGGAGCGTATGCGCTTAGGTCGTACAGAGGATCTAGGATTTACGCGCAGTCTGCTGACCTCCGAGACGCTGGGAGTTCGGGTGTTCTAGTTGTAGATAATTCTTTTGCTGACGTGGAAAACGCAACTATTACAGGGGCAAATTACCGAGGCATCGAGTGCAGAAAAGGATCAATATGCCAGGCAGACGAGGCCGACACAAGTAACTCGGCAGGAGATGGTGTGTTCGCTCTTTCTGCATCGTCCATTTCTTTCAGGACGGGGGTTTCTAGTGGCTCAGGAGGTAGCGCGGTAGTAGCGTCAGGGGCCAGTACTATTGATGCTCGTTTTGCAGATTTAACAAATGCACATATACACGGCGTCTTTTCCCTAGAGGCATCTAACGTAAATGCGAGAGACGCTAACGCTTCCGGAGCGGGGGGCAACGGGTTTCAGGTGCGAAACGGTGGAATTATTGCGGCAAACGACGCTACCGGGACAGTAGATGGAGCCACCAACACAGTTCAGCCAGATGGAATTATTACCAGTGCCGATGATAATAATGCTCTCGGAAGTGCAGCCTATGTTGACACCGGCACCGCCCTCGACGAGGTGCCGACGAATGAACAGCGAGATGGCCGGAATAATACGTTCACCGGGACCAATGACTTCTCTATTATGCCCAAGGTGGGCGGCGACCTCATTGTGGATTCCGGTACTAATAGTAATGGGGAGTGGACCCGGTGGGCGGATGGTACCCAGATTTGCTACAACGTAGCCGTTGGCACTGCTGACGTTACCGACGAGAATGGCGAAGGATACGAGTCGAGTAATATTGGATGGGAATTCCCGGCAGAGTTTATTAGTCAACCTGTCGTGGTGGCTGACGCCGACAACTTGAACATTTGGGCCATAGCCACAGACGCTTCAAATACGTCGGTCAACATCCGAGGAAGCGGCTTTGTCACTCGGACTGGCGTTATGCTTCAGGCGTATGCAGTTGGTCGATGGAAGACTGCCAGCGCGCAAGCACCGAATCCACCCGCCCCTGGAGTCTCCACGCAACTGAGAGGTGATCTGCGCGACTTCGGCCCAAGGGCCAGTAAAGTAATTTTATCTGAAAGCTCTTACGACGGAACCGACAGCCTATCTATTGGCGAAATAGGCCCCGGCGTCATCCCGATCGGTGGGACTTTCACATTGGAGATTCCCCGTAGAATCCCCGCATCATCCATGCCGACAGGCCATGGCGTAGGGTCCAGGGGGGAGCCAGTTCGTATTCGAGATAAAGATCTTGATCCTTTTAGCGACGTTCCAAACATAACGCTGCGGGTCAGTGGTGCCATTGGGCGGTACTCAGCGTACCCCAACGCCGTTGACTGGCTTGGTAATGACATGGCGCTGAAAGAGACGGTCGTATTCCAGCGCACCGATGAAGGCTGGGATTTGATAAGACTTCCTGATTCTCGCCAAGGATTTACGCACGGAGACCCGGAGACCATTCCCGGAACAACTTCCCGTAGGGGCTTTTCGTGGACTATCCATGCCGACGGCACTGCGCACTTGAGCAACGGCACCGTAGTACTCCGCGCCTATAGTGTAGGAGCGGGGAGTGGAGATAGCGGGCCACGGTTCAGAGAGGTTTTTGAATTCCCGTTCAGGTTCGAGCAGCACGCGGGGAATCACCGCAGTTGGCAGCTAGGCATCAGCACCAAGAATACCGATGTGCCGTTCTCCGCTCTGTCTGTCCCCCGTAATTCATCGACCACAACAGAGGGGATGACCGTTACTGTTTACGTCTACGATAGTGAGCAGAGCAACGTTGGGGAAAACGACACGGTAAACGTCTCGATGATTGCTATTGGTAACTGGAAACTTGAAGGTACACCTGGCGCTTAAAGAGCTAAGGTGGCACCAAAATACGGAGGTATGAGGTTGTTATGCCGATACAAGAAACTTACACTCTTAATGGTCCTACAGAATTTTATTTTCCCCACCCTGTTCAGCACCCTGAACAACTGGTAGTAGAGATTAAACCTGGTAGTATTATACCACCTTCGGCGTATACTATTATTGGTTATGGAG
>PUNZ01000090.1 GCA_003551945.1 Halovenus sp. | reverse complement strand
GCCGCACTTGGTGATCCAATACCAGTCGAACAGATGGTCAGGTCTCGGTCCTTGTAGGTCGCGTTGACGACCTTGTATTCGCGGTTTTCTGCAACCGTCTCGACATCGGAACAGTGTGATGCGATGCGGTCGACACGCCCAGGGTCACCAGGGACGAGCGCAATGTCTGAAAGGTCACCTTCGCTTACGAGCAGATGTGGTTGTTTTGCCATACCCTAGACTCCGAGCATGAACAAAAAGAAGTTGTGAACTCCCGGTCCGAGTCCGACCGCCGCGATAATCGCAAGGAAGAGATTTCCTTCGTGCGGTCGCTCGCGGACGTAATCGGCGAAGAAAATGACGATAGCGGCGGCAACAACGATTTTAACGACGACGAACAGCCATGCTTCCCCGAGATAGGGTTGCGTGGGAAGGTCAGCCGCGAAATCCATCATCATCCGCGGGAGCGTCGACCGTTCGCCCGCGCCCATCAACTCGATACCAATCGCGGTCGTGATGGCATCGAAGATATGCCCGAACAGAACCAGTGCGCCAACATATCTCGTCTGGGCGATGACGTAGGTTCGCCAGATACCGATGGCAATGAACACGACAAACGTAACCACCATCGAGAGCACCAATCCGAGTATCGGGAGGATAGGGTCAACTTCAAACACATCGCCCATCCCCTGCCAGACAGCTAAACCAATCAACGTAATCATGATACCAAAGCCGGTCGTGCCGAGATATCTGGCAACCCGTCCGTCGTGGTCGTTACTCGGGACAATAATCGCCGCGATAACCCAGATGATGCCAAGGAGCGAAAACGTCGTCAGGTAGACAGAGGGCGCAGAAAACAGCGGCGCTATCGGCTCAGGAAACAGTCCATCAGGTGCCTGCATGTGCATCTGATAGAAGACGTGGAGCAACGCGCCGGAAACAATCCACGGAACGACCGCCAAGACAATCGCTTCAGTGACCGGCGGTCGGATACCATAGAGAAGGACAACAACCACCGCCGTGATAAGCACAAGCCCAATACCGAGGGCGGGGTCGGGGATAACGAAATCCGTGAACATGTCCGGTAGGTAAAAGCGACGAAGCAAAACACTTCCGGTCAGAACGAGGGGTGTTTTTAATGGTTGACACACAACAATATCGGCATGGATGAGGTAGCCGACCGAATCGAGCATACGGTCCTTGGACCGACGACGACGTGGGATGACGTGACCGAAACGCTCGACACCGCACTCCGGCATGGGATGCGAGCGTGTATCCCACCCTGTTATGTCGAGCGTGCAACGGAGTACGCCCCAACTGTCTCGCTTGTAACCGTTATTGGCTTTCCACACGGCCAGCACCGGACAGAAATGAAATGTGTCGAGGCAGAGCAAGCCTGGCAGGATGGTGCGGATGAAATCGACCTCGTTGCCAACAGTGGCTATCTGAAAGCCGGCGATGACGAACAGTACACACAGGATATCACCGAGGTTGTCGCTGCCGTCCCAATTCCAGTGAAAGTCATCGTCGAATCGCCGCTATTGACTGACGAAGAGCTACGGCGGGCATCGAGTGCCGTTGCCGAAGCGGATGCTGATTTTCTCAAGACCGCGACCGGCTTTTCCGACGGCGGGGCAACGGTTTCGGATGTGCAGATTATGAGCGAGTATCTGCCGGTGAAAGCAAGCGGGGGAATTGGCTCGTGGGCGTTCGCCAAGGAGTTGTTCGACGCCGGCGCAGAACGAATTGGCGCATCAAGCGGCGATACCATCGTCTCTGAGTACCACAATCAGTGAGACCGAACAGGCACCTCACTCGTCGACGAACATAACCCCCGTAATATCGAACTGTGCCCCACCCACCTGACTCTCAGTCACCGTTACCGTCCAGCCGTGTGCCTCTGCAATCTCGTTGACGATTGGGAGGCCAAACCCGGTTCCCGACTCATCTGTCGTGTATCCGACTTCGAAGATGTCTTGCTGTTGTTCTGGTGGGATGCCAGGTCCCGTATCTGCCACGAAAAACCCGCTGTCGAGGTCGCCAACAGTGATCGTAACGTCGGCCGGTCCATGGTCAATGGCGTTGCGAAAGAGGTTTTCAAGCAACTGTCTGATTCGGCTTTCGTCACCGCGGATTGTCCGAGTCGTTTCGAGGCGGAGTTCAGCAGCACCCGCATCAATCGCTTGCCAGCAGCGAGCAGCACAGTCCCCAACAGCAACGGGCTCCATCTCATCAACCGCTCGGCCTTGCCGTGCAAGCGCCATCATATCGTCAATAAGTTCCTGCAATCGGTCGTGAGCGGTGGCAATGGCTTCAACATGTGGCGTCTCACACTCGTCTCGAACCAGTTCGAGCCGGCTCATCGCAACGTTGAGCGGATTCCGGAGGTCGTGTCCGAGTACGCGTGCGAACTCTTCTAACCGTTCGTTTCGCCGTTTCACCAGCTGCTCTGCCGCTTTTCGGGCGACGAGGCCGCCGAGATTATCTGCAATTTCGGAGATTTCATCCACCAGTGCCGCATCGTTGGTTCGTGGCTCAGAAAGGAAAAAGACGAGTACGGCGACGACCGCATCGCCGGACGTGAGTGGGACGCCGACAGCAGCGTGCAGGTCAGCGGCTGCTGCAAGGTCAGACCGATGAAAGACATCCGAATCCGTCCGAGAGACGTCAGGTATCCACTCCGGCGATTGTGACTCATATACCCGTCCGGGGAGTCCCTCCCCGGCGGTGAATGTGACATCTCGGCTTGCGGTCAAGAATGAGTCACAACGCGAGTCGCTCGTATAACCAACGACATACTCCAACTGCTCCGAGTCGGCGGCTGGCTGCCAGACCTCGCCGTACGTCCACTCGGTATAGGTACAGATTGTCCGAAGTGTCCGTTCGAGCCCATCACGAAACGTTTCTGCGCTGCCAATGCTCTGGCTTACCTCCGTCAGCAACTGTTGTTTGTTTTCGGCACGCTTTCGCTCAGTGATGTCAATATACGTTGCAAGAACTTCATCGGCTTGTCCTGCCTCGTCCGGTAACGGGGTTGCTTCGAGGACGAAGGTTCGTTTCGTTCCGTCGGCGACTTCTCGCGTTACTTCCTGACGAACCGGCTCTCCGTCTCGCAGTGTCCCATTGATTTGTTGTGCTTCGCCACGGTTTGACTCCGACACGATGTGGCTGTCAATCGAGTCTCCCACAAGGTTGTTTGCGGAGATACCGAAGATATCCTCAAACGAAGAGTTAACGCGCTTGACGAGTGGCTTCTGGTCCGTAAACTGGACGAGAACGAGCGGCGTCGGGACCGCGTTGATAAGCGTCCCGAGTCTGTCCCGGTCTGCCGCAAGTTGTTCCTGGTACTCGTGCAAATCGGTGATTTCCTCATTGGTAGCGACAAACCGGATGATTGTCCCTTCTTCGTCGGTAATCGGTGCTATCGTCTGTTTAATGACGTAGTGTTCTCCATCCTTGCGCTGGTTAACAATCTCACCTTCCCAGGTCTCACCGTTCAAAATCGTTTCCCAGACCTGCTCGTAGAACGACTCGGGGTGGATACCGGATTGTAACAGACTCGCATCATGTCCGACCGCCTCAGCGGCTGTGTAGCCGGTCTGGTTTTCAAATGCCTCGTTGACGTACTC
>PUNZ01000219.1 GCA_003551945.1 Halovenus sp. | reverse complement strand
TCGCCCATATCCACGCTTTCGCCTTCGCCGACAGCAACCTGCGTGACGGTCCCGCCGGATTCAGCGACAATGTCATTTTCCATCTTCATCGCTTCGAGCACACAGAGCACGTCGCCGGCCTCAACGGTATCGCCTTCGCTGACGTTTACCGAGAGGATAGTTCCCTGCATTTCTGCCGTCACTGTCTCGCCATCGGCGGCCGCGACTGCACCGTCACTGTCGTCTCCACCACTGCTTGGGCCGGCGGATGCCGGCCGGTTTGAGCCGCTTGGGTTGGCGGTCTGGACTGGCGGTTGTCCACGCTCTTCGAGTTCAACCTCGAAGCGTTTGCCATCGACTTCGACGGTGAACTCGCGCTGGACGACTTCCTCGTCGTCTGCGCTTTTCGTTTCGCTGCCCCACTGTTCTTGAGCTTCCTCGATACGCGAGCGGTCCATCTCGTTGTCCAGGTATTTCGTCGTGTGTTTACCTTCCAAAAACAGGTCATCAGTGAGCATCAGCCGGTGGAATGGAATAATGGTCACCACGCCATCAATGTCATACTCTGAGAGTGCGCGTTTACTCCGAACGATAGCTTCCTCACGGTCGCTGCCGCGGACAATGAGCTTGGCTATCATCGAGTCATAGTCGGTAACAAGCTTGTCACCCTGTCGCATCGCATCGTCCATGCGAACGCCGGGACCGCCCGGTGGGTCGTACGTCTCAAGCGTGCCACCGGTGGCCGGGGCGAATTCGTTTGCTGCGTTCTCAGCGTTGATTCGGAACTCGATAGCGTGGCCATCGATTTCGACATCATCCTGTTCGAAATCGAGTTCGTCGCCCTGTGCAATCCGCAGTTGCCATTTCACGATGTCGATATCCGTGATTTCTTCGGTCACGCAGTGTTCGACCTGAATCCGCGTGTTAACTTCAAGGAAATAGAAGTTCGTGTCCGGGCCGAGTAGCTCATCGGGGTCGCGGTCAAGGTCTTCTTCAACGAGGAACTCGACTGTGCCGGCATTGGTATATTCGGCCTCGCGGACACCGCGACGGGCGGCTTCGCCGATCTTTTCGCGCAACTCGTCTGAGAGTGCGGGTGATGGTCCTTCCTCAATAACCTTCTGGTGACGTCGCTGGAGCGAGCAGTCTCGCTCACCGAGATGCCGGACGTTGCCATGTTCGTCCGCCACAATCTGCACTTCGATGTGGCGCGGCGTTTCGAGAAACCGTTCGAGATAAACCGAATCGTTGTCGAAATACGCTTCACCCTCGCGCTGGGCGCTTTCGAGCAACTCCTCGATTTGGTCCGGTTCGTGAACGACTTTCATCCCACGGCCACCACCGCCACCCTCGGCTTTGATGGCAATTGGGTAGCCGTGTTCCTCACCAAAGGCCTCGACTTCTTCCGGTTCCGTCACAGGTTCAGTCGTTCCGGGGACAATTGGAACGTCCGCCGTCTGCATGATTTCCCGGGCATTCGTTTTCTCTCCAAGGTTGGTCATCGACTCGGCGGATGGCCCGATCCACGTGATACCTTCAGCGTCTTCGACTTTACCGGCGAAGGTAGCGTTCTCGGCAAGGAATCCGTAGCCAGGATGAATGGCGTCTGCCCCCGCCCGCTGTGCAACGTCGATGATTGCCTCGTGGTCGAGATACGACTCGGCCGCTCGTGCTGGACCGACGTTGTAGGCTTCATCAGCGTATCTGACGTGTCCCCCATGTTTGTCGGCCTCGCTATAGACGGCCACTGTCTCGATTCCAAGCTCTTTACACGCCCGCATGACGCGGACGGCAATCTCACCACGGTTCGCAACCAGTACTTTATCGAATGTGTTCGCTGTCATATCTTATCCGTTGAATCTATCTGCTCGGCCTGCTGCTGTCCAGCTATCTGTCGGTGCTCCCTGTGGCACACGGCGGTGCATCCCGGAGACGGCATTCAGTCGTGCCGCGAATCGGAACCGCTTGCCGTCCCACGTCGGTTCGGGCTCGGCCACATCTGCGTCATCTCGGACAGCTGCGGCGACTGCCGCCGCGATTGCTGCTGCCTCGTCAGAGGTGGCGTCCGGGGGAAGCTTAAATTGTACGCCATCGACCGCGAGTGTCTCCTCACTCATCGTTACAGTGGGATGTTCCCGTGTTTTCGGTCTGGGCGGTTTTTGCGTTTCGACCGCAACATTTCGAGGTCGCTGATGAGCTGTGGCCGCGTCTCTTGCGGTTCGAGCACATCATCGACAAACCCGCGGTCGGCTGCCGTGTATGGGTTGGCGAACTGCTCGCGGTACTCCTCAATCAGTTCTTCGCGGCGTTTTGCCGGGTCATCAGCGTTTGCAAGCTCCTTGCGGAACAACACGTTGACGGCTCCTTTTGGCCCCATCACCGCAATCTCTGCGGTTGGCCACGCGTAATTTACGTCAGCACCGATATGTTTCGACGCCATCACGTCATAGGCCCCGCCGTAGGCTTTGCGGGTGATAACCGTCATCAACGGAACGGTTGCTTCCGAGTAGGCATAGAGCAACTTCGCACCGTGTTTGATGATGCCGCCATGTTCCTGGTCCGTGCCCGGCATAAACCCGGGAACGTCTACGAACGTGAGAATAGGGATGTTGAACGCATCACAGAATCGAACAAAGCGGGCACCCTTCACCGACGAGTCGATATCTAAGGTTCCTGCGTTTGCTCGTGGCTGGTTTGCAACGACACCAATTGCGTGGCCATCAAGGCGGCCAAAGCCAATGACCAAGTTTCGGGCATAGCCCTCTGCAATCTCGAAAAAGGACCCCTCATCGACCACTTCGTCGATGACGTTCGTCATATCGTACGGTTTTCGTGGCTGGTTTGGAACGATTTCTTTGAGTTTCTCCGAGCGGCGTTCCGGGTCATCCCACGGATCAACACGTGGTGGGTCCTCAACGTTATTCTGTGGAAGGTAGGTGAGTAAATGCCGGATATCATCGAGTGCGGCTTTTTCATCCGCCGCGGTCAGATGGGCCACACCGGATTCCGTGCTGTGCGTCTGTGCTCCACCGAGTTCATCAAAGCCAACCTGTTCGCCAGTGACCGTTTCGATAACGTCCGGCCCGGTGATGAACATATGGCTCGTCTCCTGAACCATCATAATGAAATCCGTGATGGCAGGCGAGTATACTGCCCCGCCAGCACACGGTCCCATAATTGCCGAAATCTGCGGGACGACACCGCTTGCTAACTGGTTTCGGTGGAAGATGTGTGCGTAGCCGGCCAGCGAATCAATGCCTTCCTGAATCCGAGCGCCGGCAGAATCGTTTAGCCCGATAATCGGTGCGCCCGTCTCAACCGCGCGGTCCATCACTTTGGTGACTTTCTCGGCAAACACCTCACCAAGCGAGCCACCGAAGACAGTGAAGTCATGCGCAAAGACGAAGACCTTCCGCCCGTTGACTTCGCCGTATCCCGTGACGACACCGTCGCCCGGAATCTGCTTTTCGTCCAATTCGAAGTTGTGACACCGGTGGGTTCGAAACTGGTCGAACTCGGTGAACGTATCATCATCAAGAAAATACTCGACTCGCTCGCGCGCGGTGAGCTTTCCTTTTTCATGTTGTGCGTCAATCCGCTCCTGGCCGCCGCCAAGCAGCGCCTCCTCCCGACGCTTGCGTAGCTCATCTATCTGGTCTTCCATTGTCATGG
>PUNZ01000114.1 GCA_003551945.1 Halovenus sp. | reverse complement strand
GAATCAACGCCTGTGGAGACTGCGCTCCCTACGGGAACTGCGGTTGTTCCTGCAAAGCGCGTCGTAGAAACAGGAAGCCCCACCCTCAACGAGCGAACGGCGAAAGCCGTGAGCGAGTAGGGTGGGGTAGTTCACGCGGTCCGTTTGTTCGTCGGTGACCGGCGAAACTGCGTGAGAGTTACTCAGGCTCCAATTTGCCAGAGCTGAGTAAGCAGGAACCAGTTGAGGATATACAGCAGGACGAACGTTGCCATGAAGATGAGACACATCGTGAACGTCCCACGCATATCTGCAGCGTGAATGTCTTCGGCTGTGATTCCACCATCAGTTGCCATCCCGCCATCCGGAATCAACCCACCATCGTCGCCTGGTTCAAGACGCCTTCCAAAGATGAGCGAGGCAACGGTGACAACGATGAACAGCGCGCCAGCGACGATTGCAAGCACTGCACCAAGCCCAAGTGGGATGAACAGCAGTTCTGCCGCAGAGAGACTGAAGTCCGTTCCTGGAATGTTCTCAACCGCGCTTGAGGTCCGTCGTGGGACACCATAGAGGATGCCGACGTACATCATCATCAGCGTTGCAATGCCCATCGCACCCGCATAGAAATACGGGATAATCTGTGCGAGTTTGGTTGAGATGAAATCACGTCGGAACATGGTCTTGACCACGAAAAACACCAGCCCAAAGAAAGCCAGTGAGGTTCCAAGCGCAACCGTTCCGTGGAAGTGGCCGACCGTTGCGAAGGTGTTGTGCCAGGTCATGTTGAGCTGGAGTTGTCCCATCAACACGCCGGTAATCCCACCAACAAACCCAAAGAGAATGATGCTAAAGATTGTCGACGAGAAGATTGGATTCTTCCACGGCGCGGAAGTCAACCAGCCAAAGAGGCCACCACCTTTTCCTCGTTGCCGTCTCCCGACTTCGAGTCCTGCCGGAATCGCAAAGGCGTGAATCATGCTCGCAAAGGCAGCACCATAGAAAGCATACGAGGTATTGAACACACGCCAGCCGACGGAGACGCCCGGGTCGACCATCAGGTGGTGTGCTGCACCGAGATTGATGAAAAACAGGTACAAGACAAACGCAGAGCGTGAGACTTTCTCGGAGACCACAACGGCACCACCCACAACGTGAGTCAAAAAGTACCAGACGGTAATCATCGCCAGCAGGTTAATCTGCTGAGAACCGTGGCCGATAATCCAGTAGAGCTGTCGGTAGATACCGGTATTGATGGTTTCGATGATGCCGACACGCCAGACGAATGCATAGCCAAATGCTGCAAGACCGCCAAGAATGGCCTGTACTGCAATGATGCTCGTTATGAACGCGCCAAAAGCAACGAGGGGCAGTGTTTTGCCTGGATTACCGCGCTTTTCGAGCCAGATAGCAGCAAAGAACGGGAGTGCTGCAATGGTTGCTCCGAGTAAGAAGACAATCGCGAACGCATAGAACTCGGTGGCAATCTCAAGTGGGACATAGGCTGTCAATAGCGGAGCATCTGCTCCTGCTGGCGTTGTCCAAATGGCCCAGTTAACCCCGAGCGCACCGACCAGCATCAGAATATAGCCAAGGCCGGCAAGCTTTGGGAGCGGCAGTTTGCGTCCAAGAACCATCGGCCCACCAACATAGAGGATGGCGATTTCCATGAACACCATCCAGAAAATGAGGATGTTCCATGCGTGCATGCTGAGATGGCGGTAGTAGTTCTGTTCTGAGACGAGGCTGAACAGTTCCCACCGCGTCAGCGCAACGGTGAGTGCAAAAATACCACCGATAACCAGCGCAATGACTGCCGTAACGCCGTAGATTTTCACATACCGTTCGGCATCCTGATGGATGTTGAGTCCAGTCACTGAACAGGTCCGAAAGCCATCCTCGTCGTAGTCGTTGTCAAAATGCGATAGCAACTTCATAGCTCTTCCCTCACATAGAATTTCCCGTGCATGCCGTTATGCCCGGAGCCGCAGTATTCGTTACAGATGACGTGGTAGGTATCCGGGTCCTCGAACGTCATCGGGACAATCCACTCGGTATCCGGGAAAATCTGGAGGTTGATTTGTTGACTGAGTGAGTCCTCCGGACGCACCGAAAACCCGTGTTGAACATCGTAAGCACCCAAGTGGAGGTCGTATTGCCGTCCAGCCTCAAGTGCAACGGGGAGGCCCTCCCACGCAAACCGATAGCCAGTGATATACACTGAATCATCCGGCGGGATGACGGCCTCTCGCCCATCAATCTCAATGGTCTCTGCATCATCGAGATAGTCCTGGGTTCGTGCCCACTGCTCATCCGGGTCAACCTCGTAGGTTTCACCAACGGGGTTCTGGTCACCAAATCTGGTGAACCCACTCATCCAGCCGAAGATGGCAAGCGACCATGCGCCTGCAATACCAAGCCATATCGACTCCCGACGGTTCACTGGAATATCCCACCAGTTTCCTTTCGGAGGGTCAAGTGGTGTTGACATACCAGCTCACCTCGTTGGCACCGTCAGCATATCCATCAGCCCCCAGCCGACATAGACGACGATAAAGAAGACCATGGCAGCGATGGCTAAAAGCCAAATGCGGTTGTATAACTGTTGCATCAACGGAACATCTTCGGTTGCGGATGAACTCATCTGTCGCTCACAGCAAAACCTTTCTTGGTAACCCCCGTGAGAATTATCTCGCACATGTTCGGGTCTGCTTGTGTTAAAGGCAACCAATATGCCGGTATGTGGTTATAGGTGGTGAACACCACACAATCAACTCGTCGTCAGTTTCGGCCAAGGAACCAGGCAATGGCAAACCGCCATGGCAGCAAAAAGAGCAGGCCGAAAATGATGTTGACGGCGATAAAGTCCAGTGGCGCCCCACCAAGGAAATAATCGGTGGCACGAATTGCACCGCCGAGGAATGAGACAGCAATCCAGCCGACCGTCAGACGGATGGCCGTGCTCTTGTAATCCATCATTGTTTCACGGCTGTATAGACCGATGAATGGGGCAATAAGTACCCATGCAATGAGGAACGGAGCTAGTGTTTCAATGGTATGCATTGGAATCGCCCAGGGGAGTCCGCCGTGTGTGTAGATACCAATGCCAGTGAAAACCAACAGTAAAAACAGGTCACCGAGGAACGTGACTCCTGTCAGAAGTGGTTGGGAGCGACTCGGGAGCCGGACAAATTGCAAGCGGTGTTCTGTCATGGATAGCGGTTATGGAATGACGACGAGGGCTTCGATGATGATTGCTGCAAGGACGATACCTAAGTAGGCGTTCGAGGCGTGGAAACTTCTGAGTGTCGCCTGTGGGGTTCGGACTCGAAACTGGATGATGACGGTCGCTAAAAAGAGTGCACCACCAATCACGACCTAGAGAGCGAACAGCCATCCAAGGGGGCTGACCGCCCCAAGGACAGCAGTTACGAGCAGCGTCCCACCCAGCGTTGTTAAGATTCGTTGCCGTGTCGCGGGAATCCCCTTGACCACGGAGTACATCGGATAGCCTGCTCTGGCATAATCATCCCGGTAGACGATTGCAAGATTGTAGAAATGGGCTGGCGTCCAGATGACGACAACAGCAGCGAGTACAACAGCAGGAACGCCGATGTCTCCGGTGACAGCGGCCCAGCCAATAACAGCTGGTAGGGCACCATCGCCACCGCCGATAG
>PUNZ01000252.1 GCA_003551945.1 Halovenus sp. | reverse complement strand
TGGCGTTGCTCATTGCGTTGCCGCTGTTTATGAGCGCGATCCGTCGCCGGCCACAGTCGACTTCGCGAGCGATTATCGTCGGCGACGACCCCGACGCAATGGAAGCGTTGCTTGCCGGCACCGATATGACCGTCCTCGGCTACGTCTCGCCACCCTCCGCGTATGCACCAGAGGGGATACCCCACGACGTTGAGTTGACCGATGGCGGGACAGTCGAGAGCGAACTCGATGCCCTCCCGTGTCTTGGTGGCTTAGCTCGTCTCTCCGAAGTGTTCGTAAAGCACGACGTGGATACCGTCTTGCTGGCGTTTGCCGAAACCGACCGCGAGGAGTTTTTCGGGACGCTTGAACACTGCCATGACCACGGTGTCACTGCACTGGTCCACCGCGAACACGCTGCGCACGTCCTCACTGCCGACGGGGCCGGTGGCGAGTTACTCACTGTTCAGTTAGAGCCACTGGACTGGCAGGATTACGTGGTGAAACGACTCTTTGATGTGAGCTTTGCCACTGTCGGTCTCGTGGTTGCCCTCCCAGTGATTGCGGTAATTAGCCTCGCCATCAAACTCGACGATGGCGGGCCAATTTTGTATCGCCAGGAACGCACCGCCGAGTTCGGGCGGACCTTCACCGTCCACAAATTCCGGTCGATGACACCGGCGGATGAAGATTCCACGCCGGAATCAGAGGAGGAATACCGCGTCACACGCGTGGGCCGGGTGTTGCGCAAGACGCATCTGGATGAAATTCCACAGCTCTGGGCGATTCTCGTCGGTCGAATGAGCGTCGTCGGCCCCCGTGCCGTCTGGACCGATGAGGAGGTGCATCTCGAAGAGAAGGCAAAGCGCTGGCGAAAGCGCTGGTTTATCAAACCAGGCTTGACCGGGTTAGCCCAAATCCACGATGCAACCAGCGCCGACGCGAAGGCGAAGTTGCACTACGACCTGGAGTATATCCGCCGGCAATCGTTCTGGTTCGACGTGAAAATTGTGGTTCGACAGCTATGGAAAGTCGGCGGCGATGCACTTGGATTCGTGTTTGGAGACGACGAAGACGAGATGGAGTCAGTAGCGGCAAGCGAGCCGGTCTCGGACGCTGCATCTGACTCTGCGTCTGGAAGACCAGAGGCGTCTGAGGGAGCTGATGAGACCGACCGAGAAGCAGTTGCTCCAGGGCAATCTCGCTGAGGCGTCCGTGTTAGTCTGAGCAGGTGACAGGCGGAAAGCTCGTCTTACTCCTTGTTCCTCACGCCGTGTTCGTTGGTTTGTGCGCTATGGGTTCCGAACAGGACTCGATGGTGTCACTGCTGTCCGTGGCTCACTCTGTTCGTCACGGTTCCCTCGATTCACGGTCGTCCCCGTCTGCGGTCTCAGCAGGATGTTGTTCCGGGGGTTCCGGCGGTGCAAACACGCTGGCAACAAGCTGGTAGCTACGGGTTTTCGTGAGCGCTTCCCACGACAGCGTGACTCGCATCCCAAAGAGAGCGCCAGCCGTGACGAGTGCTACGAGACCGACCGAGACGGAGGAGTGGGTGCCACGCATGACCAGGACAGCCAGCGTGAGGAGCGCAGCCGTCGCAACAAAGCCACTCGTCACTTGGATAGGCCGGGCACGCAGTGCCTGCCGAAGTCGTCGACTGCTTCGACCGACACGCGAGTGAGCAATGACTGGTCGAACCCACGCGCCAAACTGGTCAAGCAGACGGAGCATGGGCCCGATGGTGACCGTCTCCCGGAGGTCAATCACGATGACATCAGGCTCAGGTTCGGCGGTAAACCAGCGATAAAGTCTGGAATTGGTGAAAACAGTTCTGCTGGTCTGTGCCGTTGCTTCAACTCGGGTGCTCAGCTGACGAAGGCGTGTGACGAACACCGAGTTGTCGATGGCCGCTCGAAGCCTCATGGGTCGAAACTCACGAGGTCGCCCTCGACGGTCACCGTCCCGAAGTCAAAGGCCAGTGGTGTTCCGCCACGGAGGCGTTCGCCACGGAATTCGATGGTCCCATCAGCCCGTTCGCGAACGGTCAGCTCGAGTTCCAACTCCACATCAACGTTGCGTGGGTGTTCGCGAACGACGAGGTCGCCGTCATCCGTTTCGACGACGACTTCGGCAGGTGTGGTGTTGACAGCGCGAATTTCCGCCGTCGTCAGGTCCTGTGTCTGCTCGGTCAGCCCGGTGGTGAGTTGGTCAGCCAAGCGGGGCGAGACGTTATCCAGTGCGACGGTCGCTGTTCGTGTATCTGTCATCCCGAAGTCAGCAAGCGAACCGTGGTGGATGAGCGTGCCGTCAAACTCGTAGCCAGCCCCGCGCAATTCGAGTGTCGAATCCGTCCGCAATTGAGTGGTGCCGAAGGTAGCAATTCCGTGCTGTTGGAGGGTGCTCAGCGAGAGTTCAACCCGTGCAGGCTGTTGGTCATCACCAGGATAGCGCTCGATGTCCGTGAGTTCGCCAACGGTGTCACCGCCGGCAGTGAACTCGTCGCCGATGCTCATTGCGCTGGCTGTCGCCGAAGAGAGCCTTGTGTCAAGGACGACTGTCTCGTTTGTTCGTGGGAGTGTCTCGCGTTCGTCGTCGATGCTGGTCAGTTCGCCGGTTACGTCGTAGGCATCCATTTCAAGGGTGTGTTCCTGACCGAGTCGAAGGCGCTCACCACGGAACTCGAATCGTGACGGCTCATCCGGCGACTCGATGAGCGTGCCGTTGACCGCTGTGCGGGCGATGACACCCGTCTTATCGCCAGCGGTGTAGCGGTAGATATCGGTCAGTTCGAGTGAGTTTGTCGTATTCTCCGGAGACCAGGTATCTCCGGTGGCCACTCGCTCGGCAATATGGTCCGGTTGGGTGCCAAAATCAAGTGTGGCGTATTCGATGGCTGGCTGCTCTGTGGGTTCGTCTACCGAGTCATCATCCGTGTCGTTGTTCGGTGCGTCGCTCGGCGTCTCCTCGCTCGGTTCGTCTGCGCCCGGCGAAAGGACGAGTGCCGCGCCTGCGGCGACGACTGCAAGAATGACGAGGATGACGAACAGGTCAACGATATTGATGACTCCAAAGAGGTTACCGCGTTCGTCGAGGAGTCTTCCCCCACGCTCGTCTTTCTCAGTCATCGACAGCTTCTATCTCAGTCAGAAACGGGTGTAAGGTAAAAAGACTGTGTTATATATCAGGATTTTTATTATTTGGTGACCGCCGTGCAGTACCCAAGAGTACTACCCGGAGAGGAGGGTTTAGTTCGATAATCTTAGGTTACGTGTTTGAGGTGGGTGAAGGGGAGTTAGGTCTTGAGATTCGGGATACGAACGCACAGATTCCGGCGCTCGAAACGGAGTCGCTTCGCGCTGGTGATGAAACTCCCCTGCAACATGGGCAAGGCATCGGCCTCTGGATTGCACACTGGAGTCTCTCCAGTCTGGGTGGGTCGGTCGAGTTTGGGTATGATGAGGGGAATTGTATCACGGTGCGGATTCCGGAATTGGAGTAATTTCAATCTGTGATAGCTCTCGATACTGGTTTAAGTAAGATACTCATACTGGAGGGCAAGACACCGGGCCGTATGCGCGCCGTTCGGTGGCGACTAAAACTATGAGAGGACTCGACAATTTACACGCTGAAGACGAACAGACCAGCCGTGGAGTGTCACCTGTGATTGGTGTCATTCT
>PUNZ01000094.1 GCA_003551945.1 Halovenus sp. | reverse complement strand
GGATTCGACGAGAGCCGAGAAGAGTATGTAGAGCTCCGAGACCGAGTTCAGTCTGGAGAGATTGAAGCGGTCGTTGTCAACGATAAACGTCGACTGGCCCGCGACTTCGATGAGACAATGCGGCTGGTGTTGGATCTTCGCGAACACGACGTTGAAGCACACACGTATCAGGAGGGTCAACTGGATCTCAGCGATCCAGTGCAAGCTGCCGTCGAGGTCCTCCAAGCCGCAAGCGAACACGAAGCAAAAAAGAAAGAGATTGAGCGGGCTCGTGAAGCAGTCCAGGAACGGATCGACAACGGGTTCGACCATGGACGTCCACCGATAGGGTTCCGATTTGACGACGCCGGTGAACGATGGGTTCCCGACGTTGGAGGTAGGTTCGAGGATGTCGTCGAGGCAATCCAGATGGTTGACGATGGAGCCACCTATGCTGAAGTAAAAGAGGAACTGGGGATCGCACCGTCGACGATGAGCGGTGTGATGAAACGTCGCGATCGGTATCTCAAAGAAACGACCATCGATGGAGAGTCAGCATGAGTGGTGATGATGATGTCGACCCGGAGAACCCACGTCCAGAGGGCCATTACCCACGGTTTAGAGACAACGAGTGGCACTACATCCCCGAGGAACTCGCACAAACGATCTCGCTGGGTCCAGGAGGCAACGGCGAGGAGGGACAGGACTGGGTGCTGACGTACACCCCAGAAGAACGAGATCCAGACGACCGGGAGAAGGTTCTCGTCCGACTGACGCCCCGTGCGCTCCACGAGCTCTACATCGAAGTGAAAGATCTCGATGTCGAAACCAGACAGATGGGCCACCGCGCTGAGTGCAATCTCTGTGGGGAGATGGTCGACCTTGACCGAGCGATCCCGAACGACCGCGGCGAGGCGTGCCACAAGCGATGCTGGGCGGAGTACACCGGTGCTCCCGACTGGTTCTCCGATTTCGTTTGATCCCTTTTCGAGAGTTGTCGCAACCCGGAGAGAGTACGTTTCGTGTGTTCAGTAAAGCAGCTACCCCACGGAACGGCTATTTTGTCAAACAAAATTTGGTATTTCACACCGATATGACCCCGACATCCGGCTCTCCACCGCGCGGAACTCTGATCTCCCCAGACCCCGACGGGCACCAAGATCATGATTTTCACTGCGAGGACGTTCTCAAGCCCCGCCCGCACGAATGTTCCTCGATTTTATCGAAGCGGCCCACAATGGTGGGAGGAGAGGGGCATGACGACGGGGCGAAAACTTTTGTAGACAATTTCCCCGTAGGGAAACACCTATCAGGACGAGCCACGTTTATAATTATATGCCGATGAACTGGGAAGCCGAACGTGATATGGCCCGTGATGTTGAGGAGAATCCAGAGCTCTATCAGGCCCTTGCCGACGAAGACGACGAGTGATTTTTTAACGGTATGGGTGAACGAATAGCTCATCTTCGAAAAATCTGAGCCATACGTCGTAGAGTCGATCTTGACGCCATAGCGTATCAAGATGAACTGGCTCAATTTCTGCACGAACAGCATGTGATTGTTCACGTGCCTCTTTCAATCGATCAATAGACCACAGTTTGTACGCGATCTCGTTCTGTCGAAGAAGCCTCCGCAGGAGGGCGACTGCTGTTCTGTGGTTCGCATCTGGGAAGAAATGCTTACCGACGACTGCGTGCATCCAGAGGGCACATTGTTCACGAATCGGTTCGTCCTGCGGGAACTCTTCGAGGACACACCGAAGGTCCCCGTTTCGAACATTCCATATTTGGCGGCGGAGTTCCGGCTGAGTATAGCCCATGCCGGTGTCATACGGCTGGTCATCGTCATTTAAGAACTGGGTATTACGGAATTTGAAATTCTCAGGCTCTAAATGAGAGAGGTCTGTGATCCGAGGCCATTCATCAGGCCCATCTAATGGCATTTGGTGTATGTTTGACTTATTCGGTTAAAAACATGGTCAGTATGTTTCGTCGATAAACTACGAAATCGAGGACTCTCCTTCGTGCGGAAACTCTGCTCTCGCATGCAGCGAGGGGCACCCAGACCGTGGCCTTCCGTGCAGATTTGCTCTCCGCTGCCGCGGGCTCTCTCACGCGAAGTTGCTTATCGGGGTAGGCGATAAACCACATTATCAGCCGAGTTACGTAGGTATCGTATCTTGATGTTCGCGACCGTTTTGTGTAACAACTCGGTTACGTGATTCAATGCTTTACTCAGAGGGTAGCTGCAGCATGCAAAC
The DNA here is from genome assembly GCA_003551945.1 of Halovenus sp. Classification (GTDB taxonomy): domain Archaea; phylum Halobacteriota; class Halobacteria; order Halobacteriales; family Haloarculaceae; genus Halovenus. Next base: position 1,420 of record PUNZ01000094.1, on the reverse strand, counting down.
ATCATTTCGGGGCATTCTATAGAGTCCACTGAGACCGTCTTTAACCAAATTTATCAGCCCGTTAGTAGAACCTGAAAAGTTCGTTCATGCTGAAAGAACGAATACCCAGAGAATGAATATCAGTGCCATGAGCCCCGTAACTCCAAACAAGGTTAACACAGCCCCCAGAAAACCAAAGTTCTTGATGGCGTCAGACTCGCTGCCGAGAGTGATGTGTAGATCGGAACTGAACCCAAGCAGGTGTCCTGCAATCAGGTGTGGACGTGACCGGATCTGTTCAAGGCGGCTCATTCCGTGGATGATACTCCCGACGTAAGTCGACTCTGTTCCAAGACCGTCTTGTCGTTCGATGATATCCTGCTTGTGCCCATAGATATGCAATTCGTCACCGACATTAATGCAGCGTTCTACCTGTTTCTCGTTCGACTCGGGGCTCCATTCCTCAGCGTTCCCGTACGTACTCGCTCCGGTCGGATCAACGGCTATCTCTCCGGTCTCGTCTCTGACGAGAAACGGCTTACCATCCGTTCCTCCCGCAACGGTATGGTAGCCATTCTTTCCTTTTTCTTGTCGCTCCCAGCCGTACGCCAGACACGTCTCTCCAGAGTATTTACCCTCTACAGTCCCACCGAGTTCTGCTGCTGTTCCCGTGAACTCAACGACTCCCTCGTTTTTGTTCCGTACTGTCTGGATATCAAGCGGGTCACTCCGACTGAGGTAGACTGCCGTATAAAGTTGTGTGGCCCCGAACAATAGCAGTGGAATATCAACTGCCGCAACAACCACGACCACGAGTAAAATCATCACCGACATACTACCAATATTTCGAGAAAGAATAATAATGTAACGAAGTTATTTTAATAAATATAAATTATAAATATATTTGAATTTCCTTTATTAATGGATGTCGGGGGCATGTAACATTCGCAGTTTCGCATATCTGGGTTTGATAGAGTCTAATGCTATGTCAAGAAGACGATCCTTTTCCGCCTCGGGTTCGCCGCGGCGAACCGCTCGGCGCAAAAACGTCACCAGAAGTCAAAGACTTCTGGTTGGCTCGGTAGAGCTCGCTCTACCGAACGTCGATGAAAAAGGGCGGGCGGCTCGACCTTTGGCCTCGCCGTCCGGGAACCGCGCTCACTTCGTTTGCGCGGATGCTGGTGGTCGACTTGCGGTCGCAGTCTTGCACATCGGGTTTGATCGGGTTACCGTATAACTCGATTACGCACTAAATCTATGGATGACTAATTTCATTACCAAAGGTTCCAATTTTGCCGTCGACGTGTACATTGTGCCACCGGAGTTCGATGTTGACCGTACTCGATAATTGATGACGCTTCTAACTGTCGAAGCAGTACTGAGTCTCGTTGAGCACAGCCCACTCCAATTTTTGAGTTTCGAGAACGTTCGAGACACGTAT
>PUNZ01000018.1 GCA_003551945.1 Halovenus sp. | reverse complement strand
GGTGATTCACTCGAGTCACAGATACAGGACTTACTTGCATCGCGGGAAGACCCCCCAGAGTTGGCGCTGTCTGATGGGGCGTCAGCGACACATGGAACGCCGTTTGTACAGATTGCAGAGACGGTTAACGATGCAATCGTCACGCTCGATGAGGAGAGCTACATCCACTTTGCGAACGAACAGCTCACCGATATTTCGGGATATGACCATGCCGAAATTGTCGGCGAGTCGTTTCTGGGGTTGCTCCCCGAACGGTTCAAAGATAGACACGAGAATGGGATGCAGCGGTATATCGAGACGGGAGAACGGTCTGTGAACTGGGATTATATCGAACTCGCTATCCAGCACAAAGATGGACATGAGGTCCCCGTTGCGGTTTCATTCGATGAGTTCAGCCGGGATGGGAAACGGTATTTTACCGGTCTCATTCGAGATATCAGCGACCGAAAATCACACGCACAGTCACTCGAATCGCTGCATGAGATAACGTCCGACCCATCGCTTTCGTCAATGGAGAAAATCGAGCGGTTGCTCGAAGACCACCGGCAGCGACTCGGCGTTTCGCTTGCGTTTCTTGGTCGGTTCGTGGATGGAAAAGAAGTGTTCGAGGTTGCAACCGGCGACCATGAGCTTGCACGACAGGGAACTGAGCTCCCACTTGATACAACCTACTGTCAATACACGGTTGACCATGACGGGCCACTGATTACGACGGATGCAAAGGCAAGTGACGTCATTCCAGACGATATTTACGAACGGTATGGCCTTTCTTGCTATCTTGGCGAGACGATTTACATCGATGGTGAGCCCTATGGGGCAGTGTGTTTTGCGGACAACAGGACAGTCGATACCGAGTTTGACGATGTCGATGTCGCCTTTCTCGAAGTGCTCGGTGATGCAATCAGCTACGAACTGGCCCAAAAACAACAGCGAACACAGCTACGAGAGGAACAAAAACGCATCGAAAACATACTTGAACGGATTGATGATGCGTTCTTTGCCGTCGATACCGAGTGGAACTTTACGTATTTCAACAACCGCGCTGAGCAACTGTTGGGCCGTGACCGCGAAGCGGTCCTCGGCCAGAACATCTGGGACCTCTTCGGTGAGGCTATCGACCTCGAGTTTTACGACCAGTACCAATATGCGATGGAGACACAGCAGGCAGTCTCGTTTGAGGAGTATTTCCCACCGCTCGAAATGTGGTTCCAGGTGACTGCGTATCCGTCCGATGATGGACTGTCGGTATACTTTACTGACGTCACCGAGCGAAAGGAGTACGTCGAAGCGCTGTCAGCACTCCACGAACAGACCCGGGCGCTCGTACAGGCCCCGACTGTCCAGGCGGTCGCAGATACCGTTGTCGAAGCGACGCAGGACGTTCTTGGGTTCGACCTCTGCTCGGTACACTGCATAGTGGACGATGAGTTTACGCCGATGAAGGTTTCAGCCCCTGCTGTCGACCACATCGGCGAGCATCCGTCGTATCCGCTCGACACCTGGGGGATGGGCGAAGCATATCGCACTGGCAACGCCATCTATGTTGAAAGCCCAAAAAAAGCCGCAGAACAGGCCGCAGGCGGTATCCCAGCGGCAGATGTCTCCCATCTTGACTACGTGCTGTTCGTTCCAATTGGGACGTTCGGCGTCTTGAGCGTCGGCGGAGCAGCGGAGAACCTCAGTGACACTGACCGCTCTCTGGTTGAGTTGTTGGCGACGAACGCAGAGATCGCGTGCAAACGGACCCAGCGAGAACAGGAGCTACGAAAGAACAAAACCGTCCTCGAAACGGTCGAAGGCATGGTGTTTGCCACCGATGAGGCTGGCCGGTTCGAGTTGACGACGAAACGGCTTGCTGAGTGGCTTGGCTACGAGCAAGAAACCCTCGAAGAGATGGCTGTGGCTGATATTCTCTCCGAAGAAGAGTACGCACGCATTGAGGAGTTGGCGGCAGCGACGCGTTCTGAGACGGCTGAGAACCAGACGCTTGAACTGGAATTCATCTCCGCAGCGGGGGAGCCACTCCCCGCCGAAATCGAGCTGTCGGTCCCACCCGAGGACAGTCCAGTAACCGGCCTCATTGGCGTTATCCGTGACCTCTCTGCATTGCTCGAAGCCCGCCAACAACTGGAGGCAGAACGGGACCGATTTTTGTATCTTGTCGAGAACCTGCCAGATGCTGTTGCCGAGATTCGATACGAGGAGACGCAGCCGATTATCGAGTCGGTAAACGCTGCCTTTGAGGAGATATTTGATTACGAGCGTCAGGAGCTCATCGGCCAGTCAATCAACGAGACCATCGTCCCGGTTGACGAACGAGAACAGGCCAGAGCTATCGACGCACAGGGCGTTGCTGGCGAACAGTGGAGCGGCGAAGTCCGCCGTGTCACGGCCAACGGCTACCGCGAGTTTCTGTTCAGGAGTGTCCCGTACCGTGAGCCTGGTGGTGGTCAGTCTGGCTTCGGGATTTACACTGACATTACCGAGCGAAAACAGCGCGACCAGCGACTGCAGGTCCTCACCCGTGTGTTGCGACATAACCTCCGAAACGACCTCTCAGTGCTTCTGGGCTATGCAGAGTTACTCCGCGACGAACTCAGCGAACTCGCTGAGCAGGATGTGAGTGAGTCGACCGTCTCAGGCTCGCTTGTTGACGCCGCAAATGCGCTGTGTGATGGCATTTATCGGGTTGCTGACCTCACCGAAGAGACACGGCAGGTGCAGAAAACGCTGGCAAATGCGAGCGAAGGGCCGGGCTATGAACCGGTTAACAAAACAGCCCGACGGATCTGTGACTCATACCGTGAAAACTATCCTGCTGCCGAGTTTGAGATAGCGGTTCCTGACTCGCTTTCGGCACGGACGGACAGCCGCATTGAACTGGCGTTGACACAGCTTATCGAAAACGCGCTTGAACACGGAACCGACGAGCCGCAAGTCCGTATCGAGGCCGCAACCGAAGACGGAACGCTGGTCCTTGCCGTGGCCGATAACGGCCCACGGATTCCAGCGTTCGAGTGGGACGTACTGACCGGGCAAGTCGAAATCACGCAACTGTCACACGGAAGCGGACTCGGACTCTGGGCAGTCAAGTGGGTTGCTGAGTCCTACGGGGGACTGCTTGAGCGCTATGAGAGCGACCTTGGTGGAGAGTGTGTACAGCTATCGCTGCCGGGAGTAGCTGAGCCTGGCGACTAGCCGAGAACAGGAACGTCGCTTTCAGACTGCGGCCGCGCTTGAGTCAACCGCGTCGTTGATTTTTACGAACGTGAACTCACAGTCATCGCCGGTACATTCCCATTTGACCTTTTCGCCCAGCCCCACGCGCATGCTGGCAATTCGCCAGAAGCTGGTCGCATCGCACTTTGGGCAGTCATGTTCCATCTCAAGTCCCATGACTGACCGTACAGGGCCTCGGTAATTGAAGATTGGGATTGCTCTCAGCAGGTGGTGACAGTAAGTCTGTCTCACCGACGGGTTGCTAACTCATCTCGGAGGTCGTCGATACCCATCTCCTTCATCGAGAGGAGGACAAGCAGGTGATAGACAATATCTGCGGCTTCGTGTGCGAGTTCATCTTCGTCATCGTCCTTTGCGGCAAGGATGAGTTCAGTCGTCTCCTCACCTAACTTTTCGAGCACAGCGTTTTCCCCTTTTTCGTGGGTAAACAGCGATGCCGTGTAAGAATCCGCCGGTAGTGTCTCCTTTCGCTGTTCGATGACGGCAAAGAGTTCATCGATGATGGCAGCGGTGTCGTCGGTCCCGGTCATATCCGACTCTCGGTGGGCGTCACCTTCAGCGTCTCGGTTACACGGAAGTACGGTGAAAGAAAGCGAGGTCGTGAATCCGTGAATCGTCAAGCAGTTCGGGATGGAATGCAGTGGCGACGATATTGTCCGCTCTAACGGCAACGGTCCGGTCATCCCACGTCGCAAGTACCTCCACGTCCTCACCAACCGCGTCGATAGCAGGTGCTCGGATAAAGACCGCCGGGAACGGCTCTTCGAGGCCAGCAACCGGAAGAGGTGCTTCAAAGCTGTCTCGCTGGCGGCCAAAGGCATTTCGTTCGACCGTCACATCCAAGATATCGAGCGTTTGGACGCGTTCATCGCCTGAGTCACGACTGACCAAAATAAGTCCAGCACACGTCGCAAGTAACGGCTTGCCAGCGTCAGCGTGGTCGATGATTTCTTGCGCGATTCCTTCCCGGTGGACAAGCCGTGAGATTGCCGTTGATTCACCACCCGGAAGCAACAACAAGTCACAGTCGGGGACGATGCCAGCGGTTCGAATCTTGTGGACCGTGACATCCTCCCCGTTAGCCCGCCCGGCACGTTCGATTGCTGTTGCGTGCTCGCTCACATCACCCTGCACTGCTAGCACGCCCGCTGTCACGCTCATACCATCGGTAGCAAGTAACCGAAAAAAAGGCTCTCGGTCCGCGTATGGCTTATGCTGGGCCTCAACAACCAGAACAAGTCACTAGCACTGAACTGGGATTACCGAGAGTGCGATGTCATGGCGGTTTCGACAGCACAGCCGAGCGCTCGAAACGCCCGTGCTGGCTCTGAGGTAGGTGCAACCGAACGGACCGGGTGACCAGCACGCTGGGCGCGTGCCACGATCGAGGACTCTGGAACCGTCGTAACCGGTGCCCCAAGTGTTGTCGCAAGCGTCTCAGCACCGGCACTATCCCGTGGTGTGCGGTTACGGACAACCTGTGCCAGCGGCGTTCCAATCGCTCTTGCAAGTTCTCTGGTTCGGAGCGCATCGACAACCGCGGGTTTGGTCGAGTGCGTGACGAGCACGCAGCCATCAGCGGCGAGCAACGGCAAACCAGCATCACAGCGCAAGCCTGCCGGTGAATCAATGATAACCCGGTCGTACTCGCTGGCCACCGCCCGCACCGCCCTCGTGAGTGCTGTTGGTTCCGCCGCTCGCACACCAGCAAGGGTTCGTCCACAGGGGAGCACTGCGACTGGCCCGCTTTCATCGACGGCCTCAAGCGGTGCTGCCCGACCAGCAAGGACGTCATGAAGGTCAGGTCCATGTCCAGCCGGCAGGTCAGCCATCCCAAGGTCACCGTCGATGACAACAGCATCGAGTTCCGCACCAAGGTTGTAGCTGACCGTTGATTTGCCAACGCCACCCTTCCCGCCCGTCACAGCCAGTATCATTCGAGGCGTTCGAGCGTCCGTATCGGAATGGTCGTCGTTGCCAGCCGCTGGGAGAGGTCAGCCTGACGGTTTGTGAGTGCAGTAAGCTGTTGTTTGTCCGCAGCAAGCTGTGTGTGTAACTGTCGGATGCGCTCTATGCCACCGTGTTCGGCAATTGCCGCTCTGGCCTGTGTGGCATCGGTCGGCTCCGTCAACTGTTCCGCTATCTCAAGTCGGTTCTCAACGGCGTCAAACCACGACTGAAGCGGCAGTGGCGAGAAATCGTGCGTTGGTGTCTGTTTCTGGACTGCGTCGTGGCTTCGGCCTTCAGGCCTTCGTTGGTCAGTGTCTACGATATCACGAGGTGGCCGGGAGTCGCCAAGCGTTCTGAGCAGGTCGCGGGATGAGAGATGTGTCTCCCTTCGGTCTGTGGCCTGCTCAATCGGACCCTGTTCGATAAGTTCGAGCGGGGGTTCCACTGGCGTTGCGGGTGACGCATAGCCAACAGCGACGGTTTCGCCAGCCTCGACAGTCGTTTCGTAGCCCGTGTCGTCCCAACCGGCCGCAGGGACGCCTTGCCTTCGCGGTGCCCAGACGGGCGTAAGCGCACTTTCGAGTCGAACGCGCGTTTCGTATGGACTCGTGACCTGTGCCTCAACAAGCGTGATGTCACCATGTGTGCGTATCTGCCAGTCCAGCGAAGCCATACGACTCGTGGTTCCGGCTTTGTATTTAAATCCGAATGACGGCGGCATCGAGTATCTCCGCTGCAGCCCGTGCAGACTCAACCAGAGAACCAGAGAGGACAACGGGCGTATCGAACGACGCAAACCGGACAAGCGCAAGCGCTGCGACCGTCGGATTGATTGCTGTGAGTGGTGTTGCAGACCTCTCAGCTGTGGGAAGGGTGCCGCTAGCGACTGTCTTGTCAATACCTCCTTCGCGCTCTGCGAGGGCTATAATCTCGCGGACATGCGCACGGAATGCCGGAGTGAACTGCTCGACGAGCGAGGCTCGTGCCTTTCGTTCAAGATTCGCAACTCGCTCTTCCAGACGGAAGCGATGCTCCTGTTGGTCACGGAACTCACGCATCGCCTCTTGAGCAGCGGTCAGTTGTTGTTTCGCCGCCTGAGCGCTTGTTTCTGCCTCCGAAAGCGCGGCAAGAACGTCGCGCAGCTCTGCTTGTGCGGTTTCGGTCGGTAAGTCGTGTTTCCGTCGTGTTCGTATTTCGCCCCGAAGCGTCGCGGCCTGTTCTTTCAATCGCTCTGCCTCGACCGTTTTCGTTTCCAGTTTGTGGCGGTGACGTTCCGACCCCGGTGCCTCCGGCGTCAGTTCAGTGAGCGTTGCTCTCGCAGTCGCAAGCGACTCATCGTACGGTGTTTCGCCACCGACGGTCCGCGCCGCCTTCGCCAACGCTGTTTGTATCCGGAGACCCATCTCGTCATGAATGTGGGCGATGTGCGCATAAACCGGCGGTGGGGCCGGAACGGATACCGAAACGGCGTCTGTCGATTCGCGTTCATCGGACCCCGTGATAGCTTCGACAACTGCGTTCGGATCGACTGGCTGGCGAATCTCGATAGCCGACCCGGTGTAGCGCTTTCCCGCAACCTCGATAACCGGCTGAGCAGTCATATCACAGGTCAGTTGCTTTCATCTCCGCTGGCGTTGGTAACGACTCACGCTCTGCAAACGGTTCATACGGCAAGGCTGGCTCCTCCCGGCGTTCATACGCGGTTGCAGCCGCCAGGATATCTTCAGGAACCGTTTCGGCGGCGTTGAATGGCCGTGTTTGTTCAATCTGTACCGCATTGCCGTGTTTTTCCCGTAATCGGAGTGCCTGAAACGCCCCGAATCCCGTCGGCTCAAATAACGCAACGCGGCCAAACTGCCTGATGACACTTGTTTCGTGTGTTCGACAGATATTCCGCAGCGATTGGCGGGCCCCCCGAGAGTATGCAATCACCAACAACACAGTCGCTTGTCAACATGATGGTCTACTAAACGTTTCGAGAGCCGATGAGAATTCCTGTGTCCGCTATGACTCCAGAAGCGGTCTTGTAGTGACCGTATATGAGTCATCCTCCACGGAGACAACCGCATCAAACAGCGCGGCTAGACCCGCGACATGCTCCGGTGGGTGCGCCGCAGGGTTGAGATAAAAGTGCGCGCGAGCGTTGGCAGCGTGGATTTGCCCGGTAATCGCATGGAGAAATTCGTATGCCATCTCAAAGTTGACATACTGGAGCATGGCTGTCAGCGACTCAAACGACAGATGAACTGGTTCAGGCCACGTTGAAAGCCACTGTCCAATCTGGATGCCAAGACCCGTGATGTCGCTTGGCGCCGAGACGGATTTTACAGCCACGGATTCGGGAGCTCTCTGCTGATTCTCACCAACGGTAATGACGCCAACCTTGCCGGTGTCGGCTCCTGCCAGTTGTTCCACACACTCGTGTGGCCCGCGAGTATAGGTGACAAAGATGATGTTTTCGACGGAGACAGCCGTAGTGAGCAGTGCTGTCGAAATAGCTCTGCCCTGACCCAGCGGTGGCGCTTTGAGCAAGATATTCGTCGCTCCGTCAAGTTGTGTGGTGATGGTTGTCATCCGTGCGCGCTGGTATTATAGGGATTATCGTACCTGTTCAGAGATTTTCGCCGTTTCATCCCGCGAAAACTCTCTGATGACGTATGATACGTGCTATAGTTGACAAAGGAACCGTGTGTATAAACCGCTTTGTGGTGCACTACTCAGTGACGGTAGACGGTCAGAACTCCACATCGACTTCCGCTCCGTCAGTTGCATCCGCGAGCCCGTCTTCGTGTGCGCTGACAGTGAACTGCACCGTCAGGTCCGCATCAGTAAGAATCTCCTCGAACTCGATACGGAATCGATGGCTAACGCGACCGGACCGTTCATCGGCAGTGAGCGCCGCTTTCGCCCGTTCGACGACGGTCTCTTCAAGCCCCGTTTCGGTTGCAACGGTCTCGACACGTCCCTCGGTAAGCAGCCTTCGCTGGTGTTCTCTGCGAAGTTCCTGCTCCGGGATATCCGTCTCGCGAACCAACAGGAGTGCCATCCGCGCGTCGAAAACGTCAGCTTCGCTCAGTTCAAGCGTCGATGCGATGGCCGAATCCGACTCGCCAGCGTAAAACAGTCGCACAAGCTGGCATTCTTGCTCTCTTGAGAGCGAAGTGGTTACTCCGAATTTCTCATCCAATTGGGCAATAACGGCTTCAAGCCGTTCATCGACCGGCTTGCGCTCTCCCGTCAGCGAGCCCCGACTGTCCTCCTGAGACTCGGTTAATGTCTCCTCGTCTGTCACATCGAGAAAGAGCTCCCTGAGTTCCTCGGTTTTTTCTTCCATGTGCCCACCATCTCGTCGTGATGGGTATAAAAATCTATCTTCACTCTCATGCTGAGAGAACCGACTAGTGGCAATGGTTATTTCTTTTCACTGGGACACTCCCCCTCATCGCTCGACCCGCTCGTAGAGAACGTAGGAATAGACAACCGTCACAAGCGCGGTGGCGAGCGCTGGAACAAGGAGAAAGTAGATGGCATACTCGCCAAAGAAAAGGCCAAAGAGCGAACAGACTGCGGTGAGTTTGAACAGCCGTGCGCCAAGGTCGTGGGTTTGTCGCCAAACCACGTCGCTTTCAAGCGTCCACGGCGTTCGAATTCCGACGAACCAGTTTCTCTCTGCCCGCTCTAAGACGACGCCAGCGTAATAGAAGAGCACTGCAAGCCCGGGAATCAACGCCTGGACAAACGGGAACTCATACCCCAGGTTGAAGATAAGTATCCCCAGATGAATCCCGAACAGAAACACCATCATCACGACGGCGAACCAGTCATATGTCGGGCGAAATGCTGCGATGTTCCCTCTCAGTGGGTCGATTCGGGGGATAACGCCAAAAAGCACCAACAACGCCCCCATCATCGCCGGCATCAATATGAGTGACTGCATTGTCGGCATTGTCCCGCTCGGTTCACCAGCACTATCCCAGTTTACGACCAGTTCGTCCGGGAGCGAGGGTGCAGCGAGCAGGCTCCCCACCCCTGCAGCGATAATAAAGACAATCGCAATCCCAAACCGATGACGGCTGTTCATCAGTGGTTGGTTCATCTCCCTGAGTTAAGAAAGCACCCCACGGCTGCAGACTCTGCAGCTAGCTGACGCGCACGACTTTCGAGCGCTCAACCGGTGCAAGCGGAAGGTCGGGAAAGACAACGCGGATGATGTATTCGAGGCTATCAGCAGAGCCACCGAAGACACCAACGGGGAGGGTGGCCTGGCCGAGATACGAATCTTTCGTTGTCATCTCAACGGCGGCTTGTGCAGCCCCATCTCCCTCCCGAACAAGGACGGACAGCCCCGCGCGTGCATCGCCTGCGGTCGATTTGACTGTGACTTCACAGAGTTCGCGTTCACCCTGTGCGACGGTTTCGGGAAACGTCCCCCAGTCAACCTCGATTGCGGGGAGGTCGGCTGCGCTTTCGTGAACGCGCTCGGCAACGCCATCGGTGAGACCTGCTGCGGTGAGTTCGCTCACGCTTGCTGCTGCGACATCAGCCGGGGACCGATAGCCTGCCGCCGCAAGAGAGCTAGCACGCGTCGAGCCGATGCCATCGATGGCTGTCAGCCCGACAGCACTGTCGCTGATGCCAGTTTCGACCCGTGCTTCAAGCCGGCAGACGAGATTCGCGCCTGCGGGGTCGCCAAACCGGTCGATGATTGCCCGGAGCGCGGAGAGCAACCGCTGGGCGTTCTGTCGGATAACCCAGGCATCGCTGCGGAGTTTCGTTGGAGTTGTCGTGTTCATTCCGGAGCGCAAAATTGCCAGCACTTTGCGGTGGCCGGCATCGAGTTCGGTTGCTTGCTCGCCAAGCACCGCGTCGATTGCATCCTGCTCGGCCGAACGAGCGCTGACGCTGTCGAATTCCTCTGCGGTTGCAACGGCGCGGAGTGCGCGTTCGGCAGTCAACTCCCCTTCGGTCAGGTCGGCAAACTGGCGGGCAGTCGGTAAGTCGAGATAGTAATCCGAAGCAAGGCGACCGAGCGGTGTCGGTTCGACTGCAGCGTCCTCCATGTCGATAAATTCGTTGCTGACGAGCCAGTCGAGCGTCTGTCTGACTTGCTCACGGAGGTCGTCACCGGAGGCGTAGGCGCTTGCCTGCTGTGCGCGGACCCAGTAGAACGTGGTTTCCAACCAGTCCATCGCGTCTTCGACCGAGCGAACGTTCCCAAGCGCAATTTCGGCGTTCAGGTGGGTTGCAAGGTCGCCCGATGCCGGGCCAGTTGCGCCCGCTGACCGCTCGGCAAGGCGGGATTCAATGTTCTTTCCGCGCGAAAGCAGTCGTCGGTAGCGGCTTGCATCGTCGCCGTCGCAAACGACCCACGCGTATCCCTGGTCGTCATAGCCCGGGCGGCCTGCCCGGCCGAGCATCTGCAGGATATCGAGTGGGCTCATCTCGACTTCGCCTTCGAGCGGGTCATGGTGGGTCGTATCGCGGATGACGACACACCGGGCAGGCAGGTTCACACCCCACGCCAGCGTCGAGGTGGAAAAGAGCAGTGCAATGGTGCCGTCTCGGAACCACTCCTCGACGAGGTTCTTGTCCTCACGAGCTAGCCCAGCGTGATGGAATCCAACGCCATCAAGAACTGATTGGCGGAGGGTGTCGTTCTGGAGCTGTTCGGCCTCCTGATGGAACTCGTAGTCGCCGCGTGCGCCCACTGGCACGTCACGGGCGGCAAGTTCGTCGCGGGCTTTTTTCGCTGCTTGGACGGTATCCTGTCTGGACGCAACGAAGACGAGGGCTTGTCCATCCTCTCGAATATGCGGCTCTGCGAGGTCGAGCGCCCGGTACAGTCGGCGGTACTTATCTGCAAAGGCGTTTTCGCCGTGGCTGTAGATGGCGACATCGGCTTCGAGCGGAACGGGCCGGACGGACTCATCAAATGCGAAGGTCGTTTTCTCGGGGGCGTCAAGCCAGGCAGCCACATCTCCGGCGTTCGACATTGTTGCCGAGAGGGCGACCACGCGAGGGTTACAGAGTCGACGGAGTCGAGAAATGGTGACTTCGAGGACGCTCCCGCGCCCGTCGGAATCGAGCAAATGGACCTCGTCGATGACACAGCAATCGATATCCTCCACGAAGGAGTACCGGCGCGAATCGTGTTTACGCGTGGCTGAATCCGCTTTTTCAGGCGTCATTACGAGGATATCAGCCCGTTTTGCACGGCGGGGATGGAGGTCTCGTTCGCCAGTGACAACGTAGACGGAGTAGCCCATCTCCTCGAACCGTGCCCACTCGCGTTCTTTTTCGTTGGTAAGCGCGCGAAGCGGTGCGAGAAAGAGGGCGGTGCCGTCGGTCGAGAGGGTTTGACAGATTGCGGCCTCGGCAACCGCCGTTTTGCCGCTGGCGGTCGGCGCGCTGACGACGACGTTTTCGTCGCTGTCGAGCAACGCTGGCACGACGGTCGATTGCATCTCGTTGAAGCGCTCGAACGGAAACGCGTCAACGAACGCCGGTAGGACGTCTCTAACAGGAATGTGCGATGAAGTCTCGACGCGACGGCTCACACTGGGTGGCGGGGAGGAAGAAGTATAGGCGTTTCTGTCGCGGGCGCTGGCTGTTGCGCACTCCGTGCGGATTAGGTGACCTTCCGAATCACTTTGAAGATACCGTCACGGACCCGGTCAGGGAGGAAACTCGAATAGACCACGAGCTTGGCGAACGTTCCAACGGGATACCGTGGGTCGGGGTTTTTCATCCCAGCCGCATCGTGGATTACGGTTGCGACTTCCTCTGGGGTGAGCGCAAACGGCGCTGCACTCGCGGCGATGTTTGCGTCCTCGATGGTCTCATAGAGCCATTCGTAGTCGGCGGTTCGTTCTAAGTCGTTGAGTTCGGTTTCGAGCCGGTCGTTAAAGCCTGTCTCGACGGGACCCGGTTCGACGATAACGACATCGACATCAAACTCATCAGCTTCGGCACGGAGCGCGTCGCTCATCGCTTCGAGGGCAAACTTCGAGCCAGCGTATGCCCCGCCACCGGGTGTCGACAGCCGCCCGTAGATACTTGAGAGGTTGATAATCGTTCCGTCCTCCTGTTCTCGAAACAGAGGCATGACGGCCCGAGTGAGTCGGTGTGGACCGTAGACGTTCACGTCGAACTGGTGGTGTAGGCGCTCGATTGTGATGTCTTCGAGCGGGCCATACAATCCGTACCCTGCGTTGTTGACGAGACAATCCAGTTCGCCCACTTCGTCTTCAATCCGTGAAACAACGGCTGCAATTTCGTCTTCATCCGTCACATCAAGCGCAGCGGTTCGACAGCCTGCTTCTTCGAGGTCGGCAATATCCGCTGGATTCCGGCTGGTTGCATAGACCGTCCACTCGCTGTCGAGAAACAGCTCTGCCGTTGCCCGCCCGATTCCCGACGAACATCCCGTAATCAGTACCGTCTTCTCCATCATATCTCGGTCAACGACCTCCTGATAGTTAATTGCCAACGGTCTGGGTCTGCGTGAGGTACACAGGCCGTCCGTTGCGGACTACCACCCGGTTCAGCGAGGCAAACGTTTTTTATTACTTAGTACTACTACCTAGTTGTATGTCCGGATTCGACTCGTTCAGCGATGTCAGCGAAGCACAGGTAACGCGTGCAATCGGCCAGGAATGGACCGAGGAGTTCATGGATAACATCGAGACAGATGTTATCGTCCTTGGTGGTGGCCCCTCTGGCCTCGTCGCCGCAAAGGAGCTTGCAGAGCGCGATGTCGATGTGACCATCGTCGAGAAGAACAACTATCTCGGCGGTGGGTTCTGGCTCGGTGGCTTCCTGATGAACAAACTCACCGTTCGTGAACCAGCACAGGAAGTCCTCGATGAAATTGACGTCCCATACAAGCCGGCAGCGGAGACGGACGGACTCTACGTGGCATCTGGGCCACACGCCTGTTCAGGTCTCATCAAAGCCGCCTGCGACGCGGGCGCAAAAGTCCAGAACATGACGGAGTTTACCGACCTCGTCATTCGCGAGGACCACCGCGTCTCGGGAATTGTGATGAACTGGACGCCAGTCCATGCGCTCCCCCGAGAACTGACCTGCGTCGACCCGATTGCCATCGAAACCGACCTCGTTATCGACGCCACCGGTCACGATGCGATGGCGATTTCGAAACTCGACGAACGCGGTGCACTTGATGTCCCCGGCCTGGAGAACAACGAAGGGATGGATAACACGGCAGACGACCAGTACGGCGCACCGGGACACGACTCACCTGGCCACGACTCCATGTGGGTCGGCCAGTCAGAGGATGCCGTCGTCGAACACACTGGCGTGGTCCACGACGGACTCATCGCGTCGGGAATGGCCGTCGCGACGGCCTACGGCCTCCCACGGATGGGGCCAACATTCGGTGCGATGTTGCTCTCCGGCAAACAGGCCGCACAGAGCGCGCTTGATGAACTTGACTTCGATGCCTCACCGGTTGATATGAGCCCGCAGCCAAGCCCTGCTGACGACTGACAATCCACGACTTCCGCCCTCAGACACGACCGTACGGTTTTATTTCTGTCTGGTTACAGTACTGAGACGTGACGAGTACTGCGGCTGAGCGTGCGCAGGATACCCCCCCACAGACGACAGCCACCGAGTCATCAGAATCTACATCGACCGAGACACGGCAGGACCCTCCCGATGGAACGGCTGGGGCTGGCCCAACCGAACCTGACGAACGGATTGTCAGCTTAGATGTTCTTCGTGGAGTTGCCATCTTCGGGATTCTCATTATCAACGTTCAGTCGTTTTCGATGCCGAGTCCGGTACGGATGAATCCGACACAGTATGGGGAGTTTGCCGGCGTTGAACTTCTTATCTGGCTCGCCAGTCACGTGCTGGTCGAGCAGAAGTTCATCGCGCTATTTTCGATTATGTTCGGCGCTGGGATTGTTCTCTTTCTCGAATCGAAAACGAACCAGCCATACTCGGGCTATCTGCTGTATTACCGCCGTATACTGTTGCTGTTGGGTATTGGCCTTGCGCATGCGTACTTGCTCTGGGATGGCGACATTTTGGTCATTTACGCGCTCTGTGGGCTCTGGGTTGTCATCTTCTGGCGAGCGCCACCGCGACAACTGTTCGCCATCGGGACCGCGTTGATTGCCGTCCCAACGGCCCTCACGCTGAGTGCTGCGTTCAACATCGGACTCACTGAGACGCATGATGGATGGGTTGCGTCAGAAGCAGCGATTCAGGCCGAACTTGATGCCTATCGTGGGAGTTGGAGCGACGGATTCGCTGAGCGCGCCGAGGCCGCATGGAATGCCCACACGACAAGCTTTATTGCCGATTCCGGCTGGCGCTACAGCGGCTTCGTTCTCTGGGGGATGGCCTTTTACAAATCTGGGTTACTGACCACCGACTGGTCGAACCGGTCCTACTTGATGGTGATTCTCGGGGGTTGGGCCGTCGGCTTCCCGCTCATTTTGGCAGGTGTCTGGACAGCCTTCGCCTATGACTGGAGTGGCGGGGCAGGCATTCTCTCGTGGGAGTTGAACAACATCGGCGCGCTGTTTGTTGCACCGGCCTATGCCAGTCTCGTGGTTGTGCTGTGTGCTCGCAGCGCCGGTGGAATGATTCAAACAGCCTGCGCTGCAGTCGGGCGAACGGCGCTCAGCAACTACCTCTTTCAGACGGTCGTTGCCACGACTATCTTCTATGGCTACGGTCTCGGCCTCTTTGGACACGTCACGCGCGTTGAGCAGCTCGCAATTGTCGGTGCCATCTGGGTCGTGCAGGCAGCACTGTCGGTCCTGTGGCTCAAACGGTTCGAGTACGGTCCTGTCGAGTGGCTTTGGCGGCGAGCAACCTATGGGAATTGGCGATGAGCGTGGCTCAGACTCCTGTACTCGCCGGTCTAATTCCTATAAAGGCAACAAAACTATATTTTGCCCACCTAGGCATCTTCGACGACAACTGCGGAATCTTCATCTTCAAAGGAGACGCCGTCCTGTTCGCGGAAGGCGGTATGCAGGCGGTCGTAGGTATCCGCGACGGCCTCCACGATGACGGTGGTATCGCTAATAACTGGGAGAAAGTTGGTATCGCCTTCCCACCGAGGGATGATGTGTGCGTGCAGATGTTCAGGGATTGACCCCCCCGCTGCGCCACCGCCAAGGTTGTACCCGACGTTGAATCCATCGGGGAAAAGTGAGTCATCCATTGCATCAAGTGTCCGCTGGATGAGTCGTTCCTTTGCGAGCAGTGTTTCGGGGTCAAGGTCCCGGTACTCGCCAGTGTGCTGGTACGGAATGACCATCGCGTGACCGGGATTGTACGGATAATTGTTCAACAGCACGTATGCGTGTTCGCCTCGGGCGACGAGATTATATTCCCTATCGGCAGCAGCCTTGGGAATCTCACAGAACACACAGTCATCGAACTCCTCGTTTTTCGGTGACCGCTCGACCCAGTCGATGCGCCACGGCGCAAACACCTGCTCCATGCCGGTCGTTGGACCTACCCGCACAAAATGGTTCGCGCTTTAGTGTGCAGGAGACAGTATGGGCGACCGTCAGTTGTTAGTTGTG
>PUNZ01000019.1 GCA_003551945.1 Halovenus sp. | reverse complement strand
TTTATGGGGTTGACAAACTCCGATTCATCGAGCCGGTTTTCATTGGGGATACCGTGCACGCAGAAATCGAAGTTGTGGATATCGAACCTGCTGACCACCCGCTTGCGAGCGGTGTCGTCAGACAGGCTATCGAGGTGAAAAACCAGCACGACCAAACCGTGCAAGCTGCGGAGTTTCTGTTACTTGTGGAGTAGCTACCAGTTCAGGGCAACACAAATCTAAACGCTTTCACCGACCCACATCCGAGAGGGAAGTATGTTTCCCGAGTACGAGGTTATCCCGGCAGTCGATATGCAGGACGGACAGGTTGTCCAGCTCGTCGGCGGCGAGCGTGGTACGGAGACGACATACGGCGACCCTGTCGAGGCCGCAACCGAGTGGGTTGAGGCGGGGGCAAAGACGCTCCATCTGGTCGACCTCGATGGCGCATTCGAGGGCGAGCGACAGAACGCCGCGGCTATCGACGCAATCCTTGACACCTGCGACGTTTCGACCCAGCTTGGTGGTGGGATTCGAACGGCCGAGGATGCTATCTCGCTTCTGAACCGTGGCTTGGATAGAGTGATTCTCGGGACAGCAGCCATCGAAAACCCGGATATCGTCGCGGAAATTAGCGAGGAGTATCCGGGCTCTGTGATGGTCAGCCTCGATGCGAGCGACGGCGAAGTGCTCGTTTCTGGCTGGACTGAAGGGACCGGCATTGACCCTGTCGAGGCTGGCGCTCGCTATGAGGAACTCGGTGCTGGGGCCATCCTCTTTACCGACGTAGACGTTGAGGGACAGCTGGAAGGTATTCGTGCGGAGCCAGTGAGAAACCTCACTGCTGCCGTTGATATCCCGGTTGTCGCAAGCGGTGGCGTCACCACCGTATCCGATGTTGTTGCACTCCGGGATGCGGGTGCCGACGCTGTCGTGGTTGGGACGGCCCTCTATGAGGGGAACTTTACGCTTGCCGAGGCGCAACAGGCAGTCACGAAACAGAAATAATTCTGCAAGCGGTGGATATATTTCGACACAGTGGGTACACTAGGGTACGGACTGCCCACATGAGCTTTACAGAAATCCCCGATGATGCGTACGATGGCGATGAGCCAATACCTGATTTCGATGAGTGGGACTCTCCCGATTCACTGTTCAACGAGGGGCCAATACGAGAGCGACTTCTCGACGTCGTTGTCGGTATTCGCACTCCGAGGAAAGTCTCGGAAATCGCCGAGTATGCCGATTGTGACACCGAAACGGCCCGAGACTATCTTGAGTGGTTCAACGAGATGGGGATGGTTCACCGCCACGACGGTCGCCCGGTGCGTTACGCGCGCAACGACGCGTATTTCGAGTGGCGACGCATTGACCGTATCCGCGAGGAGTACTCTGACCAGGAGATCGCCACCGCACTCACAGACACACTCGAACAGCTCGAAGCGTATAGAGAGCAGTTCGGTGCTGACCATCCCGACGACGTTTCGCTTGTTGCAGTGACCCAAGACCTGGACATGTCCACGGAAGCCGCATGGGAAGCACTCTCCGAGTGGAAATCCCTTACAAAGAGAGCACACCTTCTTGATGCCGCACGCCGCGACCACCCGCTTTCTCGAAAGACAGTCCACTCTGCCGATGTCTGATGACCCCACTGGCGGCAGCCCTATCGACACAGAGGTTCTTGACCGAATAGCTTCGAATCTTGAACGAAGCGAGCGCTTTGAGACCGTTGAGACACGGCCGCCGTACGCAGCCAACGCCGTCGTTGCGGACTATGACTTGGGCTATTTTCCAGCTGGCATCAGGCGTGCATATCTGCAGATTCGGTGGTTTGAGACTGCTGATTTCAGCATTCACTATACGGAACAGTATCACACTGAGAACTCATGGGAATGTCGCTGGGACCGTCACCCGAACGACCACAACAGTCGCGAACACTTTCATCCACCACCAGACGCATCGACACCGGGTAAGGATGCTGACTATCCTACTGACTGGCGAGACGTACTCACGATCGTCGTTCGCCGTCTGGACGACCGCATCAAAGCTTTTTGGAGCGAGTGAGCTACCGCGGCGTCTCAGTACCCCACTTCTCGATAGCACGGGCAAGCGCGGGCTCCTCGGCAGCGGCGTCCTCGATAGATTTCCCGGCAGCAACGCCTTCGCTCGCTGCGCGGAACGCCTTCGCGCCCTCATGTGTCCCGTCAGGATGGCCGTGGATACCGCCGCCGGCTTGGACCATCAGGTTCGTGCCGAGCGCATCGAACAGCGGCGAGACGAGACCAGGATGCAATCCACCGGAAGCGACAGGCAACACGTCAGTCATTCCGTGGAGGTCACTTGCCAGCCAGTCGTTGATGCCGAGGGTATCCTCGTTTTCGAGTTTCCCGAGTCCAGCGGTTCCCGTGTGGATGTGGTCAACACCACAGAGTCGGGAAATCTGTGCGATGACTCGCATTGAGACGCCGTGCGTGGGAATCCGGTCGAAGGCTGCGTGCATCGCCCGGTGGGCGTGAATCGCCTGCCCCGTGCGCTCACAACGCTCGCGGACTTGCTGGAGGGCTGCCCAGCCAGTGGTGACGATATCGACCATGACGAACTCACAGCCGTGTTCGGCTGCTAAGTCGACCCGTTCGAGCATATCGGTTCCCGTCCCCGTCACGTTCAGCAGATAACTCTTGGTTTCACCAGTCTCCTCCTCCGCGCGGTCACGGGCAGCGAGACTCTCGCTGAGACGGTCTTCGAAGGGGTTGAACGACTGGTCGGTCAGATTCTCGTCATCTTTCAGCAGGTCGACGCCGCCCGTCCACGCTTCGTAGCCGACCTGCACGTGCTGGTCGGTTGAAAGTCCGACCTTTGGCTTTGGGACCGTTGCCGTTGCTGGGCGGTCAGCTGCATCCAGCAGTTCGGATTTGACTGCGCTGCCGTATTGTGGGCCAGGGAAGCTCTGGACGAGTTGTTCCGGCCAGTGACAATCAAGCAGGCGAATCCGCTCGACGGCTTTCATGCCCATGATGTTGCCGGCGATACACGAGAGGACCTGTGGCATGCTGCCGGGTTCGAAGAGGACATCCGGATAGGCCACCGTGATGTGGCCGTTTTCTTTATCGATATTACAGGCGGTTGCCGAGAGGTCCCGGATGTTCCCCTCTACCTGCAATTCCGTCCACGTCCCGTTCGAACTCTCGCTGGCGACGCGGCTAGCGGCAGCCTCCCAGTCGATGCCGGAGGCCGGTTCGATATAAAACTCACAGACGAGGTCGGTCTCCGTCGGCTCGTATGACTCATCAAGGAAATCTTCGTACGTGATACCCATATCCTGTCCTACGGGGGCCATGGTAAAAATCCCTGGCCGTCTGAGATGAGCAACACGACGACGTCAATTCCAGTCTTTGCACGCCCCACAGACACGGCCTCCATCATCCACCCACAGCCGTTCAACTTCTTCGCCACAGGTGTGACAGGCCGTTCCCTCGGGGCTCCACTGGCCCGTAATCCTTGCCGGTTCGACGGTGATGGTGTCTTCTTCTGCTTCGGTTTCGGCGATGGCGGTCTCGTCGACGGTTTCTGTGGCCGTCTCAGAATCTGCAGATTCGTCCTCCGCAGTTGACTCGTCGGCCTCGTCGCTACTGGAGGCAAAGTCATCAAGGGAGGTCTCTTTCATATCCATGCATGAGTGGCCTGTGATAATAGTGATACTGGTGATGTAACC
>PUNZ01000171.1 GCA_003551945.1 Halovenus sp. | reverse complement strand
GGCGGCTTCTTTACCCCGCCACAGAAAGAGGCCATCCCGCTTATTCACGAGGGCGAAAACGCACTCATCTGTTCCCCAACAGGCAGTGGAAAAACCCTCTCTGCGTTCATGGGCATCATCAACGAACTATTTGCCCGGGACAGAGAAGGCGAGGGACTCGAAAACAGCGTCTACTGTCTGTATATCTCTCCACTTAAATCACTTGCCAACGATATCCATCGAAACCTCGACGTCCCGCTCTCCGCCATTACAGAAAAGCTCGACGAGCGCGGCGAAGCCGTCGAGATACGCCATGCAATTCGCCACGGCGACACGAAAAGCAGCGACCGCCAGCGAATGCTTTCCGAAACACCACATATTCTCAATACTACCCCAGAAACGCTCGCAATCCTGCTTAACAGCCCGAAATTCCGCGAGAAACTGCGAACTGTCGAGTATGTTATCGTCGACGAAATACACAGCCTTGCAGCGAACAAACGCGGCACACACCTTTCGGTTTCGCTGGAACGACTCGAAGCTCTCACAAATACTACTCCGACCAGAATCGGCTGCTCTGCCACCGTCGAACCGCTTGAGACGATGGCAGAGTTTCTCGTCGGTTGTGAGCCCACTGAGTCTTGCCAGGGGGATGAAAAGGAGATGAAACCCCGGGAGTACACCATTGTTGACACTCGTTTCGTCCGCGAGTTTGACATCGAACTGAGCTGCCCGACTGATGACCTCATTCACACCCCAGCAGGCATCATACAGGAGCGGTTTTATCACCAACTGCACAGCCTCATCTCTGCACACACAACCACGCTTGTATTTACCAACACGCGCTCAGGCGCAGAACGCGTCCTGCACAACTTGCGTGAGCGTTTTGATTACGACGAAGAAAACTCTGGCTGTCACCACGGCAGTCTCTCAAAAGAACAGCGCCAACATATCGAGGAGGGGCTCAAATCCGGTGACCTCTCGGTCGTGACCACCTCCACCTCGCTGGAATTAGGTATCGACATGCCGACGCTTGACCTTGTTGTGCAGGTTGGTTCACCAAAGTCCGTTGCCTCACTGCTTCAGCGTGTCGGCAGAGCGGGCCACCAGGTTGGTGAAACTGTCACCGGGCGTGTGGTGGCGCTTGACCGTGACGAACTCATCGAGTGTGCCGTGATGCTCCAGATGGCCGAGGAAGGCTTCGTTGATAGGGTATTCATCCCCGAACGGGCACAGGACGTCGCTGCCCAGCACGTCTATGGGATGGCAATCAACGGGCCGCGCCCGGAGGGTGAACTTCGCCGGATTCTTCAGTCGGCGTATCCCTTCCGCACCTACGCCGACGAAGAGTGGGAACAACTCATGCGATATCTCACCGCAGGCTACGACGGCATGGAAGACAAACATGTGTATGCGAAAATCTGGCGGGATACAAACGACGCGCCCGACGGTAAACATCACTATCCAGACTATCCCGTTGGCGAGCCACTCATCGGTAAACGCGGTCGTCTCGCTCGCGTCATCTACATGACCAACATCGGGACGATTCCGGACTCGTTTACCTGTGATGTTCTTACGCGCGCGGGCGACGACTGGGTCGGCCAACTCGATGAGGAGTATCTCGACACCCTCGAATCGGGAGACGTATTCGTCCTCGGCGGCGATCATTTCGAGTTCCGCTACCGCCGCGGCTCGAAGGTCTATGTCGACCGGACGAACAAGCGTCCGACTGTCCCATCGTGGTTTTCAGAACGCCTTCCGCTCTCGTATGACCTCGGCGTCGAAATCCTGCGCTTCCAGCACGAACTCCTCGACCGTTACGAACGCGGCGGTAAATCAGCCGTTCGGGTCTGGCTCCGGCAGTATCCCCTTGATGAACACAGCGTCCAGGCTCTCACTCGACTCTTTGATGAACAGCTTCGATATCTCGGGCCGGAAAGCGTCAGCACGAACGGACGGCTGGTGATCGAAGAAGAGCGTGATCACACCGAATACGAACGTCGTTATTACGTCCACTCCAACTATGGTCGCCGGTTCAACGACGGTTTTTCCCGGCTGCTGGCCTATCGAATTGCACAGGAAGTGACGGCAAATGTACAGGTTGCGGTCGCAGATAACGGCTTTAGTCTCTCGTTACCCCTGAATCGGAAAGTCGATATCGCTGGGCTTGTTCAGGATATTTCCCCTGACCAGGTACGCGAGCTACTTCGCTCCAGTCTGTCTGGAACCGACTTACTCAAGCGATACTTTCGCATCAACGCGACGCGGTCGCTCATGATACTCAAACGCTACAAGGGGTATGAAAAATCCGCGAGCGAACAGCAGTTCAACAGCGAGATGCTCCTGAGTTTTGCCGAAGAACTCGATGAGCTTGCGGTCATCGAAGAAACCTATCGGGAAATCCTAGAGGATAAACTGAACGTCGCAGCACTGGAAACCTTTTTTGAGCGTCTTGGGGAACATGCCGAAAGTCAGGAGTCAATCGAGGTTGTAACGACTCGCGTCGACACCCCGTCTCCCAAATCGTTCGGCTTAGCAACACTGCTGGCCTCCGATGTCGTTCTTGCGGAGGATGAGTCTGCCGTCTTGCAGGAGTTCCATCAACGAGTCACTGAACAACTGGAGCCGTCGCGTTAGCTCACGCCGCCAACGCCGCTGTCGGCATCCGGTAGGTCGTACGGTTTAACCTCCATCCCAAGCTCTTCAAGTGCAGCTTCCATGTGTTCGGTTTTGGCGTAGTCCGCCCCCTCTTCTTCGCGGATACGCTGTGCGGTTGCCAACACCTCTCCTTTCCGCTCGACAGGGAACTCGAATTTATCGGCAGTGAGTTCAATGATGAGACCGTCGTGGTCGCGGGTATACAGCGAGAAGAAAATCCCGCGGTCGAAGACGTTGTAGCCGTGTCCGGCGTTATCCAGCGCATCTGCAACCTCGCTGAATCTGTCGGGGTCAATGTTGAAACAGAGGTGGTGAACACCACCAACGCCCGTGCGCTGTGGTCGGCGGTTTGATGGCCGGTCGTCGCTGACGAAAAAGGTCAGAA
Organism: Halovenus sp.; assembly: GCA_003551945.1. Taxonomy (GTDB): domain Archaea; phylum Halobacteriota; class Halobacteria; order Halobacteriales; family Haloarculaceae; genus Halovenus. Next base: position 681 of record PUNZ01000171.1, on the reverse strand, counting down.
TCGTTCCATCACCGGTATCGAAAAACAGGTGGGTCTGTGAGGGGTCATCTAGGTTCGGCTGTCGTAACACAAGCGTCATTCCGAGCAAGTCGCGATAATACGCGATGGTATCCTCAGCGTTACTTCCCCAGATGGTAATGTGGTCGGTTCCGGTGGTTCGGAACGGACTGTCCGGAGCGTCGGTGGTGACTGGAATCTGGTCAGTTGCCATATTCTAAAGTGGTTGTCTAAGCGAATATACCTTGGGTCAGTCGCTCTTGGCCTGTTCAGTGGGCATTCAGAATATCTCTCCATCGAGGCCAAGATGAATGAGCGCGCCCACAAAGAATGTCCAGACGACGGTGACTGCAGCGACTTGATGTGCAATTGGGAGGCCCATCGTCAGTAAGAAGACACCGCCGGAAACCGCTCCGATGAGGACGAAATTAATCGGAACGCTATGTGTCCAGCCGCGGTGTCGAACCGTCACAAGTCCAATCAACGGGTTAACGAGGCCAGCGACGAGGAGTGCACCCACGAGTGGTACCCACGAGGCAGCCATTTCCTGGGGCACGGGCAAGCCTCCGTTGAGCACGGAATTGTCGGTAAATTCAACGAGTGCGACAATTGAGTCCCAGAATAACACCGAAAGACCAATGACGCCTACTGCGGCAAGCACCTGAAAGCCACGGACTGCTTTTC
>PUNZ01000230.1 GCA_003551945.1 Halovenus sp. | reverse complement strand
CCTCGATTTCGCGCGGTAAACGGTGTTGCATCAACCACCCAGCTTGCCCGATTCTCCTCGGGGAACGGCAGGCCGTAGCTTCGTTCTACGACTGGCCGTGTTTGCCGTAACGTTTCGAGGCCGGCAACTTCGCTAAAAATATCAAGCGGTTCGAGCGTTGCACTCATCACCACACCACCACCAAGCTCGTCGAAAACTCGGCTGAGCGTTTCACCGGGCATGCACTCGAAGAGGACCAACCCGGCGGTGTACTGCGCTTGCCATGGCTCGCTGACGCTTCGTTCGTCTTTTGGCGCGTGCTCAAGTTCGACTTCCCGAAGATAGCGGGCGTGGTCAGCCTCCCACCAGCGCTGAAACAGGACGCCAACGGGCGCACAGACCGGCGCACGGGTCAGTCCAAGGGCATCGATTGTTGCCTCAACAGCGGCTCCGACTGTGGGCAGCGACCGCCACTGCTCGCCCGTATATCCGTTTTGCTCCGCCCACTCGGTTAGCTCATCTTGCTCAATTTGTTCGGGGTCACGAAGCGGGAGTTCGATATCCTGCTCAGGCAACGTATCCGGGTTGAGACGCCAGTCCGTCGCCGCTTCTCCGACATCCAGTTGTCCATCGCTGCCGGCCCCGCTATCGAGAGCGTTCTCGATAAACGAATCCAGCCAGCCGAGCACGTCGTCGTAGAACGTATGGGCATCTGCCACTGCTTCGAGTGGAACGTCGTGACTCGATAACTCATCGCGGACAGCCTGTCTATTTTCATTGGTTTTGTTGGCCCACGAGAGGACGGTTTTCAGGTCATTTCGGGCACGGAGCAGCGTTGCGCGACCAACCCGCCCTGAGAGGAGGTCACGGACGCGCTCTTCAAGCCGGTGAGCCTCATCGACTATCAGGAAGGTTCGGTCGCTGAGGACGGGTTCGAGTAGCGGCCGCGAGTCCGGGTCGAACAGGTGGTTGTAGTTTCCGATAACAATCTCCGCATGCTCCAGAAGCACGCCCATCACGCGGTGGGGACAGGTCCCTCTTTCAACGGCTGCTGGCAGATACTCATCTGCTGTGACAACTGACTGCTCTCCGATTGTGAAATCAACAGGCGAACCCCGGTTTCGGGCATAAAAGTCCGCCTCGAACGGACAGTACAGTGGCTCGTCACCGTCGGTCGTGCCCTCGGGTGCTCGTGGCTGGCTTCGCTGGTATGGGCTGATCGCACCGGCGGTTCCCAGTGCCTCCTGTTGTAACTGCTGTTGCCCAGCGCTGTCCGGCCGTGCTGCTTTCGCTAACTGACTGCCCAGTTGTGGGTCCCACCACACTTCATCAGCAGTCCCCCCGACCGCAACGCTGGCAACTGGTCGAGACTCCCCACCGCCACCGTCTACCAGGCGTGCCGTGCTTTCACGCAAATCCTCACAGCGGTCGTGTACCCCGACATCTTCGGGAAAGACATCTTCCCGGCCGTATGGACAAAGGTCTCGCTTTCCTACGAGGGCAATTGAGGGGAGCGGCTCCGCGAGGCCCGCGTTCATCGTCCGCAGGTCATCAACGAATTGCTGACGCTGTTGTTTGACCGGTGTCACAACGACTGCGTTGTCATATTCGCCCTCGCGGATGAGCGTTGCTGCGGCTGTCAGCGCTGCCATCGTTTTTCCTGTTCCACACGCACCTTCCATCGCGAGGTAGCCGTTGGCGCGTCCAACCTGTAGTGCGGATTCGATAGCATCACGCTGGTTGTCGTAGGGTTCGTCGAAGCCGAAATACGACTGCCACTCGGGGGCCATTCGACCCGAACTGGGTCGTCCTTGGATTTGAACTCACGGGTTCGGTACGGTCGTCGAAAAGAGGCGTCTGTCTCAGGCTGGTTCTTCTTTGACCCGCTCTTGTATCAGGTCGCGGAAGTCGTCGGAACGCTGGAGGTTTTCAAGCTCTTCTTTCTCAATGAGGGCGGTTCCCTCGACTGACTCACGGGGTGCGCGGTCGACGATATACACTGACCGGGTGCGAGTGACGTGTCCGACCGACGACATAATCCGTGCCCGTTTTTCAGCAGCCTTGGTGAACGTTGAGTGACCAGTTAACACCTGCTCTTGCTCGCGCTCGTTTTCGCTGACGGTTTTGAACGGGGCACGTTCCGTTGGGTGTACCTCGTAGCCGACACGGGTGAGGACGGTGACGACAGGCTCATCGTCGGGGTCGACAGCAGGTCCTTCCGGCGGGTCGTCAGCATCGTGGACAGATTCGTAATCGTCCATCACTTCGACGGGTGCGGTCAGCGGTTCCTCAAAGAGTTCTTCAAGCTGTGCAGCCACATCGACGCTCGCATCCATTCCATCTTCATACTTTGAGACGGTTCGTCGGGAGACACCCAATTCCTGTGCCAGTTGGCCGAGCGACCAGCCACGCTCTTCGCGTGCATCGGCCAGTACCGCACCATCGATGTTTACGTAGAGGCCGCCCGGCGCCGCATAGATGAGCGGTGGGACTTCCTCAACGAACAACTCAAGCGCTGTATCCGGCGAAAACACCGGAACGCCGTGTCGGAAATACACGACGCCCGGCTTCAGTTCCTCGTTTCGGGTTCGCAACCCGATGACCAGCGGCGTCGCGTTCAGATACTCGCTGAGGCGACGCATCTCTGCACCCGTACGCGCGTTGAAGGCATCGATGTTCCCGAGGATTTTCAGGAGGATAACGTCCTCCCCTCGGCGTGCCGCGACATCGAAGCTCTTCGGTCGGATGGCACAGCGCTCGCTGACGAGAAAGCCAGCGTCTTCAAGCATCGCTGTGACGTTTCCAACCAGTGCAGACCGGGACATAGTTGTATATACGTTAGTCACCGCTTAAATGCGTTGTGGCGACTATCGGCTGGCGGGCGTGACATTCTCTTTCATTGGCTTATCCATTTCATTCTCTGAGAGGTGGACAAGGCATTTTATGCCCGGCACGCGAACAACGGGTTATGGACGAACTGCTTACTGCGCTTGAAACGGCGTTTGAGGAAGCCGACTACGAAGTCAGCGAGACCAGCGTCAACCGCGACCGCGTGCGAGTTACTATCCTTGATGATGAGGCCAGCGGCGAGGAGCTCCGCTCGTTGACCTACGATGTTGTCGATGAATCCGACGTACTGGGGCTTGATGTCACCACGGAATCGCTTGACAATGAGGGTGTGGTGACGGTCGTCTCGTTCCGCTACCGAGGATAACTGTGGTCTTTTCCTGACCGCTTTCTGGCCCCTGAGAGCTACCCGTCTCCGCTGTGAGGTTGGACTGGTAACTCAGCCCATACCGAAAGTCACCATCGTCAGCCAGAGAAATTGATGTGGCGCTTTCTATTTACCGGCAACATTCGCTCTTTCATGCCGAGAAACGAGCCTTTGCGGTAAGAGAAACCGGCAAAAGATACTTGTTTGTCTGACACTGGGGCTGAATAGCTTGGACAGAAACAGCGAAAAGCACCGTGTTTCCGTCCACATCGGTGGTAAGTGGGTAGCTGATTAAGAGGGTGGCTGGCCGGGACACGCCGGTTTGTCTCGACAGGTCACCATGTCATGACACGCGCTAACAACACTGCTAATTTCCGTCGTATCGAGCAGCAAATATCTCCGCATTTCGGGAGTAGAGCCCATGATTGCTGGTATAAGAGGTGATACAAGGCTTTAGACGGTAACGAGTGGTACTGATGACACGAAAGATTTCGCGTCGGTCGATGCTCAGCACACTTG
>PUNZ01000017.1 GCA_003551945.1 Halovenus sp. | reverse complement strand
TGTCCCGTTTTCGATTTTGCTTACGCGGAGTTCTTGGTCACTCATTGGTCTCACCCAGTAGTAAGTCGAGCAGCGCCATCCGAACCGGGACGCCGTTGTGTGCCTGCTCGAAGTAGGTTGCGTGCTCAGTTTCGTCAACGTTCGTGGCTATTTCATCAACGCGCGGCAGTGGGTGCATCACGGTTAGGTCGTCGCTGGCTTGTTCGAGCAGCGTCGCATCAATCTGGTACTGTCCAGCAACCTCGCGATATTCGTTTTTATCGGGAAATCGCTCTTCTTGAATCCGTGTCACATAAAGGACATCGAGTTCAGGAAGAATGCTCTCGATATCAGTGTGGGTTTTAATTTCTGTCCCCCCATCGTGAAGGTCATAGCGGACGCTGCGAGGGAGTTTGAGCGTTTCCGGGCTGATAAAGTGCTGTCGTGTCTCGAAGTTCGTTAGCGCATGAGCAAGCGAGTGGACTGTACGGCCATATTTCAAATCGCCCATAATACCGATAGTGAGGTCATCAAGTCCGGCGTTTTCTCGGATTGTATAGAGGTCAAGCAACGTTTGTGTTGGGTGTTGGCCTGCACCGTCACCCGCGTTTATCAGTGGAACATCAACAAATTCGCTCGCCATCTGTGCGGACCCTTCGCTTGGGTGACGCATGACCAGCGCGTCCGCATAGCCTTCGACTACACGAACGGTATCCGCGAGGCTTTCGCCCTTTTTGACGCTTGAGTGTTCGACTGGCCCCATATCGACAATATCGCCACCCAGGCGTTTCATCGCTGCAGAGAAACTCATTTTCGTTCGGGTACTGGGCTCAAAAAACAACAGCCCAAGCAGCGAACCTTGGCGTTTTTGCGAAACTGCAGCCGGGTCGGCCGCAATCTCGGACGCACGGTCCAACACCATGAGAATGTCCTCCCGCGAGAGTTGTTTCGCACTCGTAATGTGGTCGTGACGCATCGCTCGATACCGCGTGTCGCAGCCTCTTGATACCGTCGGTTGGCGACGAACACCCTCTGAGGAAAATCGGAGTCCCGCTCACGGTTTAAATACAAAGAGAGAGCAAACAGCGGCTATGCTTGCCATTGCCGGTGGAAAAGGGGGCTGTGGGAAAACAACAGTCGCGCTCGCGCTTACCCGAGACCTGGCACAGCGTGGTCTGCATCCGTTGCTCGTCGATGCCGACACGGATATGCCTAATGTCCACCACTATCTTGATATTCCACAAGAAAGGGGCCATGAGTCACTGACTAGCCATCGGTCAGGTGTTGCAGCCGTCAGCGCGGGAGTTCCCATCGACACGGCAGTTTGCCAGCCGGCTCAACTTTCAGGTGGGGCCGTGTTGACTGCAGGAACGCGGGGAGAAACTATCCCTGCCCTTTGTCGGTGTCAGCGCTGGCCGGGCCCAGTCATCATCGATACACCAGCGGGCATCAGCCCAGCGGTAGCGAGCGTCCTTCGAATGACAGCCCATGCACTTGTCGTCTCAACCGATGAACCCGCCAGCCTTGATGATGCACAACGAACGGCAACAGTTTGTTCTATGCTCTGTCAGCAATCAGTAAGCGTCGTCAGAAGCGTTCGAGGTAACGTACCAGCCATGCTTGGAGACATCCCTGTCATCGGGACACTCCCCACAACGACTGCCCCCTTATCCAACCGCAGTTACAGCGAGGCAATCAAAGAGGTGACAGCCCACATGCTCTCGCTTCATGGCGTGTTTGATGGAACACGGAGAATGTGACCGTAATGAACAGATGGCCGGAATATTTAACAGGCGGCAAGCAAAAAACTGGATAGATGGCGAGTCGACTCCGGACGGGGATCGACGTACTCGACAGAAAACTCGGTGGCGGATTGCCAACAGGGAGTATCGTGTTGCTTTCGGCACCGCCGGCGAGTCAGGCAGAGCTGTTTCTTTACGAACTGACGGCAACAAGAGGAACGCTCTGGCTGTCGCTTAACCGGTCGGCAGAGGCAGTTACCGACAGCATCGAAAATACGCCGACGGAAACCGGGAACCCGACGGTTCGACATATTCCCGGAGAGGCTCCACTGGACAATACGGGAAAGCTCGTCAGTGCCCTCCCTGAAACCTCCAATCTCATCATCGACCCAATCGATGTACTAGAATCGCAGGAACCACCGTCCCGGTTCCGGAGTTTCATGAACGACCTCCAGAATCACATCTTTAACACGAACAGTGTGGCAATTCTGCATGCACTCAACGGCCGGTCCATTCCACCACTCCGCGATACGACCGAACACTTTGCGGATGTCGTCTTTCACCTTGAGTCCGATCTGACCGGCGATGAAATCGATAATCGGCTTGCGATTCCAAAGTTCCGTGGTGGTCGGTCACCCACAGACACGATTAAGCTTAATCTTGGCGAGGAAGTTGCTATCGACACGAGTCGGGATATTGCCTGAACGGATACCGCTGTCGTCGCATCTAGAGGGGGTACTGTCGATATTCAAAAACACTTAGCCGATGGTTCGCAAAGAGCGTGGTATGAAACGCGTCCGATTCCGCGACCCAGCTGGAACAGTGCGAACTGGCGAATGGCTTGCTGCTGATGGAACACCCGCTGGAACGGCTGTCGCCGGTACAGCGGGACAAATAGCCTTTGGGGACGAGCGGTATGATCCCGAAGCGGTCGATATTCTCCCGCCATGTGAACCGACCAAAGTCGTCTGTATCGGCCGAAATTACGCAGACCACGCAGACGAGATGGGGAGCGAGGTCCCAGACCGCCCACTGTTGTTCCTCAAGGCCCCGAACGCGGTATCCCACCACGGGAGCACAGTCACGCTTCCAGCAGGCAAAGAGCGCCTGGATTACGAAGCGGAGTTAGCCGTCGTCATCGGCGAACAGTGTCGTCACGTGAACGAAGAGGATGCACTGGATGTCATTGCTGGCTATACCTGCATGGTTGACCTATCAAACCGCGATGACCAGGAGCGAGAGACAAACTGGGTTCGCGGAAAAGCGTTCGATAACGCTGCGCCGCTCGGGCCAGTGCTTGCCTCCCCGGACTCTGTTCCAGCGGATGCACAGATTCAGCTCTGGGTGAACGATGAACGCAAACAGTCGGCCTCTAGAGCTCAGCTTATCTTCCCGATTCCAGAGTTGATTGCGGAAATAACGACATATATGACACTCGAACCCGGCGACGTTATCGCAACGGGAACACCGGAAGGAGTTGGGCCTCTTGCTGACGGCGACGAAGTCACTGTGGAGGTTGAAGGCGTTGGCAGACTCTCACACACGGTGAAAATTCCAGAATAGACAGCCAGCGTGGCGTCACCACTCGTTCACTCAAATTCGTCAAGCGTCGTGTTGATGCCGGCGTGGACCTCGCGAACACGCGCACCATCGATATCCAGTCCAAGCACACGAACAGCGGCGTCTCCAACCTGCTCACGAGCATCTCTCGGGCAGTACACTCCGAGCCGCCATTGCTCTTGTTGCGCACGTTGAAGTGCGTTGACGAGGGTCGACTGTTCGCTGAGCGTTCGCATTTCCCCGTTAACAAGGACTCGAGAACGCGATTCTTTCATCGATGGCTTTGACGGAATGTCCAAGATAACTGCCTCGCTGTCAACGCCTGCTTGCTCAGCGATTTCGTGTTCAAACGCTCGAATCTGTGGATGGTCGGCGGTAAGGATATCTTCGGGAACCGTGTTAATTTCAGCCCAAACCGCACGTTTGTATAGCTCCCGGTGGGCCAACCGTCGGG
>PUNZ01000043.1 GCA_003551945.1 Halovenus sp. | reverse complement strand
TTTTAAATGCAAAGAGTGTGGGTATCGGTGGCGTGAGTACAACTAGCATCTCAAGAGACGGTCTCGCATTACTAAGGCTATTGGTCGCATACCCAAATTGATTTGATTTGGATTTACTATTTCCAGACAAATAGTATTTTTATCTCTCTCTTTGGATGTTTAAGGTGTATTAGTGGATGTATACGGGGTTTTTATTACTGTCAGCAACAGCTGTTCACACATGTTAACTCGACCCAAACAGCGGTGATTCGAACATGGTTGCCAAAGGCACACACAGTTCGAGTTCGATTCCGCGAAGCATAGAGGTGGAATACTGGGTTATCGACGAACAGGGCTATCTGACAACGCCTGGTGGTCTCGTTGACTGCCCGGGTGCTGAACGAGAGTTTGTCAAACCGCTCGTTGAAATTAAAACCACTCCATGTACGAGTTCGGCTGAGCTTCGTCGCACGCTCCTCACCCGAATTCAACGGGTCGTTGAACGTGCACATAGTGAGGGGAAACAACTCGTCCCGTTGTCTACACCGCTCCATGCAGAAGAGATTGAAGATTTTGACACTGAGCGAACGGAAATTCAGGATGTCATACTTGGCGAGGATTTGGAGTACGTTCGGCATTGTGCGGGAACGCATATCCACATCGAGCAACAGCCTGGTAACGCCGTAGACCAGTTGAATACCCTGATTGCGCTTGATCCGGCGCTGGCGTTGGTTAATTCATCTCCCTATTACAAGGGGGAAAAAGTAGCTCCCGGGGCACGTTCTGCGTTGTATCGGGGATTAGCGTATCAGACCCTTCCAATGCAGGGCCAACTCTGGCCCTATGCCAGCAAGCGCGAAGAGTATGCCCAACGCGTACAACGCTGTTACGAAGAATTTGTCACCGCTGCGCTGATACACGAGATTGAGCGGGAAAGAGTTGAGTCGACCTTCACGCCCGAAGGGGCAGTCTGGACTCCCGTGCAATTTCGCCACCAGTTTTCGACAGTTGAGTGGCGCTCGTTAGATACCTCACTTCCAAGTCACATTCTGCAACTTGCAGACGATATCGTGTCGATTGTCGACACCGCTGTCAGCAACGGTGTACGAATTGAAGGGACCACAGGCCAAGTAACCGATGACGCTGTTATCTTGCCACAATTTGAAACAATTGAACACTACGTCGATAGTGCAATCAACGAAGGACTCTCTCAGGCAGTCCAATCATATCTTGAGCGGATGGGCTTCGATATTTCGGCGTATGATCCACTAACGGTCAAACTGGCGGCTGAGGCACCAATCACGCCGGAGAAGGCTCGAACGTTGCGGCTCGAATATGCTGAGCGCCTTGAAGCTGATATCGAGGCTGAACGAGCAATTATCGCGGAATAACTTACCAATGACACAGATTCAATTGGCGTTGTTAAATGCAGCACACGAACGTGAAGGGACGAGTCGGAACTTCAGGCGTGAACTCGAAGCAGACGTGACCGAGTTTCACTGTCCATCCGGAGAGCTTCCATCCTCGTATGCGTTCGACGGGTTCGTTGTCACTGGCTCCCGGGCATCGGTATATTGGGACCGAGAGTGGATTGGGCAGCTAAAGACGTGGGTTGGCGGTGCAATCGAAGCGGGCCTACCCGGATTAGGTGTCTGTTTCGGTCATCAGCTATTGGCTGATGTCCTTGGTGGCCGTGTCAAGGGAATGGGAGAATATGAAATCGGCTATCGAACCGTTGAGCAGAACGGCGAGAATCTACTCCTCGATGGAATACGGATGGATATGACCGTCTTTACGACTCACTCAGACCACGTCGTGGAAAAGCCCCCAGGGTCGACGGTATTTGCGAAAAACGAATACGGGATTCACGGCTTTCGGAAAGGCGACATCTTTACAGTACAGTTCCATCCCGAATATGACATGGAAACCGCAAAGACAGTGACAACAGGCAAAGCAGGCGAACTTACAGAGGATGCTATTAGAGATGTTCTGGACGGTATCACCGTAGATAACTACACGAGAGCATGTGAAGCCAAGCAACTGTTTGATAACTTCTGTTCTCACGTAAAGGAAAAGCGACACCTCACCGTTGATTGATATCGAGTTGGCAACCGAATAAGGCTCCGGTCATCTATCGTGTTGTCGCGTGACACACCGCCGTTCGGTTCGAAAGCACTTTAGGTTCCGGTAAGCCACAATGGTATACAGTCTGTGCGGGGTTGATGACGCTCCCAGCCATCACAGGATATCTACGCTGTCGAAAGGCGGCGGCCGCGAACCAGTCGCGGTGGCGGGGGAGTGCGAGCCCGCGCACAGGAGGTGACCACATCATGCCAGTATACGTTGATTTCGACGTTCCTGCGGACCTCGAAGATGATGCCCTTGAGGCACTTGAGGTAGCGCGGGACACAGGAAGTGTAAAGAAAGGAACAAATGAAGCAACCAAAGCCATCGAGCGCGGCAACGCAGAGCTCGTTTTTGTCGCCGAGGATGTTCAGCCGGAGGAAGTCGTGATGCATCTCCCCGAGCTCGCGGACGAAAAAGGAATTCCGTTCATTTTCGTCGACACGCAAGACGACTTGGGACGTGCATCCGGACTCGAAGTCGGCAGCGCCGCTGCTGCTGTTATCGACGCCGGCGAAGCAGCAGGCGATGTCGAAGATATCGCCGAGAAAGTCGAGGAACTTCGGTGAGGTGAGCACGGATGAGTGCAGAGCAATCCGAAGGCGACGGTTCCACACCGGCGGAGGTTATCGAAATCGTGGGCAAAACGGGGATGCACGGCGAGGCCATGCAGGTCAAATGCCGTATCCGCGAGGGCTCAAACAAGGGACGTATCATCACGCGAAATGTCCTCGGCCCTGTCCGCGAAGGCGATGTCCTCCAGCTCCGCGAAACAGCACGCGAAGCTGATACCATCGGAGGCCAATAATGGTTTCAAAACGTACGTGCGATTACACCGGCGAAGAGATTGAGCCCGGAACGGGCAAAATGTTCGTCCGAACGGACGGAACAGTCCTCTGGTTCAAAGATTCCAAAGCCGAGAAAAACTACATGCTCGGCCGCGAGTCACGCGACCTCGAATGGATTGGCTACGAGGAGGTTGAAGAAGACGAGGCTGAGGAAGCCGAAGAAGCTGAAGAAGAGGAACCTGAAGAGGACGAGTCAGAGGAGGAAGAAGTCGACGAAGCTTCGGATGACTCCGAAGAGGAAGCTGAGGCTGAGGAGGCTGAAGCCGACGAATCCGAAGAAGAGACTGAAGCTGACGCGGACGAAGACACCGAGGACGAAACGGAGGAAGCTGAAGCATGAGCGAGCGAACGTTCGTCATGGTCAAACCGGACGGCGTCCAGCGTGGTCTCATCGGTGAGATTATCTCCCGATTTGAAACCCGCGGGCTCAAACTCGCTGGTGCGAAGTTCATGCAGATTGACGAGGAACTCGCTCACGAACACTACGGCGAGCACGAAGACAAACCGTTTTTTGATGACCTCGTTGAGTTCATCACCGCCGGTCCGGTGATGGCAATGGTCTGGGAAGGCCAGGATGCAACCCGACAGGTCCGCCGGATGATGGGTGAAACTGACCCAGCGGACTCCGCACCGGGGACCATCCGTGGTGACTTTGGCCTTGACCTCGGCCGAAACGTCATTCACGGTTCCGACAACGAAGACGAAGGCGCAAACGAACGCGAAATTGCCCTCTTCTTCGACGAAGACGAGCTTGTTGACTACGAGCGTATCGACGCCGAGTGGCTCTACGAGTAA
>PUNZ01000029.1 GCA_003551945.1 Halovenus sp. | reverse complement strand
TTCTGGTCTGCAACCTGTCGCTCTTCGCGAATCAGCTGTTTGAACGTCGACTGCTGGGAGAGGTCGCCGATGAGCACTCCACCAACGAGTTGGCCGTTTTCGAATGCGAGGCGTCGCCATTCAGTGTCGGAGTACCGGCGTTCTGCCTCGTCGTCGCCACGGGTTGGGTGACCAAACGAGAGGAATGGGAAATCAAAGTGTGTAATCGAGTATGAAGAGACCCAGCGGAACTCTTCGGCTTCGTCGTCCGCGACCATATTTTTGGCAGCGACGGTACCCTGTTCCTTTGCCGAGCCCCACGCTCCGTTCTGTGCGTAATCATCGATGATGGTGTCGTAGAATCGCGTGATGTCCCCTGCTGCGTAGATATCCTCGACGTTGGTCTGCATATACTGGTCAACGACGACGCCGTTGTCGGTCTCGATACCGGTTCCGTACAACCATTCTGTGTTAAAATTCAGTCCGATTGCGATGCCAACCCAGTCACCGTCGAATTGCTCGCCGTTCGGGTCGATAGCACCAGTGACGTGGCCATCATCGTCGACAGTGAAGCGGTCAACACCGGATTCGAAAACCGGCTCAACGCCGCGTTCTTCGAGCGCGTTGTGGATGATTTCAGCTCCATCGAGCGAGAGTGCGTATCGCCACCATCTGTTTCCGCGCATCAGGTAATGTGCATCAAGCTCCTGTGCGGCACAGATTGCTGCGAGGTCAATGCCAAGCAATCCAGCACCGACGACGATGCCGTTATCGGCGGTTTCTGCGTGCTCTTTAATTGCGCGTGCGTCGTCAAACGTCCAGAAGTGATGGATTCCCTTCGCATCGGAGTTCTCGACGGGGAGTTGTGCAGGCGTCCCACCCGTTGCGATGAGGAGCTTGTCATACTCGAAGGTGTCTCCCTCGTGCGTTGTAATCTCGTGCGCATCAGGGTCGATACCTGTCACGTACGTGTTGAGGTGGAGCTCGATATCTCGCTCGTCGTACCATTCCGGTTCGTGAATGGAAATCGGCGCTTCAGGGAGTTTCCCTTTGGCGAATTCCTTGATGAGAATCCGGTTGTACAGGGCCTCGCCTTCGTCTGTGATTACTGTGACATCCGCATCTGGGTCTTCTTCCCGGATGGTTTCAGCCGCAGAGCTTCCAGCAATACCGTCGCCGACGATGACGTGCGACGTGGTCATACTCGGCAGTTGAACGTCGTGGTTAATGTGGATTGCTATCTCTCTTAGAGTGTAAGAACGTCCTCATCTCGTCTCTGTTAGCTTGTTACCAAGCAACTCGTCGTATCGCAGCTAGTAGAGTGTCCCTTCGGCAACTGGCAGGACCTGACCGCCAACTCGGACTGTCCTGTCGGCTTCAGTAGAAAGCCCCAGCAGCGAGGGGCGCCCCATCTCATAGCCTTGCTCAACACGCGCTGATACAGCCGAACTCCCGAAATACTCAGTTGCGGTGAGATACGCCGCCAGACAGCCAGTCGCCGACCCTGTTGCGGGGTCTTCCGGGACACCAAAATACGGTGCAAACATTCGCGTCGCAAGGTCGTTCTCCTCGCTTCGCGGGTCTGCACAGAACGGCATTACCAGCTTGGCATCCCTGTCGGCGACAAACGAATCGTAGGCCGCCCGGTCCAGTTGGATAGCTTCGAGCGCTGTTCTGTCTACGAGGGGAACGAGCACTGTCGGTAACCCTGTCGAGAAAACCTGCACTGGCCAGTCCTCGTCGATGGCCTCCGCCGGCAATCCAAGGACATCCGCGACCAGTTTCGGCGCTATCTGCTCGCCACTCGTCGGTTCGGGTTGGGTCATCCACAAAAACTCCGTTGTATCAGTCTCTTGCTCGATGGTCACTGGCACGGTTCCGACTTCAAGGTCCAACGAAACTGTCTCTGCTGGCTCGTTTCTGAGCTTTTCGCGAATAACCCACGCCGTTCCGAGCGTTGGATGGCCAGCAAACGGAATCTCCTCGGCTGGTGTGAAAATCCGAACCGGCCAGCCTGCGTCGGTCGGCTCTCCGGTAATAAAGGTCGTCTCGGAGTAATCAAACTCCTCCGCAATCTGTTGCATTTCCTCGGTTGTCAGCTCTCCTGCGTCCGTCACGACAGCGAGTTGATTGCCAGTGTAACGCTCCTGTGCGAATACGTCAACAATGTGAAATGGCTGTGGCATACGCTGAGGGTTTGGTGTATCGTCCCAAAGGGTTGTTGGCTCACCGTTTTCCGTCGAACAGTGCGCTCATCTCGATATTCGACAAAACGAGCGTCGCTGCGCTGTCGTATGGCGAGTGTACATCGTTGGAACTGGCTGGTCTCCGAACGCCAGCCTGCTCAAACACCCGCTCAAGGAATGCCGTTCGGATGTGCTTGTTTTCGAACAACCCATGCAGATATGTACCGACAATACGGTCCATTCCGGCACTATCACACCCGAGTGGTCGGGAAACCGGTCCCGTTGCTCTTGTCTGTCCCATGTGGATTTCATAGCCGGATATCGTCCCTGAGACGCCCGCAAAGAGCCCCGTCCCCGCAACCTCCCGTGTTACCTGTGCAACCTCCTTTTCGTGAGAAAATTCCGTTTCTACCGGGAGTAACCCCAGCGTTTCAACGGTTGCAATCTCGTCGGTGCTCTCGATTGTGGCGTTCGTAATTCGCTCGCCGAGCATCTGATACCCGCCACAGAGTCCAACAATCGGCCCGCTGAAGCTCTGTATCTCCGCACTCAGCCTTCCGGCCAACAACGCTCGCACATCGTCGACCGTGTTTTTCGTTCCGGGAATGACGACGGCATCCGCATCCCCGAGCGTTCCATCGAGAGGGAGATACTGAATACGGACGCCGGGTTCAGCAGCGAGCGGTTCGAGGTCCGTAAAGTTCGAAATATGTGGGAGTCGTGGCACAGCAATGGTGACGGACTGGTCGGCTGGAACCGCATCGACGCCAACGACTGCCTGTTCATTTTCGGCCGGAATCGAGACGCTATCTTCCTCGGGGAGGCCGGGGTCATCATAGGGGAGAATGCCAAGGACAGAAACGCCGGTTCGTTGTTCAAGCTCCGCAATTCCGGGGTCAAGCAACGAGCGGTCGCCGCGGAACTTGTTGATAATGACACCCACAACCCGGTCGCGGAGCGCAGCAGGCATCAGTTCAAGCGTTCCGTAAATACTGGCAAAGACGCCGCCACGCTCGATATCAGCAACCAGAATGATTGATGCATCCGCAATCTCCGCCGTCTCGACGTTCGCAAGGTCTCGATGGTGGAGGTTAATCTCGGCAATGCTTCCCGCCCCCTCTGCAACAATCACCTCGTACTCGTCGGCAAGCCGTTCGAAAGACGATTTAACAGCGCTCCGGGCCACCTCCCAGTGTGTCTCGTAGTAGTTCCCCGCTGAGACGTGTTCGAGCGCTTCACCTTGCACGACCAACTGACTTTCACCGTCTCCCCGTGGTTTGAGCAAGACCGGATTCATATCCGTCGTCGGAATCACGTTCGCGGCTTTCGCCTGGACGTACTGTGAGACACCGATTTCGCCCCACTTGCCGTCCGGAGACAGGGCGACGCGGGCGTTGTTGCTCATATTCTGGCCCTTGAATGGAGCCACGTCGTATCCCTCATCGTGCAGGTATCGACACAAGCCAGCGGTGATGACACTCTTGCCGACGTGGCTTGCCGTTCCTGCGACGAGGAGTGTCTTGGTCATGATGACTTCGTTCTCTCGAATCAGTACTCCGTCCCTTGCCGTGCCCGGTGCCCGGCATCGAATGGATGCTTTTC
>PUNZ01000083.1 GCA_003551945.1 Halovenus sp. | reverse complement strand
TTCGAAACTGGTGTTGAAGAGGAATTTGAAAAGGATGCAGTCTCGTTCACAATCCGCCAAGCACGGCAGGAAGACCTCACTGGGTTAGTGGGAGCAATTCGAGCAGCAATCGGCGATGGTGAGTATGTGCTTGCTGAGTCTGTCGCCGATGTCATCGACAACGAAGGTGTCCTCTTGCGCCACAACGAAATCGAATCACGGATGTTCTTTGTAGCGACGGTCAATGATGAAGTCGTTGGCTGGGTACATCTAAAACACCGAGAGCTTCGGAAGCTGAAACACACCGCGGAGTTAACGCTTGGCGTACTAGAACAGTATCAGGGTCACGGCATCGGTAGTCACCTGCTTGAACGTGGGCTTGAATGGGCAAGTGCACAGGGCTTTGAAAAGATCTGTAACTCGATTCCCTCCTCAAACGAGCGGGCTATTCACTTCCTTGAATCGCGGGGATTCGAGGTGGAAGCTGTGCGCGAAGACCATTACAAACTGAACGGGGACTACGTCGATGAAGTGATGATGGCCCGTCACCTTTGAACGCTACTGGCGAAAGGCTGCACCGTTCGGAAATTCATCTTCTGCATCCGGTAACACGGCAGCGACAACTCCTTCCTGCCCTACTTTGACGCGAGCATGACCTGCACAGACCAGTTCGTTTTCTTTCCACGGGATATGTAACTCAACGGTGGCTCTGTCCGTACACCCGTTGATTTCACAGGATGGCAGAGCCTCGTCTGTGGGCATATGGAGTCCTACGCAGGTGCACAAATTAATTCTATGGAGGGACAAGCCTGCCATCATTGGCTGGCAAACGTGCTACAGGAGTTATACGGTTCGATGCCGTATCGACAAACATGACCAGTGGAGGAGTCGAAGTCAGAGTCGAGGGCGCGCGCAAACGCGACGCCGGTCGGGGAATTGCACGAATCTCCACGAAACTCCAATCACAGCTTGGCGTCCTTAGCGGAGACCCAATCATTATCGAGGGAGAACGATTGACCGTGGCCAAAGTGTGGCCAGGAGATGATGATGGTGACGTCATTCGCATCGATGCCGACACACGGGCAAGCGTCGGCGTCAACATCGGTGAATACGTGACCATCTCGAAAGGGTCAGTCGATAGTGCACTGCAAGTGGTCTTGCAGCCCGCGACCGAACACGCAAGCGCTTCCCCATCAGAGGAAGCGCTTCGGACAAAACTCGTTGATCGGCTCGTTCGCACCGGGAAACAAATCCGAATCGAAGGGTACGGCCCGTATGTGGTGACGAAAACGGTACCAACTGGCTCTGTCCGAATCACCGAATCGACTCGTGTCGGGGTGAAGCCAACGCTTGCGCCAAAATCAGCAAGAGAAGCCAGCGCCAGCACACCGGATGCAGACGACGAGATTGTCGAAACAACCTACGAGGATATCGGCGGACTCGACGAGGAACTTGACCTCGTGAGAGAGATGATAGAGCTCCCGCTTTCGGAGCCAGAGCTATTCATTCGGCTGGGTATCGAACCCCCAAAGGGAGTGTTGCTCCATGGACCACCAGGAACCGGAAAAACGCTCATCGCTCGGGCAGTAGCGAACGAAGTTGATGCACATTTCGATACCATTCATGGCCCTGAAATCGTTTCGAAATATAAAGGCGAGTCCGAAGAACGCCTCCGTGAGGCCTTTGAACGTGCATCGGAGAACGCACCTGCGATTATCTTCTTAGATGAAATTGATTCGATAGCTGGAGCACGGGATGACGACGCCGACATGGAAAACCGCGTCGTTGCACAGCTCCTAACCTTACTTGATGGGTTGGAAGAGCGCGAAGAGGTTGTCGTCATTGGCGCGACAAACAGAGCTGATGCAATCGACCCTGCAATCCGTCGCGGTGGCCGCTTTGACAGGGAGATCGAAATCGGCGCGCCGGACGAACAGGGGCGGCGTGAGATTCTTGACGTTCACACTCGTGATATGCCGCTCGCGGATGACGTCGATCTTGACGTCTTAGCTGGACGGCTACATGGATTTGTAGGGGCGGATATTGCCTCGCTCGCGACAGAAGCAGGGATGGCCGCGCTTCGGCGGATGCAGCACAAGGAGAAAGAAACAGAGACTGAAGAACCGCTCGTGACCGCAGAGGATTTCGAAGTCGCCATGACCGGCGTTGAGCCATCCGGGATGCGAGAATATGTCGCAGAACAGCCAGAGCTTACATTCGCGGATGTTGGTGGACTTGACGAGACGAAAGCCCGCCTCCGAGAGGCTATCGAATGGCCGCTGTCGTATGACCCACTGTTCAAGGCGGCCGCGACAGACCCTCCAACCGGCGTGTTGCTCTATGGCCCGCCGGGAACCGGAAAGACGTTGCTCGCGGAGGCTATCGCGGGAGAGACCGGTGTGAATTTCATCTCCGTTGCTGGCCCGGAAATCCTTGATAGGTACGTGGGTGAATCAGAGCGGGCGATTCGCAAGCTCTTCGAGCGCGCTCGACAGGCTGCCCCAGCCATCGTATTCCTTGATGAGATTGATGCAATTGCCAGCACCCGTGGTGAGGGTCATGAGGTGACCGAACGCGTCGTCTCACAGCTACTGACGGAATTGGACCGGGCAGCAGACCATCCAAAGCTTGTCGTGTTGAGCGCAACAAATCGGATGGAAAGTCTCGACCCCGCATTACTTCGCCCGGGACGGCTTGAACAACATATTGAAGTTCCGAACCCAGATGCTGACGCTCGCCGCGAAATTCTCGCAGTCCATACTCGAGAGACACCACTTGGCGATGATGTGGATTTGGCCATGCTTGCGACCGAGACAGGCGATTATTCCGGTGCCGAACTCGAATCGTTAGTCAGAGAAGCATCGATGCGTGCAATCCGTGAAATTGCGGACGAAATTGAGCCAGCAGAGGCAGATGCGAACGCAGACAAGCTAGTCGTTCAGAACAAACATTTCGTTGCGGCAAAAGAGACAATTGATGCCCGTCGATGGGGCCCTGCATAGGGAAGAACGTCACGCTGTTTGGGGCTGACAATTAAGACCACAGCGACCGATTTTTGAGGCATGACACGTGAGGGTGGAGTGAGTTTTGCACAGGATGAAGAGACCCGGCTGATTCTCGAGAGTCTGGATGCGTTTATCGAACAGGAAGTGAAGCCAATTCAGGATGACGTCGGCGAGACGTTCACGCATCCACGACGCGGCTTCACGGAGGACGGACGACTAACCGTAGAAATACGGGAAGCAATTCAAACGATTCGCAGACAGAGCGCAGACGCTGGCTTTTACGCAATGAACGTTCCCGAGGCGGTGGGCGGTGGTGGTGTCTCAACCGTAACTTGGTACGAAGCAAAAAAGCACGTCGCAGCAGCCGGTGAGCCAATGGCAGAGTTTGTACTGGCTGGGCCGGAAGGACCCAAGCCGCTGCTGTTACTCGCTGAGGGCGAACAAGTGACGACCTATCTGGAACCAACAGTTCGTGGCGAGAAATCCACGGCGTTCGCACAAACGGAGCCAGAAGTTGGGTCCGATTCGCCGAGTATGCGAACAACAGCGGAGTTCGACGGCGACACATGGATTCTCAACGGGACCAAACAGTGGATAACAAATGCACCGTACGCCGATTTTATACAGGTGTTTGCCCGAACAACGCCACAGGAAGAAAGCGGCCGGTACGGCGGAATTACCTGTTTCATCGTCGAACGCGAGGAGTATGAAGTGACGCGGATGAACAACGCTGTCGGCCGCGAGGGACTGCAAGCAGAGGTTGTTTTTGATGATGTCCGTCTTGG
>PUNZ01000060.1 GCA_003551945.1 Halovenus sp. | reverse complement strand
GACATCCCGAAGTCGGCCGCGGAGTTCATCTCTGCGGTCATCGAGTTTGTTAACTTCGGTCCGGATTTCTTCGAGTTGCTCGTCAGCGTCTGAGAGGTCGACCGTTGCTGTTGACCCAGCATCAGCCGGTGTTACGCCGAGCGTACTCTCAATTGCGCGGACTGTAACGAGTTGGCTGGATGTGTCGTCAGAGCCCTCAAGTGGCGTCCCGGGCTCAAACCCGTCCCAGGACCCATCGTAATCGGTAATGTGCACGATGTGCATCTCGTGCATCGTCTCGATGACTTCGTTCATAACGGATTTCGAGCCGGTCACCGAGACCTTCGACATCTGCTCAGGTCTGAGCATGCACCGCCTCCTCGAACTCGTTCATCACGTATTCGAGCACCTCGTCGATGCGCTCTTCCGCCTGTGATTCGAGTGTCTCGCGTTCGGCGTCACCCTCTGCGAGAATCTCCTCACGTTGTTCTTCTATCTCTTCACGTGCCTCCTCGATACGGTTTTCAGCCAGCTCAGCAGCTTCCTGTCTGGCCTCCTCACGTATCTGTTCGGCCTCTTCGCGAGCGGCAGAGATGCGCTCGTCAGCATCCTGCTCGGCCTCCGCGATAATTTCGTCGGCCTCCTCTTCGGAGTCTTTTATTTGTCGTAGTACCTTCTGATCGGGCATCGCTCAATCGTCTGGAAATAGCCACATAGCCTATTTCATAGTTGCGGATTAGAACTGACCTGATTTTCACTGCTTTCCTCTCTTGTTCCCGTCCGTTCCGGAGCATTCTTTGAGACTCGGCCCAAGATATCAGCAATGGGTATTCTCGAAGACAAAGCGCGCGCTCGGCTGTTCTACAAGTATCTCTCACGCGTCTATGACCGCGTTAACCCGTTCATTTGGAACGAGGAAATGCGAGATGAGGCCATTTCATTCCTCGATATTCAGCCGGATGATATGGTTATCGACGTCGGGTGTGGGACTGGCTTTGCAACGGAAGGGCTCGTCCAACACGTTGAGACGGTCTACGGCCTCGACCAGAGCCCCCACCAGCTACAGCGTGCGTACGAGAAGTTTGGCCGCCGCGGAGCCGTCCGCTTTGTGCTGGCCGATGCCGAACGTATCCCCTATGCTGATGATACGTTCGATATCGTCTGGTCATCGGGGTCGATTGAATACTGGCCCAACCCCGTCGAGACGCTCCGAGAGCTCAAACGTATCGGCAAGCCCGGTGGAAGCGTGTTAGTTGTCGGGCCGGATTATCCAAACACCACAGTCTTTCAGAAAGCTGCTGATGCAATCATGCTCTTTTATGACGAGGAAGAAGCCGACAGGATGTTCGCGGCGGCTGGCTTCGAAACGTTCGAACACCATATCCAGCAAGCGAGTCCGAACAGTCCACGAGCAATTACGACGGTCGCAGAGATTCCCGCTGACGAAGCCTAGCCTTTCTCACTCCGGTTGGACTGTCTCTTCAAAGAGAACCTGCTCTGCCGTTGTCACTGTAACCGTCACCTCTGAGTCCGATGTTATCTGTGGATAGTTTGTCTCAGCAAGGGTGAACGATGCTGTCTCTCCCGCTCGCCAGCTATCGCTACTTTCGGCGTTGAATGGGCCGGTTGGCCCTCCCGAAAACCCCTCCACAGCAAAGAATGGGATTGGTGGTTGGTGTTTCAGTGGTGTTCCGTTAACTGCAACGGTAATCTCTATTGCCGTTACGTCGAGGGTGTCTCCACGCTCGTGCGTGAGGTGTATTTCGTTCCCATCGACTGTTGTTGAAAGCTGCACTGTCGGTGGCTGGGATGGAGGCTCCAGAGAGAGTGCCATTCCGACGGAGCCTGCAAGCGTAACCGTCAACACGAGTAAGATAACGGCACCGATGACGGGCGTGACCCCACGCGACATAGGGGGACTGTTCCTCCCTTCTTATTTCAACTCTCGTCCGGCGGCACTGATATCTGAGTCTCCTCGCCGTCAGGACTGGTGACTGTCACGGTAAACTCACCCACAGGCTGGATAGTGAGTAACGCTCCACCATTGGTCGTTCCTACTTCCGTTTCAGCAAGATTCGTACCGGAGTCGGAACTGACCGTTACTGTGCCCGTGATGGGCTCTCCTGTTTCTTCCTCGACAGCCGAGACGGTCAATGGGCCACCCGGTTCGGTCGCCTCAACTGTTAGCGACACGCCTGTCTCGTTATCGACAGTCGAAACGTTCGCTGAGGTTGGGAACTCCCCGGCGTCAACTTCCTGGAGTTCGTGGAAAGCATTGGTCGTGCCGCCATCCAGATACGCAATCAGTTCACCATACTGATGGTCGGACTCAACGACGTAGGTTGCCGTTGTGCCGTAACCTTGCACGCGCTGGATGGTCGATACCCAGTGATAGAGCTCTTGTGACCGCTGGAACGCGTTGCCGATTGCACCGTTATCATCGTCTGGGTCGTCAAACTGGTTGTCCGCTTCGGTATCTTGCTCGTTTCGAAGTGTCGCTTCTCGAATAATCGTCTCATCTTCAACCATTGCAAAGACGACACCATCGGTGCTCCCATGCAGATAGACTAGTTGTGGGTCAGTTTCACCGTCCATCACACCGGTAAGCTCCTCTCCAACTGACCGCTGCAGAAATGTCAACTCACCGTCGATGTTATCCGGGAGGTTCTCCGTCCGATCATCGATCGAGAGTCCAGTCGCCTCAGCGTTATCGCGAACGAGTTCCGCAAGTGGCTGTTGGTTTTGTGCTGCGACGTGTACCCGACTCAACTCACGAACGAGTATCGTCGGCGAGAGCTCATCATCACCGTAGGCTGCAAGCAACTCTTCGTGGTGGGTATCAAGGCGCTCTAGACGCTGTTCGATGAGCGCTGCTGAATCCTGAGTAAGCTCTCTTTGTGCGGGGAGTGACCCTAGCGATTGATACTCTTCATCGTATGCCGCGCGGTCAAATTCGCCAGTTTGCTCCTGGACGGCGGTTGCAGTTGCACCCGCGACGTCGATTCCGACCTGTTCATACGCTTCGTTTGTTGGTTCCTCAGGCGTGAGCAACCAGTCTGTCTCATCGGCATCGTCATCGACATCTGTGACGATGGCGTCCGTGTGGGGACCAATTGCTGTCTCGGTAACGGTTGTCCCGGCAACGCTTGTTACTAGGACACCAGCGAGAACCACGACGCTGAGTACAGTAACCATCGTGAGGAGGGGGCGGCCTCGCTGTGACATATAACTCCGTTCGATGGCCTCCATTAAAAACGTCGCGGGAGTGTGGCTCGTTTAAGCGATACCACCGCTTAGCATTCGAGGTCCGGCGAGACAGTTTATTAAGCCCGCTAACGTTTCATGGAAAGTGTTTTGCCTGACGGGGGCAACAGTGCCCAATATGTCTTCGTGGTCCCACGCCCTCCCTGCCGTCCTTGCGGCAGCCCTCCTCTTTGCCGTTGCAATGGGCATTGGCGCCGTCAGCCCTGCCCTTGCGGGCGAGTCTCCAGACCACCAAGTTGTGGATGAAGACCCCCCACTCGATGCGACTGGAACTCCTGCTGAGAACGTCGTTTCAGCGTCCCTTTCCGATGACCCACTCGATACCAATACGACAATTACGATACGCTTAGCCGCAGATGGGACTGCATACTGGCAGATTAATGCCACCTATCCGCTAACGAGCGACTCAGAACGAGATGGATTTGACCAGGTTGCATCGACCTTTGAGGCAGATGATGACCAAGACCTGGGACTCTCTGCGTATGAAGTCGCCGCAGAGCGTGTTGATGAGGAGGTTGACCGGACGATGTCGATTGG
>PUNZ01000207.1 GCA_003551945.1 Halovenus sp. | reverse complement strand
CGGTTACTCCTCTTTGGGCATTCCGTCTCGAACGCTCACCGCAACACCGGTCACGAACTCTTTCATCCCAGCACCGGAGAGTTCTGCCCGGCCAACCGCAAGCAACGAGCCGTCTTCGTGCTCAACAATTACTTCATCGTGTGGTCGAATACCGTCGTCAACATCGCTAACGAACTTTGCAAAGACGTTGCGCCCCTCGCGAACGAACGGTTCGCTCTCGTCGCCGACGACAACGCGGTAGCCACCGATTGCCTCCTGCAATCGCCGGCCGCCAGCAAGCCCAAGTCGAAATCGACCATCCGTTGCGTAGGTGCCGATGCGCCCTTCCTTGACGTGAATTTGTCGCGGTCGACCGGAACTCGTGTGCGTGATATCACGGTCCTCTCCGTCTGGAAGTAAGGTGTCACCAGCACCGCGGCCGAACTGATAGTCAGCAACAACGCGCAATCCCGGAACATCGTCGGCCATGTTACCACCCCTCCACAGCCTGTTCTGGGTCGTCTGCAGCTTCGCCTTCCATTGCTTTACCAAGGATATAGGGCGTCGTAATCGCGTCAAGTACACCAACACCAATGAGCAACCACATCATCAGCCCCTCAAACAGCAACACGCCCACACCAGCGATAATTGAACCAGTGACCAGTCCCATCAGCGCATGGACGCGAGAATCGCGCAACGGGTGGTCTTGTGGAAGTTCCTCCTCAGTCATATCTGTGAGTTGCCTCGGGTAGTGAAAAAGACCCTGTTCCGTTTCAGGGACAGCGACTACGTTGTGACCGTGAGACCAATGTCGGAGAGTAATCCGTCGTCATCACCTTTATCTTCGTCTGATTCATCCTCTTTGTCATCATCTTCGTCTGATTCATCTGTTTCTTCGTCGCTGTCCTCATCATCTGATTCATCCTCTTCGTCACTATCGTTTGATTCACCGTTGTCATCATCCGAATCAGAGAGTAATCCGTCGTCATCTCCGTTTTCGGTCTCCTCTTCCTCAGGGTCGTGCGTTGCGTTCGCATCGTCCATCTCCTCATCACTCATCGCAAACGGGTTCAGGTCACAGCCCTCATCCGAGACCCCGTCATCCTGGTCAACGAATATACTCGTCGTCACATCGAACGTACAGGTGATTGCCTCGTCGTTTTCAGGGATTGTGAGTTCGCTGCCACCAACTTCCATTGCAAACTGACCAGTCACTTCCATCGTGGTGAACTCCTCTTCATCAACGTGGCTTGCAAACCAGTGTGGAATTTGCTGGGTATCCATCTCGACAACGAAGGTTCGCTCTTCTGTTTCCCCTGGCGGGATGAGACCATCATCATCCACCTCAAGCACCTCAACCTCGTCAGCGTTCCAGTTTGCCATCGAGATTTCGTTGAACGTGAGGTTGCCCGCAAAGGCGGGCGTCGGGATTGGATAGGCGTTCGGGTTATGGATGGTCATCGTCGCCATAATTTCGGTGTTGTTTTCCGTCACATCACCCCACTCAGTTGTGACATCTTCAACCTCGATAGTAGGCTCAACTGCGGTCCCAGCAACCCGGAGGTCGGTTTCAGTCCCGCTGTATGTACCCTCAAACGATGAAAAGCCCTCATCAAGCGCGTCTGCGAGGTCGGTCTCAATCTCATCAGAGTACGTCGTCGACGGTGAGCCCGAGAACGGGCCAATCGACGCATGCACCGTTGCATCCACATCAACTGCACTGATTTCATCGTTTTCGAGGTGAGCAACCCACCATGCTGGAAGGTTCTGATGATGGAGTTCAGTTGTTAGGTTGAACTCGTTGTCACCGGAGCTAACTCCCAAATTCTCCTCCTGTCCGCTTGCCATATGCGTCTCCTGCAGATGGATATCGTACTCAGCATCGATATCTCCGCCGACCCCAAACGGGTTCGGGTTGTCGACGTAAATGTCAGTGAGAACCTCAATGCTGTCGTTATCAACATCACACCAGCGGTTATCTTCGAGCCCGCCATCAGGAACGCCAAGCACCCCTGCTGCAAAGAGCCCACCCACGCTGACGCCCCCCAGCACCAGCGTAATCACGCTTACTTTAGCGATAAGTTTTAACACCATCTATGGGGTCAAATGGCGTTCCGATATTTAGGGATTGCTCTCAGAGAATGATACGTTGTTTACAGGAGGAACGTCTCCGTATCCTCGCTGATATCAGTGAACGCATCAGCCGCGTCAATGAGTGAGTCTGCGGCAGATTCGGCAAAGCAAACGATTTCGACCCGGACACCTTCGTGTTTCAGATGGCTACACAGTCGGGCAAAATCACCGTCACCGGTACAGAGAACAATCGTGTCGACGTGATTGGCAAGCGTCACCGCATCGAGGCTCATTCCGACATCCCAGTCCGCCTTTTTGCTGCCATCAGGAAACGTCCGAATATCTTTGATTCGTGTCTCGAAGCCGATATCCTCCAGCGCGTCGAAAAACGACTCTTCATCCGGCGAGTCCGCACGAATGACATACGAGATAGCGCGTGTGAGTTCGCGGTCAGCGACTGCTTCTTCAAGCAATGACGCATAATCGATATTCCGGGTATAGACGCTCTGGGCACTGTGATAGAGGTTCTGGGCATCGACCAGCACGGCAACGCGCTGTGCTGGGTGAATTTCTTTCATACCACCCATCTATCGGGCCAGTCTCAAATGCGTTGTCACCGAAGAGGGTGAAAACGAAGATGACCTCACAGGGCAATTAATACACGAATCCGATTCCTGTCTCCACCTTTTGTGGTGTGGCTAATATTCTTCTACAGGGACGGTATCGAATCTCTCGAAGTCCTCTACGTTCTTAGTCACAACTGTAGCACCCCTGTTTTTGGCAACGGCAGCAATGAGTAGGTCCCCGAAGAGAGCGTTGATTTTGTCCTGATTCACATCGCTTTCCCGGTGGAGTTCCGCTTCCAACTCACCAGCAACAAAGGCATGCTCTGGTTGGAACGGAAGGAGAGTTATCCAGTCAAACGTGGTTAGTATCTCCTGTCGGTTGAGTTTGCCCTGAAGTTCTCGACCGACGGCTATCTCTTTGATATTCAGTGTCGTCGTCGCGAACTCTGAATCAGGATTTTCTTTGAGGTACGTTTTCGCGTCCTCTCTTCCACCCCAGTAATGAATCAGGAACGTTGTATCAAGCAGTTTCATCGGTGTCCTCTCCGGCTTCGACATCCGAGAGTACGTGTAGTGCCTTCTGTTGACGGGTCTCAAGCCCTTCTTGTAGTCGCTCACGGGACTGTGCAGCCAGTTCCTCAAGTTCTGCTGCATCGTCCGTATCGAGTGTGCCGAAACCTTCACGCCAATCACCTTTCGTCTCGTCCAGGAGCCGACTTATCATGTCTGTGAAACTTTCTTCTTCCCTTTTCCGCGCTTTCAACCGCTCATATACGTCGTCTTTGATACCGATTGTTTTTGTTCCCATACTTTGTGTTTGTGTACACAAACACAAATGTTTAATTGTTG
The DNA here is from genome assembly GCA_003551945.1 of Halovenus sp. Classification (GTDB taxonomy): domain Archaea; phylum Halobacteriota; class Halobacteria; order Halobacteriales; family Haloarculaceae; genus Halovenus. The sequence goes on along the minus strand of PUNZ01000207.1, from coordinate 327 downwards.
GTTTCACCAGAGCCACAACAGAACACATAAGACCCTGGTCGCTAGGAATACAGATATGCGACACACTGCTTGGCCAATCGGAGATGGGTTCCGCCCAGCGAGCGGTGTGTCACTCTTTTCGAAGCGCAAGCGCGCGTAAGTTGGCTCGTGGCAGCCGTGGCATCGCTGTCTCGGGTCGGTTTCCCGATGTGAAATTGGCGATCGATATCCGCCAGTTTCGTGATTGTATCGACCGGTATAACCGTTATTGACGATAAACGACACACAACACACAACCATGACAGACCACCCATTTGCCGGCGTGTATCCCGCAATGTGCACGCCATT
>PUNZ01000205.1 GCA_003551945.1 Halovenus sp. | reverse complement strand
GCCAGATAGGGGCAGTCAACGACGTGCTAACCCCGCTTGCCAAGAAACACATTTTCGTCCACGATGTTGTAACCAGCGCAACCTCGCTTTCTGTGTTTGTTGATTGGCAAAAACGCAGAGAGGCGCTCGAAATTCTGCAGGACGTTATCTAACCCGAGTTTGCGTCAATTTTAGGGCGTTATTCAACCGGCTGTAACTCAGCGGAGAAATGACGGAGTTCAGGGATTGGCGGTTCACCAACGATTTCGAACCCAGTTAGCTCCTCGTGTCGCTCGACCACGGCGGCAGCCGTTTCCGCGACGTGGTCAAAGTGTTCGCGGTGATAGGTGCGCCGCGGGACCGCCAGCCGGACGTACTCCGGCCGGTCGGTGTCGGGAAACGCAAAACTCCCGATTTCAACCCCCCGAACACCGCCTTCCTCGTAGAGGGCACAGACCAGCGCCTGTCCCGGAAACTGTTCGTCTGGGATGTGTGAGAGCAACTGGTCCGCCTTGACGTAAACTGCATGACCACCGACCGGTTCGACAACTGGAAGACCAGCAGCAGACAGTTTCTCCCCCAGTTCACGCACCTGTCCGATACGGTGTTCGAGATATGGTCGTTCGACAGCCTCGCGAAGTCCGGTTGCCATCGCATCGAGGTCCCGGCCCGCCAACCCTCCATAGGTTGGAAAGCCTTCATACATGATGGTCCGCTGTTTCACCCGGGCAAAGAGTTCGGGGTCGTCGGCCACCGCAACGAACCCGCCGATGTTCGAGAGTCCGTCTTTCTTTCCGCTCACCACAATGGCATCCGCATAGCTCAGTTGCTCGCGGGCAATCTCTCTAATCGACGCGTCGGCATAGTCCGATTCACGCTCTTGGACAAAGAACGCATTTTCCGCAAACCGACAGGCATCGATGACGAACGTTGCATCGATATCAGCCGCAAATGCGGCCACCTCACGGGTGTTATCCACGCTGACAGGCTGGCCTGCAGCGGAGTTGTTAGTGATAGTCTGAATAACGACTGAGACGTTTTCAGCACCCACTTCCTCGACGTGTTCGCGTGCAGTTGTGATATCGAAATTTCCCTTGAACGGGTAGTCAGCAGCACCGCCGACGGCGGCATCGATTGGACAGTCAATCGCATGCCCGCCGTTGTTCGCGACGTGTGCACGCGTCGTGTCAAAGTGGGTGTTGTTGAGGACGTACTCACCCTCCGCAATCAGTGCGCCGTAGAGGACGTTCTCGCCACCCCGTCCTTGGTGGACAGGAACAACGTGCTCGAAGCCAGTCACCTCGGAAACCGCTTCCTGAAACCGCTCGAAGCTCCGGCTTCCAGCATAGGCCTCGTCCCCCTGAAGCATCGCGGCCCACTGGTCAGTGCTCATTGTGCCCGTCCCGCTGTCGGTCAGCAGGTCGATAGCAACGTCTGCAGCTGCAATGTTAAATAGGTTGTATCCCGCCGCTTCGAGTGCCTGTTCACGACGTTCTCGTGAGGGTTGTTCGACCGGTCGTGCAACGTGAGAGAGATACGAGCGCATAGCATTACCAAGGGCCGAGAATGCGAAAAATCCAATCGAACAGGAGTGTACGACGACGAGAATATCTGGCAGCTGATGGTCATGTGTTTGTATTCCATAGAAATTATATACCCCCAACACAATCGCACACACATGGCATACGAACCCCCACGCGATGGTATCGACTGGAACGACCGAGCGCAGGGGTTCGCCTTTTTTGCTGCCCAGTGAGCAGTGAACCCGGACGCGGGCGGAAACACCCGCTTCCGGCGAAACTGTTCGTTCGGGCAGGCTGGTCAGGCATATTGCAAGCCGTCCAGCCACATAAGAACCGTTAACTGACCGACCGACGGTGTATCCATCAACAACGACGATGCAACTGCCAGACGCACAGGTTGCGGTGTTAAAAACCGCAGACGGCGGGGAGAATCGCCCGATAACCGAAATTGCAGAGGAGACCGACCTCAAACCCGAGACGGCAACACAGGCTGCATTTGCACTGGAAGAAGCCGGCCTCCTCGCTCTTTCCGAACAGACCACAGAACAGGTTGCCCTCACCGATGAAGGAGCGAGTTATGTTGAGGACGAGCTCCCGGAAATTCGTCTCTATCGTGCCGCACTGTCTGCTGGCGCGGATGCCGAGCCAGTCTCGATGGGTGAAGTGCTCGGCCAAGCCGACCTCGGTGGCGGCGCAGTCGATATTGCGCTTGCGAACTTTGCACGCAAAGGATATGGGGAACTCGATAGCGGGCAGCTTTCGGCAGCGGATGTCAACCCAGACGCCGACCCCGAGCAACAGGCGCTCGCCACACTCGCCGAACAGGGTGAGAGCGCGACTCGTGACTCGGCAGCCGAGGAAATTGACGACGAAACCCTCGACCGACTCACTGACCGCGGGCTCGTCTCGGTGACGGAATCCACTGAACGCCTCGTCAAACTCACCGATGACGGCATTACGGCACTTATGGAAGGTGTCGAAGTGGCGGAGACCGTTGACAAACTCACGCCCGAACTCCTGACCAGCGGCGAGTGGGAGGAGGTCGAGTTTACGTCCTACAACGTCGAAGCTGACGCTCCGGAACTACAGGCCGGGCGAAAGCATCCGCTCCGGCAGATGGCCGACCGCGTCAAAGACGTACTCATCGGCATGGGTTTCGAGGAAATGCAGGGACCCACAGTCGATGCCGACTTCTGGATTAACGACTGTCTGTTCATGCCACAGGACCACCCAGCCCGAACTCACTGGGACCGGTTCGCGCTCGAATCGCCACAGCAGATTGACGACATTCCAGCGGACCTTGTCGACCGGGTGCGAACCGCCCATCTCGAAGGCGTCGGCGAGGACAGCGAAGGCTATCACTCACCGTGGGATGAAGACTTTGCCCGACAACTTGCCCTCCGCGGACACACGACCTCACTCACTGCTCGCCATCTTTCTGGGGAAGCACTTGGCGACCTCGAACCACCCCAGCGGTTTTTCAGCGTCGAGAAGGCCTACCGAAACGATACGCTCGATGCCACACACCTGCTTGAGTTCTTCCAGATTGAGGGCTGGGTGATGGCTGAGAACCTCTCCGTGCGCGACCTCTTTGGCACGTTCACCGAGTTCTACGAGCAGTTCGGCATTACCGATATCCAGTTCAAGCCGCATTACAATCCCTACACTGAGCCGAGTTTCGAGCTCTTCGGCCGTCACCCGGAAACAGGCGAACTTATCGAGATTGGGAACTCCGGTATCTTCCGCCCGGAGATGCTCGAACCGCTCGGCGTCGACTGTGACGTGATGGCCTGGGGACTGGCACTCGAACGACTCATGATGCTCGCAACCGGAGCCGAAGATATCCGCGATGTCCACGGCACACTGGTTGATCTTGAGTATCTGCGAACCGAGGAGGTGTTGTACTGATGCCTGTCGTTGATGTTGACCCCGACGAACTCCGGACGCTCGTCGATACCGATAAAGACGATGACGAACTGCGCGAAGACCTCTTTGCACTCGGTCTCGAGTTCGAGGGCTGGACCGAAGACGACGAATTCCAGCTGGAGTTTGCCCCGGACAGACTCGACCGACTATCTGTCGAGGGGATTGCCCGCTCGCTCCGGTATCACTACGGAACAGACCGCGGCGTGACAGTGCCCAACACGAACAGCACCGAGTGGACTATCGAAGTAACGGACACCCCAGCCGAACGCCCCTATGTGACCGGTGCAATCGTCCGCGGACTGGACTTGAGCGAAGATGCCCTCGATTCGCTCATCCAGGTACAGGAGAAACTCCACGCAACAATGGGTCGCCAGCG
>PUNZ01000062.1 GCA_003551945.1 Halovenus sp. | reverse complement strand
CTATATCGCCGAGGATGCGGCCGACGCAAACGAATACGTTGCGGAGGTCTGCACAGACCAGGATGCCGAACGACTGGTGAAAAGCAAGTCGATGACGAGCGAGGAACTGGAGGTCAACGAACATCTTGAACAGGACGGTATTGACGTGGTCGAAACGGACCTGGGCGAGTGGGTGTTACAGCTTGCGGAGGAAGCACCCAGCCACATCGTCGCCCCGGCGCTGCATAAATCCAGAGCGGAGATTGCCACACTCTTTAACGAGTATTTCGACCCCGAAGAAGAGCTCGAAACCGCTGAAGAACTCACGATGTTCGCCCGGGAGCAACTCGGCGAGCTCATCAAAGATGCCGACGTTGGGATGACGGGCGCGAACTTCATCACGGCTGACTCAGGAACGCTTGCGCTTGTCACGAGCGAAGGAAACGCCCGAAAAACGGTCACCGTCCCGGAAACACAGATTGCCGTTGCTGGCGTGGAAAAAATCATTCCGACTGTCGAGGACTTGCAGCCGTTTGTCGAGTTGATTGGTCGGTCCGGCACCGGACAGGATATTACGAGCTACATCTCGTTACTGACACCGCCGCTCAACTCGCCAACGATGGATTTCGAAGACGGCGAGACTCCGGCTTCCGGCAGCGGTGACGACCGCGAGTTCCATCTTGTCCTTATCGACAACGGTCGGATGGCGATGCGTGAGGATGAAGACCTCAAAGAGACGCTGTACTGTATTCGTTGCTCGGCGTGTTCGAACACCTGTGCGAACTTCCAATCGGTCGGTGGACACGTCTTCGGCGGTGAGACCTACTCCGGCGGGATTGCAACCGGCTGGGAGGCTGGCGTCCACGGACTTGATACCGCTGCGGAGTTCAACGACCTCTGTACCGGCTGCTCGCGGTGTGTCGAAGCCTGCCCGGTTGAAATTGATATCCCGTGGATAAACACAGTCGTCCGCGACCGCATCAACTCTGGCGCTGACGTACCCGTGGAGATGCTGGTTGACGGACTGACACCGGATACGGAAACCGCTGGCCCTGGCATCCAGAAACGACTGTTTGGTAACTTCGAACTGCTGGCAAAACTCGGCAGTGCGTTTGCACCCCTCTCAAATTGGGTCGCAAATTCACCACCCTCGTCGTATCTGTTGGAGCAGGTTGCTGGGGTCGACCGTCGACGTGACCTGCCGAAGTTCCAGCGGACGACACTTGTCGACTGGTTCGAATCCCGTGACCACGTTCCACCTGTCGACCCCGACCGCAAGGTCGTCCTCTATCCGGACCTCTATACGAACTACATGATGGTAGAGCGCGGAAAAGCAGCCGTCCGAGCACTCGAGGCACTTGGCGTCGAAGTCCTTGTCCCCCCTGTTTCCGGTGCAGGTCGTGCGCCGCTTTCCCAGGGGATGATTGAGACTGCCCGCTCGAAAGCAGAGACAGTCGTCGAACAGCTCGGTCCGTACGTCGAGGAAGGCTACGATATCGTCGTTATCGAACCGAGCGACCTTGCCATGTTCCGCGAGGATTACGCCCGGTTGGTTCCACCAGAACAGTACGAACCGCTTGCAGACGGGAGCTACGAGATACTCGAATACGTCTACGGGCTGCTTGCAAACGGCGCTGAACCGGAGTCGTTGAACACCGCAGTCGATGGTGAGACCGTTGCGTATCACGCCCATTGCCAGCAGCGGACGATGGGTCTTGACGAGTACAGCCTCGCTGTCCTCGACGACTGTGGCTACGAGGTGACGACGAGCGACGTCGAATGCTGTGGAATGGCCGGCTCCTTTGGCTATAAAGAACAGTATTACGAACTCGCGATGGATGTTGGTTCGAATCTGGAAGGACAGCTTCGAGCCGCCGATTGTGACCACGTCATCGCAAGTGGCACCTCGTGTACGGAACAAATTCATGACTTACTCGGTGACGAGCCACGCCATGTCATCGAACTGCTCGCTCCACGAGCGAAATACACACAAACGGAGGAACAACTGTGAGTAAAACAGACCATACCCCCGAAAAGGTAGCACAGCCACGTATCGACCCAGCGACTGATTCGCGAAGCAACTACGACTATCAGGACGACCATATCGAGCGGCCGGAACTGCTGGCCGACCTCGATGCACTCGTCGAGGGTGAGGTTCGTTTTGATACCTACACCCGGCATCTCTATGCAACCGACGCCAGCGCCTACCATCAACTCCCGATTGGTGTTGTTGCCCCGTCCTCGACGGCCGATGTCCAGGCCGTTATGGAGTACTGCGCCGAGAACGAGATTCCGGTTCTGCCGCGCGGTGGTGGGACAAGCCTTGCCGGACAGACCGTCAACGAGGCCGTTGTTCTCGATTTCAAAAAGGAGATGCATGCGGTCCTTGATATCGACCCGGAGGAGGGGACTGTCCGCGCAGAGCCCGGCATCACGCTTGCCCGACTCAACAGCAACCTCAAACCGCACGGGCTGAAATATGCCCCCGACCCTGCATGGGGAGACAAAAGCGTTCTTGGCGGCTGTATCGGCAACAACACGACCGGCGCTCACTCGTTGAAATACGAAAAAGCGGACGGCTACATCGAGGAACTCGAAGTCGTACTTGCTGATGGAACGGTCGCGACGTTCGGATGGATGGACGTTGATGAACTACATGAGCGAGCGGCGACCGTCAGTGAGGACGACTCGCTCGAAGACCAGATGTATGCAAAAATCTCCGAAATTCTTCGTGAGGAGACCGACGAAATCAACGCTCGGTATCCAGACCTTACCCGAAACGTCTCGGGGTATAATCTGAATAAACTGGTTGAGGATATCGAAGAACACGGCCAGGTTAATATGGGGAGGCTCATGGCTGGCAGCGAGGGAACGCTCGGTATCGTCACCGAGGCAACGGTCTCGCTCGAACCGATTCCCAACGAAACGGTTGTTGTCTTGCTCACCTACGACGAGATGCTGGATGCCATGCGCGATGTGGCGCCAATCCTCGAACACGACCCATCCGCAGTCGAGGTGATGGATGATGTCTTGCTCGATTTGGCCCGAGAGACTGCCGAGTTCTCCGACCTTGTCGGAACGCTTCCCGAAGGAACGAACTCAACGCTGCTCGTCGAGTTCTATGCGGAATCAGTCGAAGAAGGAAAACAGAAAATTGCCGACTTGCTCGCTGACCGACTCCCAAGCCACGACCCAGAGACAGGACTGACTCCGACGGAGGGCGCAGCGGACATCAGCGGTGCTGAGGTTCATGCCGTTGACGCGCTCGAAGCCTACGACGATGACCGACAGGCGAAGTTCTGGAAAATGCGAAAAGCTGGGCTCCCGATTTTGCTCTCTCGAACCGGCGATGAAAAGCACTGGCCGTTCGTCGAGGATACTGCAGTCCCGGCCGAAAACCTTCCCGAGTTCGTCTCGGATATTCAGGACCTGTTCGACACACACGACACCTTTGCGTCGTATTATGCACACGCCGGACCCGGCGTGTTGCATATTCGTCCACTTCTCAATCTGAAAACTGAGTCGGGAATGGAGAAGATGCGTCAGATTTCGGATTCGTTGACGTCTCTCGTCATCGAATATGAGGGGTCCGTTTCGGGCGAGCACGGGGATGGTCGTGCCCGAACAAAGTGGAACCGCAAGCTCTACGGCGACCGGTTATGGGATGTCTTCCAGGACCTCAAAGCAACGGCAGACCCACAACATCTGCTCAACCCCGGAAACATCTGCGGTGACTTTCTGCCGGATGAAAACCTCAGATACGACCCGGCATATGACTTTGATGCGGGATTCGAGCCGTCGCTCAACTGGGATAACGAGAACGGCTTCCAGGGGATGGTCGAACTCTGCCACGGCTGTGGTGGCTGTACCGGCCATCAGGATACCACCGGTAGTGTCATGTGTCCGACCTATCGTGCGACCGAACACGAGGAGCTAACCTCGACACGTGGCCGAGCCAATATGCTCCGGCGGGCAATGAGCGGTGACCTCCCCGAGGACCCAACGGATGAGGAGTTCATCAACGAAGTGCTTGACCTCTGTATTAGCTGTAAAGGCTGTAAACGCGACTGCCCGAGTGGCGTTGACATGGCAAAGCTCAAAGCCGAGGTCAAACACGAGTACCATCAGCGTGAGGGGATTCCGTTCCGTGACCGCATGTTTGCCAACGTCGAGACGCTTTACTCGCTCGGCAGTACGTTTGCCCCGGTTTCGAACGTAGCTACGAAGATTCCAGGGTCCTCCCTGTTCATGGAGAAAGCGCTTGGTATCGCCCGTGAACGCGACCTTCCAACGTTCAAACGAGGTACGCTCACGAAATGGGACAAGAAACGCACGCCACAGGTTTCTGAAGGAGAAGCCGAACGAAAGGCGCTCGTCATCGCCGATCCCTACACGAATTACACCCAACCGGAAGTCGGCAAGGCCGCTGTGAGAGCGCTTGAGGCTGCCGGTGTTCACGTCCAGATTCCGAGCGATGTCACCGACAGCGGTCGGCCAGCCCAATCAAAGAGTATGCTCGACCATGCTCGGGAGACGGCACAAGAAAACGTGGAGGCGTTGGTTCCACGGATTCGTGATGGCTGGGACGTTATCAGCGTTGAACCGTCCGATTCGGTGATGTACCAGAACGACTATCTGGATTTACTGTCGGGTGAAGCTGTCGAACTGGTTGCAGAGAATACCTACGAGATTATGGAGTATCTCGACCAGTTTGGCCTGACCGAGAACCTGCCATCTGTCGCGAATGGCGGCACGCTCACTTACCACGGTCACTGTCAGCAGACGGCAGTTAAACGTGACCAGCACGCTGTGTCAGTGCTCGAATCGCTCGGCTACGAGGTCGATGACCTTGATTCGACCTGCTGTGGGATGGCTGGTTCGTTCGGCTATGAAGCCGAACATTACTCAATGAGTATGGCTGTCGGGCAGTTGCTGTATGACCAGGTGGATGACTCTCCTGGCGAGGAAGTCGTGGCACCGGGAACGTCCTGTCGGTCACAACTTATCGAACACGAAAACCAAGACGGTAAACCGCCACACCCGATCGAAAAAGTTGCCGAAGCGCTCTCGACCACGTGAGGTAGGCACCACTCTTTGTATCCCAAACCAACCACATTTCATTACTATGTTGAAATTTGACATATAGGGGTAAATATAATATCCATGCGGTGTCAGCTATACTGTAGCTATGGCTGAACACGTACTCGTTCCACTCGATGGGTCGGAGAAAGCATACGACGCACTCAATTATGCGGTCACTGAACATCCTGGTGCCACCATTACGGTGTTGCATTCGCTTGAGCTGGGCGATGCATCGATGGCTGAGGGTGCAGTTATTGTGATGGACGAAGGCATCCGTGAAGCGGCTGAAAACCGGGCAGAGAACATTTTCGAAGAGGCGAGAGACCGTGCAGCAGAGGCCGGATTTGATGGCGAGATGCAGACGAAAATTGAGGAGGGAAAACCCGGAAACGCAATTGTGAAACACGCTGAGGACGCGGATGTCGTCGTGATGGGTTCGTACGGACGCAAAGGTGTTGGACAGAAACTCCTCGGCAGCGTTGCGGAAAAGGTTGTCCGCCGGTCGTCGGCACCGGTTACTGTTGTCAAATAAAGAGATTGCGCTACCTTCCCGCTCTGTGAGTGTTTCTTCTCTCATCCTATCGGACGGAACTTCGAAAACGTACTGGTCACTCCGGGGTGTCGAGATGGTTTAAATGTTTGCGTCCGGTTGTATCAACACTGTCCCTCGGCGTAACCCCTAAGAGTGATTGCTCTGTACCGTTTTGTCATGAAGAACCCAGAGATTGTTGTTTTACAGGAGGACGTCCACGGGATGCCGATTTCCGGCTATGTCGAGGCTATCGAACGGCGCATCCCCGGAGCAACTGTCCGCTACGCTCGGACACCGACACAGATACGGGAATATCTCCCGACTGCCGATATCGCGACTGGACTAACCCTTGACCACGAGGTGCTTGAAACGGCGACGAACCTCGAACTGTTTGCCTGTATGTACGCTGGAACGGGCCATCTTGACCTCGACGTCTTCGAAGCGCACGGAATTACCGTTACCAGCGCATCCGGCGTTCATACCTCGAATATCTCTGAGTACGTTGTTGGCGCGATGATTGCGTTTGCCCGGCAGTTCCGCCGAGCACTTCGGCAACAAGAACGGCGCGAGTGGCGTGGCTATCACACCCGCGAACTCCATGGCTCACGCGCAACCGTTGTCGGTCTTGGCGCGATTGGCTCCGCTATCGTCGACCGGTTGCAGGCGTTTTCGATGGAGACCGTCGGTGTCCGCTACTCACCTGAGAAAGGGGGTCCCACGTCGGAGGTCTATGGATTCGACGAGATTCATGAAGCCGTTGCTGACAGCGAGTATGTCATCCTTGCCTGTCCGCTGACAGAGACCACTGAACACCTTATTGATCGGGACGTGTTCCGGACGATGCACACTGACGCACTTCTCGTCAACATTGCTCGCGGCCCGGTCGTCAAGACCGATGACCTTGTCAACGCGCTCAAATCAAACGCGATTGCAGGTGCGACGCTTGATGTCACAGACCCGGAACCGCTCCCGGAGGACCACCCGCTCTGGCGGTTTGAGAACGTCCAAATTACACCGCATAATTCCGGCCACACACCGGAATACTTTGAACGGTGTGCGGATATTCTCGCGGAGAACGTCGACAACCTGCGTAAGAATCCCGACGCCACGCTCACAAACCAGGTGACATCAAACTAATCCAACAGTGAAGAGGCGGTATGTTGTTAGTTCAGCGCTTCCGCGAGTTTCTCGATTGGGTGTGGTGGGTTTTCTTCACCCGGGCGGTCGCCGAGCTGTGAGCGACAGGAGGCACCGGGTGCCGTCACGGTCTCACCATCGCTTTCTTCGACCTGGTCAAAGAGAATCTGTCCGATGGCCTTCGAGAGTTCGTAATGTTCGGCCTCATAGCCGAACGAGCCAGCCATCCCACAACAGGATGAATCGAGTGGGTCAACGGCGTAGCCGGCACGGCGGAGGACGCCGACTGCGTGGTGGTCTTTGTTCGTTGCCTTCTGGTTGCAGTGGCCGTGGTAAGTGAGCGTCTCCGCTGGTGCGTCGAACGCAATCTCCTCGTCAACGCGTCCAGCATCCAGATATTCGAGGACACCGTAGGCTGCTGCGGAGACTTTCTGTACGTCCTGGCCCTCCAACATATCGAGATACTCATCTTGGAACATCACCGCATCCGAGGGCTCGACAAAGACGACTGACCAGCCGTCATCAACCATCGGGGCCAGTTTTTCGACGTTCGTTTGGGCGTGTTCACGGACGTTGTCGAGATAGCCCATCGAGAACGCTGCTCGGCCAGATGGCGCGAGGTCGCCCGGTATCTGAACGTGAATATTTGCGGCTTCGAGGACTTCCACTGCGGCTTTTCCAGGCTCTGGGTAGCTGTAGTTCGTAAAGGTGTCTGGGAACAACAACACCTTTGCGTCGGCTTCCGCTTCGGAAACGGTTGAGCCACCGCGAGCGTCGAACCATTTTTCGAGCGTCTGTCGTTTGAACGTCGGCAACTGGCGGTCGCGGGCAATACCGAGCGTTTTCTCCATCACCAGGCGGGCACCGGGGAGTTTCGGCCCGATATTTGATAGCGGCGCAAGCTTGCTCCCAAGCGCGGAATACTTATCGATGTTTCCGAAAATCTTTGAGCGGAAACTTGAGCCCTCCTCCCGGATGTGCTCGTGTTTGACTTCGGCTTTGAGCTTTGCCATGTCCACACCGGTTGGACAGTCGCTCTTACAGCCTTTACAGCCAACACAGAGGTCAAGCACTTCTTTCTGGAAGCGGTCGGAATGAATCTCTTCGTACGGAATCTCGCCGCTGATGGCCGCACGGAGCATGTTCGCACGACCACGGGTTGTTTGAATCTCCTCTTTTGAGGCTCGATACGTCGGACACATTACGTCGGAATCGGTCTGTCGACAGGTACCACAGCCGTTACAGAGTTCCACGAGATGTGAAAAGCCGCCTTCTTCGTCGAAATCGAGCTCGGTCGTCGGTTCGATTGACTGATAGGCAGCACCATACCGGAGGTTCTCTCGGTTATCTGCACCGACACCGCGGTCGTTATCTGGCCCATAATCTTCCGGCCCTTCGCGGTAGACGACGTTTCCTGGATTCATCAGCCAGTTCGGGTCAAACGTCGTTTTGAGGATCTTGAACGCTTCCCAAATCTGGTCGCCATACATCTTCGGGTTGAACTCCGTCCGGGCCATTCCGTCCCCGTGCTCACCAGAGAAAGAACCGTGGTGCTCAAGCACCAGGTCGGTGACGTCATCCGTTATCGAGTGCATCTTCTGGATGCCATTCTCGTCGTCTTTGAGGTTCAGTATCGGGCGGATGTGGAGGGTTCCTGAGCCCGCGTGTGCGAAGTAAGCTGCAGAGGTGTCGTGGTCCTCAAGCACACCCTCGAATTTCTCGACGTACTCGGCGAGTTCCTCCGGGGGGACGGTTGCATCTTCGATGAACGGATACGGTTTCGGGTCGCCCTGCAGCCCCATCAACAGTGGAATTGCAGCCTTCCGGAGCTTCCAGATGTCTGCCTGGTCTTCCTCGCTGTAGGCTTCGATGACCTCGAACGCGTCTCCAGTTTCGACAAACCGTTCATTCGTATCTCCAATAGCAGCCTCGAACGCACTTCGCTGGTCGCCATCCTCCGGCGGCACCAGTTCGTTATCCCATTCAAGCATGAGTGCCGCGGCGGCGTCTTCCGGAATCGGTTCGGCGAATTTGGCATAGCCTTCCGACTCTCTGGCGAGCCGGAACACCTCATCGTCCATCAGTTCAACCGCACTGACTGGGTATTCGAGCGCCTCAGGAACAGCTCTGAGCGCATCAATGAGGTCGGTGAAACAGTACAGGGCAAGCGCCGTCTCGTCGGGTTGGGTGACCAGCGAAACCGTCGCTTCGACGATGACGCCAAGAGTCCCCTCCGCACCAACGAAGAGCTTTGAGAGGTTGATGACTTTCTCACCATCCTCGTTTTCGTAAATAACTTTCTGCAGATTATAGCCAGAGACAGAGCGTTTCAACGATGGATACTTCTCGTCAATCTCTTCTTGGTTACTTTCGACAAGGTCCCGAACAGTCGTATAGAGCTCCGCCTCGACATCGTCGGCTTCAACAATCGCGTTGTATTCCTCGGAATCAAGGACAATCTCTCGGGTATGGATCTGCTCGCCGTTTGCGAGAATTACCTGCAACTCTTCGGTGTAGGCGTCGCTGATACCGTATCGAACCGAATGTGCGCCGGTCGAGTTGTTTCCGATACCGCCGACGACTGTTGCACGATTCGAGGATGCTGGGTCCGGCGCAAACTTGAGCCCGTACTCCGCAAGCGTCGCGTCAAGGTGGTCCTGTACCAGCCCCGGCTGGATTGTTGCCAGTTGCTCGTCGGGATTGATTTCGACGATGTCGTCCATGTACTTGGTGAAATCAAGGACAACACAGCCGCGTCCAACAGTTTGTCCGCCGAGCGACGACCCAGCCCCGCGTGGGAGCACGGGAATATCGTATTCCGCGGCGAGCGAGATGGTCGCTTTGACGTCCTCGACCGATTTTGGCAATACAACGCCTGCAGGCCGCGCCTGATAGATACTCCCGTCCGTTGCATAGAGTATCTGCGTGTACTCATCAAACTGCACATCGCCGCGAACCTGCTCGCGCAGTTGGTCGGCAAACGCACTATACTCGGGAACGTCTGGTCGGTCAATCCCCAACGAGGTAGCCGACGCATCCCAACCGCCAGAGCCACTTGATGCCATACCACTGAGTAACTAAGTCAACGAATTAAACCTTTGCACCACTGTCGGCCCTTGCCAGTTTTCATATCAAACGTCGTATATATTGGCACGTTCATATTTTCAACTCTCGCCTGCCAAAAACAACATTTTCAATTATTATATTATTAAATTTATATTTTTTTCTCAGGGGTATTGACGGTGAAGTTATCCCGTATTTTTCATCCCCGCAGCGATTCCTTTAACCGTAATTCGCAGCGTTTGCTCATCGGTTTCAGTGAGGTCTTGTTGTGCCAGCAAGTGAGTCTGCAACAGGTTCAACGGGTCGACATAGGGGTTCCGCCGCTCAAGGCTTTCACGCAGCCATTCCCGGCGAATCGGACTGTCACGTCCTGTGATTTCCGTCACCAATTCGACCGCTCGGTCGTACTCGTTGTGAATCCATGGAAAGAACTCCGATTGGAGCGTCGGGTCTGCGAGGTCAGCGTAGGTCTCAGCAATGTCCATCTCTGTCTGTCCAAGTGCTTTTCCCGCATTGTCGACTGTCGTCTGAAAAAACGGCCACTTTTCGTACATCTCCTGGAGTGTTGCTAGGTCACCCCCACTTTCAAGATAGGCGTCGATACCGGCGGCCAGTGAGAACCAGCCCGGAAGGATACACCGGGCTTGCGTCCACGAAAAGACCCACGGAATCGCCCGCAAGTCTTCGACGGTTCGCTCGTCCGACCGCGAAGCAGGACGAGAGCCGAGATTCAAGTCTTCGATGACGCCGATTGGCGTTGCTTGTCCGAAATAGGCTACAAAGCCGTCTGATTCAAGCAGTCGCTGGTACTCGTCTCTTGCAGCGTCTGCCATCGTGTCCATTGCGTATTCCCACTCATCGGCTATCTCTGCTGTTGGCTGTCCGAGTGCCCGCTTTCGTGCAGAGAGCTGCGCATTCAGCATCTGTTCAAGTTCGCGCTCACCGATACGCTTATTCCCGTACTTTTCGGCGATTGCCTCACCTTGCTCGGTGAATTTGACTTCACCGGTAACGGTGTTGTTCGGCAAGGCGTTGAGCGCATCGTTCATCGGACCGCCACCACGAGAGATTGACCCACCTCGACCATGAAACAGCCGGAGGGTTACGTCGTAATCGTCGGTGATCTCGGCAAGGTGTTGTTGATTTTTATAGAGCGACCAGTTGGCTGCGAGAAAACCGTTTTCTTTGTTTGAGTCGGAGTACCCGAGCATGATTTCTTGGGTGTTCCCCCGTGCCTCAAGCGCCTGCTGATAGGCTTCATTCTCGAACAGCGTCCCCATGATGCGCCGTGCCCCGGAGAGTGCACGCTCAGTTTCGAGTAACGGGACGATATCCAGTCCACAGTAACTTGGGAGGTCGACGATATCTGCTTGTTCGGCCAGAAAGAGCACTTCGAGTACGTGGCTTGGTTCATCAGCCATCGAAATACAGTAGGTATCGATTGCTTGCTCGCCATACTCTCGCTGCCAGTCTGCCAGACAGTCAAACCGCCGCAGCACGCGAGCAGCCGTGTCTGAGAGGCCCTCAGGGTCAGCAAGAGAAATGACGGGGTCGTCTTCGAGGATGGCTTCGGTCAACACCGCAACACGCTCGTTTTCTTCACGTCCCGCATAGTCGATTCCCTCGCGTGCAAGCGCTTCACTCACTGCCTTCGTATGCTGTTTCCGGTGGTCGCGCAGGTCAAAGCTCGTTAGCGTAAAGCCGAACGTTTCGACCTGTCGCATAAGCGGTTCGACGTGCTCCGTGACGATTGGGTCACAGCGATTTGCTCGCAGGCTGTTGGCGAGCACTGCAAGGTCGTCATAAAACTCGGTTGCACGTTCGTATCCACCAGGACGAACGCTTCCGACACGGTTGAGCTTCGCCCGCAACAGCACAAGCGCTCGACGGTATGGCTCGTCTGGATAGCGCTTTGCAGCCTCTGCTCTCACTTCGCGCAGGTCCGTCTCGCTCGCTTCAAGCGGGTCTTTGATGTTCTCATCGAGGCTCACCCGTGACCCGTCGAGACTCAGCGCGCTGGAGAGGTCGGCAAGCCTGTCAAGGTATACATCGATGGCTGCTTCCCGTTGGTTTTCGAGCGTGTTCGTTGTGACCTCTGGAGTGACGTATGGATTGCCGTCGCGGTCGCTTCCAGCCCACGACCGAAACGCGAGCAGTTGTGGCACGGCGATATCCGAGTCGAACTCGGCTGACAGCGCATCATCGAGTTCAGCATAGACTTCGGGAACGATATCAAAGAGGGTATTTGCGAGATACCATTGCACATTCCGTGCTTCATCCTCCGGCTCTGGTGGCCGACTTCGAACCTGCGGCGTCTGCCAGAGCCCCAGTATCTCCGCTTCGATATCGCGGATTCGGTGGGTTCGTTCTTTATCGGTGAGTCGGCACTCATCAAGCGCCTGCAGTTCAGTCGCAATCGTCCGGAGCTTTGCTTTGATGGTCTTCCGCCTCGCTTCCGTCGGGTGCGCGGTGAACGTTGGCTGTATGAGCACGTCATCGAGAATCCGCTCTGCGTCGTCGCGGTTGACAGTTGATAACTCGGCCGCAATTTCTTCCAGGCTGTCTGCGAGGTCCCCGCGCTGTGAACCGGCACGGAGTTCACGGACGCGCTCGCGCTCTTCTGCGATGTTTGTGAGTTCGAAATACGTCGCAAATGCGCGTGCAAGACTGTTCTTTTCGTCGGAGTCAAGCGCTTCGAGGGTTTCGTATAAGGGCTCACGAGAGGCAATCTGCCCCTGCCGATACTCGATTGCTGTCGTCCGCATCCCTTCGACGGTTTCGAACTCTGTTTCCGATGCATGCTCGCGAATAATATCTCCCAATATCGCGCCAAACTCACGGACATCCTGACTCAGTGACCGCTCGTGTAGTGTCGCTTTTGTGGTCTGCTCGCTCATCCGGGCGCATTTACCAAGCCGGAGTAAAATATCTTTTTTCGAATAATTGTTCGTGACTATCACACATGATGTGGCAAAAATCACCAGTTGTTTCCCGATTGCGAACGGCGGGTCACTGTTCGTCCGTCAGCTATTACCCAGTCAGATTAAGTTCGATAACGTTCCCGGCACGGTCGAGGAGCGTCCGAATTTCCTGTTCTTTTTCCTCGTCCATCACTCTGCTTACGGGCCCGGTGATGCTGATTGCTGCGTGTCGCTCCGTTGGGGTCGAAAGCGGACGGGCAATACAGGCCATCCCGAGCGTTGATTCTTCGTGGTCGTAGGCAATACCATCCTCACGAATCGTCGCCAGTTCGTCAAACAGTTCGTCTTCGTCGGTTATCGTGTGTTCCGTCGCTCGTGGGAGCCCGTGTGTCTCGATAATCTCTTTGACGCGCTCTTTGGGGAAGGTTGCGAGAATCGCTTTTCCGATTCCGGTTGAGTGTAGAAAGTCACGCCGGCCCGTCTGTGTGTTGATATCAACGGCTTTGTCGCCTTCTGCAGTGTAGACATAGACGCCTTTGCCGAGCTCTTCGAACATCAGATTCGCTAGCTCTCCGGACTCATCTGCGAGCTGTCTGACTTCTGGGTGGGCCGTGTCGTAGATGCCTTCATACCGCTGTGCGTAGCCGCCAAACTCCAGCGTCCGCAGACCAATCCTGTACCTGTCTCCGTGCCTGACTACCATACCCTTCCGCTCAAGCGTGTTGAGGTGCTTGAAAATGGTGCTTTTTGCGACCGATAGATGGGTGGCGAGTTCGGTGATACCCGCCTCTCCGTCGAGTTCAACGATTCCCTCAAGAACTCGAATAGAGGTTTCAGTCGCATGCACGCGGTCGTCGCTCATACGCCGGTATTGGCTTGCTCCGCTGATAAGGCTGTTTGACTTCGGTTTGTTGTGGGCTGTTCGCCAGAGCGAAACGGCGGATAATACGCATCGTTGACGGAGTAATTGCGTCTCTTTGGCTCTACCTCATGGCTCTGGCAGATACCCGACCTTGGTGGCCGTTTCTGTATTGTGAACGCCTCTACCGGCCGTTTCCGGTGAGAAAACATAGAAAATCCGACATGTATATATGTCCACAGCCAGTAGGTGTATTTGATGACAGCAAAATCCCAAGCTGACACGACAGACCGACTCGCATTGAAATGGAGTCCACGTAACACCGACCTGCAGCAGACGAGCAGCCCCGTTCGCAAACTGCTCGACCGACTGCAGTGAACTAACTGATACGACACTCCCTGCAGTACCCATACTACACTATCCCTACCCGACTGCGGCTGCCTGCCCCGGCACTGCGGTTGGTTGCGCTATCCCTTTTCGCGCTATCCCCTGCTCCCGTCTTTCAGCGGGGATGAACATTCCCCACGAGTACGTACCAGTCACTGTTTCAATCTAGCAGCACAGAACAGCAAAACGCCACAGTGAGGCAGTATTGGACCACAATTTCTGCAATTGGTTTCTCGACGCCCTTATCTGACAATCGTCACCGGAACGGGTGACCGTCTGACGACACCCTCTGCGACACTGCCGAGTAAAATCCGCGAGACCCCCTGTCGTCCAGTGCTTCCCATCACGACGTGGTCGATATTCTCATCTTCGATAGCATCCACAATCGTCCGCGTTGGGCCACCCAGTTCGACGATTTGTTCTACGGTTACATCGTAGTCGGCAGCGAGCGATTCCAGTTCATCAAACTGGGTTTCAGCGTTTTTTTGTCGCTGCTCGTACCATCCTTCCGGAAAGCTCGGGATTGTCGCTTCCGAGCCAAAGCCAGCCTCCGCAGGGTTAATCACGTGGATAAGAACAAGCGTCCCGTCCGGAAACAGCTCCGCTGCTAGCTCCACTGCTTCTTTTGCAAACTCTGATTCGTCGACTGGAACGAGAACTCTCGTGCTCATACTGTGACACACTCATGCCGTAATTGTCAACGTTTCGCCTGCTCTCGTTCGGTAGTGTTTTCAGCCATCTGGCCAATGGACATATATGCAACCGATTAGCGACCAGCTGTCCACCGACCTCACGGAAAGTGGCCAGCGGAAGATGGACTGGGCACGTCAACATATGCCGATTATGGCGGCGCTTCGCGAGCAATTTGAGGAGAACCAACCGTTCGCTGGCGAACGGATTGGCATGGCGATGCACGTCGAAGCGAAAACGGCAATCCTCGCAGAGGTACTCGCCGCTGGTGGCGCAGACGTCGCCATCACCGGCTGTAATCCCCTTTCGACCCACGACGATGTGAGCGTCGCACTCGATGCCGTTGAGGGTGTCACCTCGTATGCAAAGCGTGGTGTCGACAGCGACGAATATTATGAGGCTATCGAAGCCGTTATCGAACACGAACCGACGATTACGGTCGATGATGGCGGCGACCTCGTCTTTGCGATTCACGAGGACTACCCAGAATTGCTCGATACCATCGTTGGTGGGTGTGAGGAGACGACGACTGGTGTCCACCGCCTCCGGGCAATGGCCGACGACGGCGCACTTGAGTATCCGATGTTTGCCGTCAACGATACGCCGATGAAACGACTGTTCGATAACATCCACGGGACCGGCGAATCTTCGTTGGCATCCATTGCCATGACGACGAACCTGTCATGGGCCGGCAAAACGGTCGTCGTCGCTGGCTTTGGCTATTGTGGCAAAGGCGTCGCCCGCAAAGCCGCCGGACAGAACGCCAACGTCGTCGTCACTGAAGTCGAACCACGCCGCGCCCTCGAAGCGCACATGGAAGGGTTCGACGTCCAGCCAATGGCCGATGCTGCCGCGTGCGGAGACGTGTTCATTACGACGACTGGCAACCGTGATATCATCGTCGAGGAGCACTTTGAGGAGATGAAAGACGGTGTCTTGCTCGCTAACGCGGGCCACTTCGACGTCGAAATCGACCTTGAAACGCTTGAGTCGATGGCCGCCGACACCTACGAGGTTCGTGACGGCGTGCAGGCCTACGAACTGTCCGATGGTCGTCGCCTCAACGTACTTGCGGAGGGTCGACTGGTCAACCTAGCAAGCCCAATCTCGCTCGGCCATCCAGTCGAGGTGATGGACCAGAGTTTCGGTGTGCAGGCGGTCTGTGTGCGCGAAATCGTTGAAAACGGTGATGCATACGCGGCCGGCGTTCACAACGTTCCGGACGAACTCGATATCGAAGTCGCTGAAATCAAACTGGAAGCGGAAGGAATCGAGACCGACGCGCTGACAGACACCCAACAGGAGTATATGGATAGCTGGCAACACGGAACATAATCCACGCTGGTGACTAACAGCGGGTTGTTCTCTTTCCCGAATTGCTCTTCATCGTTCAGCACGACGTTCTAATATGGACCGCCGCACGTTCTTGGGGGCCGCTGCAACTGGATCCGCTGTCACAGCGGGCGGTCTGTTAGCCGGCCGAACTACGGCAGCTAACCGAAAGAAGAACAAGCTACCTACAACG
Organism: Halovenus sp.; assembly: GCA_003551945.1. Classification (GTDB taxonomy): domain Archaea; phylum Halobacteriota; class Halobacteria; order Halobacteriales; family Haloarculaceae; genus Halovenus. The sequence continues at coordinate 115 of PUNZ01000062.1, read as the reverse complement.
GAAGGAACTACCGAACCGTTCGAACCACTCGGTGAGGTCGCCGTTTCAGGCGCTCGGGATGCGGCAGTTCACCACGACGGTGACATTGTCTACGTGGCGGGACAGGATGGGTTTG
>PUNZ01000185.1 GCA_003551945.1 Halovenus sp. | reverse complement strand
GCGATCGACCGGTAGACGAGCGGATGTAACGACCCATCGTACTGGTCGGTCCGAATTCCGCTCGGCCGGGGAGGGATGCCGACGCGACCGTAACTATCCGGGTAGTACCGCTGTAGCTGGCAGTGTCCGCGACCGATGCGGACGTTCCGCTTCCAGAGTGACCGAAAGTCCGCTCGAGTCGGGTGAATCACCGTCGAATCGGGCGCGAACACGAGATCGTAACCTGCGTCGTACACGCGGTTCCCAAACTCGAGGTCGCCGCCGGAAACCAGTCGCTCGTCGAAGTGTCCAACGTCTTCGAGGAGTTCGCGGGTGACGAACAGACACGAGGTGGGTGCGTACTGGTGGTGCTCGAGGAAATCCTCGATCGGGAATCCAGATATTCGGTTGTACTGAGCCGTTCTGGTCGGGTTTTCAGGTGTCTCGAGTTCGATGTTCGGGGCGAGATAGTGGGCGTTTTTGGATTGGAGACGGGAGAGGGCTGCCTCGAGCCATCCCTCTGTGACTCGTTGGTCGGCGTCGAGAAAACAGATGACGTCGCCGTCTGCATACTCGATGCCGGTGTTTCTGGCTGCGTAGGATGATTGGATATCGCGCTCGAAGATGAGTGTAAGATGCTCGCGGCCGTTTGCGTAGCCTGCAACTACCTCCGGCGTTTCGTCATCGGATCCGTTGTCCACAACGACGATTTCGACGGCCACGTGTGTGCGAGCAAGCAGCGTTTCGAGAGTGGTAACGATACCTTCAGGATCGTTATAGACCGGGATAACAATCGACACATCCGGTCCAGCCATCTACCAATATGGACGGAGATGGGTGTAAAAAAACCGCCGGTTGGATGTCAAGGTGATAGATACACCCGACTGAAAACCAACAGGGCTCAAACGTTTTTATTTATAAATACCACGGTGGGTGGGTGTCAGGTCTATGGGTCAAAATCTCCGTTAGGCACCCTCGGCAGCATCCGTAATATTATTCAATTGTGGCTCGCCGGCTATGGATAGTGATGGCCCGCTTGTACGAATTGTTGGCCGATTGTGCCGACGAAGCTATCGAAAAGATGGCCGAAAACGGTTCTCTACCCCCTGGAAGGAACGGTCCCTGGAACGACCCCGAAACACCTGTCAGGAACACATGACACTGGCTTTTGACGTTTCTCAACGCGTATGAATCGTCGAACGAAGACCGGTATCGATCGGCTAGTGACCGGGCAGTCGAGTACCTCCTCTCACAGGAGGCTAGGCCCTACGAACAGACGTTTCACCACAGACATGTAAGCTCCCAAGACCGGTGTAATGGCTTGATTGGGCAGGCCTGGTCGATCGAGGCGCTCGTCGCTGCCGGGGAGACACTTGATCGCGAAGAATTGCTGCATCTAGCTGAGTCGGTTTTCCTTTTGCACCCCTTCGACGAACGGCTCGCCGCGTGGAAAATCGTTGATATTGACGGTACTGTGATCGGGTTCGACATGACGTTTAACCATCAGCTCTGGTTTGCTGCAGTTGGCGCACTACTGGCCCAACAGCCAAACACCAATCCGGAAGTCGAACGGCGTGTTCGGCGGTTCATGGACGAGCTCAAGGCCAACACGCAACTGTATGAATCCGGGATAATACGACATCTTCTCAAACCTGACTTCAATATTCCAAAATATACGACGGTGTTCTTCGATGGGATCCGGAGAGGAACCGCACACAAGATGATCCTCGGACAGCTTCGGTCGATGGCTACACGAGGTGGGGAATCGAGCTCAAAAGACGAGTGGCACGAACGGGCCATTGGCTATCACTCGTTCAACATGTACGCGTTCGCTCTGTTGTACGAGCGGTTTCCGTCACACGACTTCTGGAACAGTCGTGTCTTCGACCGGGCGCTCTCGTTTGCCACGGGTGACGGGTTTGCAGCCCAACTTGACGGAAATCCGTATGGCTATCCATACAACTGCTCCGGGATCGAAATGGCGTACGTACTCGAGGTGTTCGGTGAGAACAACAGGGATGCACAACGAGAGTGGATCGACCGGCAACTCGCCCTCCATTACGATCCACGAGGAAAAATGTTATCAAAGAACACGGCAGATGCAAATACTCTGACGGCCAGGCTTTATGAATCTACCAGAGTGTCCGATATCGCGATTTCAGTTCCGCAGGCGTGACTGGTCGCCAAACTGCACAACTGTACTGCTAATAGGGTGAGATCTGTAGATGTTAGGTACGGTTGAATATTAATCAGATCGAAAGCAGTTTAAAACCCGACGTGATACCTGAGTTATCGGTGAGTACAGCGACTAAACGCGACGTGATCCAGCAGGGGTTGGTCGTTCTTCGAAAAAAAGGGGTCCTTGCCGCGATTAGAGCAGGGCTTCGTGTGCTAAACCTGAATTACCAAGGTTACTGGTGGTATCTCAGGTACTTGTATCGGGCCATCCTTTGCCAAGGCTGCCGTACGAGCGAACCGTTTTCTATCATACACGTCGACCCAAAGCAGATCACTCACCGACCGAGCATCCAAATCGGTCGGTGGGACGACCTCGGTGCTGTTATTGATGGCGACTGGGATCGTTCCGAACGCACGGTCGGCGAGTTGATTAAATATCGAAGCGTTGTCGATCACTTCGGAAACGGCACGCCCTGGGAAGAAACCGACGTCTATCGTGAGGCCATTAAGCGAATCGATCGAGGGGAATCGTTTTGGAACGGTTCGCTAACGGAAGACGATATCGACGAACGTATTGCTCATCTTGAAACCCTATTTGACCAGATACAAACTGATGGGTTCAAATCTCAAGAAGAACTCGAAGGAAAACCATTACGTGAGATCGTTTTAGACAGAAAGTTTGACCGTTCAAAGGAAGAGATTGCTGTCGCAATTGGTCGCGACGGCAAACCCCTGTTCGTCGATGGGAACCATCGACTAGCGATCGCAACGGTACTCGAGATCGATAGGATTCCAGTACACGTCATCGCACGGCACGAACGGTGGCAAGCGCTCCGAGAAGAGGTTGCAGAGGCAGAAAGCCTCAGCGGAATATCACTAGAGGCAAGAGAGCATCTCACACACTGTGATATGCCCAAGATGGGCGGTAGTAAGCGCCTGTAACCACTTTTGTGTGCACGATTTTGACAACACAGAAGTGTTTCGGTGTAACCGTCTCGTGGGACTTGCTGTCACTCGCGTTCCATCTCGGTACTTCGAAGATGCGTGCGGACAACGGTTTCAAGCGCATCGATATCGATATGTAGATCAGTAGACCTCGGCCTGCATCGTAGCGAAGTGTATTCTACATTGACCGTCTGGGCGAGTTCCCTGTATGGGTGTTTAATCATTGATCCGAACAACTCGATCACCCCTCCATCCGTACAATAAATGAGGTCAGTCAATCCCGCTCCGTGTGCACCCACCACCACGTCTGCGTTATGAAACAGTAACACGTTTTCCGCAACGGTTAGATCTTCCAACTGATATTTTTGAAACCCGTACCTCGAAAGCATCTCCATCACTTCACTTTCGTTAACCGCGCGACGTTCGATCGCGTTCGATCGTGAAATGAAGACATTGTTCCCAACACCGATGGCGTTCCGTTCCGTGGTAACGTTACTAAGGACGGTTTCGATAATCCAGTCATAGTCCTGTCGGATTTGGAGAGGGAACGAGGGTAACACCAATTGATCAGCGTAGTAAACAGGGCTCGAGGCCCATTCGATTTTTTCATCTGGAATCTCGAGTAGTTCTAGCGTTTCCTCGAGCCACGAGGGGGCATCGCCCGGAACCAGGTAGGTCACGTCTAGTCCAGTTTGTACCTCGAAGGCCCGGAGGTACCGGATGGTTGGAACCGTTTCGATCAACCAGTGATAGTAGTTATCGCTGTAT
>PUNZ01000047.1 GCA_003551945.1 Halovenus sp. | reverse complement strand
GCCAATGTCCGTGAAGCCTACGAACAGACACGACTTGCGTTCGACCTCGCGTACGATTACAACGTTCCCGCGATTGTCGTCTATGACCAGAAGACACAGGGCGAACTGCGCACTGTCCCGCTGGAATTTTTCGACCGCGAGCCGTCACCAGACCTCGGTGCTGTCCTGACCGAAGAAGAGCTTGCAGAGGCCGCCCACGACGCCTCTGGAAAGTTCCAACGCTACAGACACGATGTCGAGGATGGCTCGAACCCACGTTCGATTCCGGGACAGAAAGGTGGACGCCACCTTGTCACTGGAAACGAATCACAGGAAGTTGGCCACATCTGCGAAGACCCAGACAACCGGAAAGCACAGATGGACCGACGACTCCGAAAGCTCGAATCCGTTCGCGACCGACTCGATACTCGCGGCGAGAGCAACCAGACATACCACGGCCCAGACGATGCCACGCTCGGTCTGATGACCTGGGGCAGCACACAAGATACGGTCTTCGAAGCCGTCGACCGACTCAATGCTGCCGGCCACAAGGTGAAAGCGCTCGGAGTGAGCGACCTAATGCCGTATCCAAAAGGGGAGGTAACCGAGTTCCTCGAAAGCGTCGACGAGTGCGTCGTCGTCGAGATGAACGCAACCGGACAGTTCCGCGGCCTGACCCAGAAAGAACTCGGTCGATTCGGCGAGAAGCTCTCGAGTATGCTTAAATACGATGGCGAACCGTTCGAGCCCGGCGAGATTGTCGAAGGGTTCGAATCAACAGTTAACGGCGAGGAACCGCCGGCAGGGAACCTTGTTCTCCAGCCGGCAGCGGGTGATTAACCATGCACAGCAAACCACGAGGTGACCACTAATGTCAGCATTCACAGCGATTTCGGAGGATAGCGAGTCAGACAAGGAAGCGTTCACACCCGGTGTCGAACCACAGCCAACCTGGTGTCCAGGCTGTGGGGATTTCGCCGTCCTGAACGCGCTCAAAGGCGCAATGGTCGAACTCGGCCGCTCACCGGAAGAGGTACTGCTGGTGACGGGTATCGGCTGTTCCGGAAAACTTTCAAGCTACTTTGAGAGTTACGGCTACCACTCGATTCACGGCCGGTCACTCCCAATTGCACGAGCGGCAAAGCTCGCCAATCCTGGCCTCGAAGTCGTTGCTGCCGGTGGTGACGGTGACGGATACGGTATCGGTGGCAACCACTTCATGCACACCGCGCGTGAGAACCACGATATGACCTATATCGTGTTCAACAACGAGATTTTCGGGCTCACGAAAGGACAGACCTCCCCCACGAGTCCAAAGGGGCACAAATCGAAAACCCAGCCAGCGGGCAGCGCCAAAGACCCGGTTCGACCGCTTTCGCTGTCGCTGGCATCCGGTGCCTCCTATGTGGCACGGACAGCCGCAACGAACCCACGGCAGGCGCAGGAAATTTTGGCCGAAGCAATCGCACACGATGGGTTCGCCCACGTTGATTTCCTCACCCAGTGTCCAACCTGGAACAAAGACGCAAAGGAGTACGTCCCATACACGGATGTTCAGCAATCGGATGAGTTCGATTTCGACGTAAGCGACCGCCGCGAAGCGAGCGCTGCGATGTACGACGCCGAATCTCGGCTCTACGAAGGAGAGGTGCTCACCGGCCGGTTCTTTGTACAGGACCGCCCATCCTACGGAGAGGAAAAGCGCCACACTGGTGAAATGCCAGAGCAACCAATTGCAGAGCAGTATTTCGATGAGGACGTCGAGTGGAGACGTGCCGCCGACGGACTGCTCGAAAAGCACACATAAGCTGTTTCACTTTTTTTGAGTGTATAGTGAAAGAGGCGGATACAGCGACTAACGAACCAATAGAGAGTTGTTCATGGCGAATCGGAGTCGAACGCTTAAATGGTTCGCTCCCGTATCAGTTCCTGTGACAGAGACGAACGATTCAGCGGATGCTACTGAGACCGACGCGGAAAGCGAGTACGAGGTTATCGTCGTCGGCGGTGGCCCCGGTGGCCTCTCAACGGCGCTGTATACAACCCGGTTGAACCACGACACCGCACTGGTTGACCGTGGTGGCGGTCGGGCGGCGATGATGATGGATACCCACAACGTTATTGGCGTGACTGAGGAGGTATCCGGCGTCGAATTTCTCAAAACGGCAAAGGAACAACTGGACCACTACGGGACTGACCTGTATCAGGACGTCGTGACCGAAATCGAACCGCTCGAAGGTGACGAACCGCTGTTCGAGGTGCGGACAGGTTCGGAGACGCTGCGAGCAGAGCGCGTCGTGCTTGCAACGGGGTTCAACGACGAGCGACCAGAGCCGCCGCTTCCACGAACCGGTCGTGGTCTACACTACTGTCTGCAGTGTGATGGCTACATGTTTCGTGACGAATCCGTCTACGTGATGGGCCACAACGATACCGCCGCATACGTCGCCATGATTATGCTCAACTTTACGGACGATGTTGACCTGCTCCTTCGCGGCGATGAGCCAACCTGGAGCGACGAAACGGACGAACTGATTCGCGCCCACCCGGTCGATATCGTCGAAGAAGAGATACAAAGCATGTTCAAAGACGACGAAGACCCAACATGGCTCGGTGGCTTCGAATTTGCGGACGGAACAGCCCGCGAATACAAAGGTGGCTTTGCCATGTACGGCTCCGATTTCAACGCCGACCTTGCCGACCAACTGGGCTGTGAACGAACGGATGGTGGGACGGTAGCCGTCGACGAAGATGGGCGAACAAGCGTCGATGGTGTGTACGCAGTTGGTGACCTGACCCCCGGAAACAACCAGATTCCGATCGCAATGGGCGAAGGAGCAAAAGCCGGTATTGCCATCAACAAAGAGCTCAGAACCTACCCCAAATCGCGTGACGAACTCAAAGCGGACCCACCCCTTTCGGAGCAGTGAGTATGGAACTCGTCTCAGTTGCGGCCATCGCGGAAAATCGCGTCATCGGCAAGGATGGGGAATTACCATGGGAGAGCCTCCCAAAAGACAAAAAACAGTACCGCGAGCGCGTCGCTGACTCACCCGTAATTTTGGGACGCAAAACGTTCGACTCGATGCTAGATGACCTACCAGGGTCAAAACAGGTCGTGTTGAGTCGAACAGCGCAGACGTTTCCAGTGGAGAGTGCAACACACGCACACAGTGTCGAGGATGCTATCTCTCTCCTCGAATCCGCCGGCGAACCGACCGCCTATGTCCTCGGTGGGGAGAAAATCTACGAGTTGTTTCAGCCCGTTCTCGATCGAATGGTGCTCACCCGCGTTCCAGGTGTCTACGAAGGCGATACATATTATCCCGAATGGGATGAGCAAGACTGGGAACGAGTGAACCAAACGCCGTACGAACGGTTCACGCTCGAAGAGTGGAAACGAACGGCCTGAGGCTATACTGACATGTCCACAAGTTCTATACGAACGTAACGAGAGTATCGCGTATGGATGACGAGATACGCGTCTTACACGTCGATGACGATGCGGCATTCAAAGACGTGACGGCAGCGTTTCTCGAACGCGAAGCCACCTCATTTGTACTTTCACACGCCGCCGACGCAGCCGAAGGGTTGACACGCCTCGAAGCAGAGTCGTTTGATTGTGTCGTTTCGGATTATGATATGCCGGGGCGAAACGGAATCGAATTGCTAGAGGAGGTAAGGGCACGGTTCGAGCAACTGCCGTTTATTCTATTTACCGGGCAGGGAAGCGAGGAAGTTGCTAGTGACGCAATTTCCGCCGGCGTCACTGATTACGTTCAGAAAACAGGGTCACCTGAGCAGTTCTCGATTCTCGCAAATCGTATCCGTAACGCGGTTGAGACCACACGTGCACGGAAGGCTGCACAACGGGCAAAGGAACGACTAGAGTTGCTCTCTGAAGGCTTTCCTGATGTCGCCTTTTACATCGATGAAGAGGGCCGGTATGTGGACTTTATCGCCGGCGAGGGAAGTCCGCTGCTGTACTCGGAAGCCGACAGTCTCCGTGGACAGCGAATGCAGGACCTGATTCCCTCCCCAGGTGCCGAGCGGTTTATCGACACAATCGAGACCGTGCTTGAAACTGGAGAGATGCAGACTATCGAATATGAACTTGCGGTCCAAAGCGGCGTTGAATGGTTCGAAGCACGAGTCGCTCCACTGGAAACAACAGCGGACCCACGGATGGTCCTCTGGGTTGCACGAAAAGTCACAGAGCAAAAAGAGCGTGAACTCGCTCTGGAAACGTTACACGATGTTTCGACGACAATTCAGTCCGCAAAAACAATCGAGGAAGCCTGTGAGCAGACGGTGAAAGCCGCTGATGATGTGTTATCGCTTGAGATGTGTTCCGCAGTTATTCGGGAGGGAGAGTGGCTCGTCCCCTACGCCACCTCGGAGGAATCACCCGAAAACGGCTCTCGCCGGATGCGATTAGACCAAGGGCTGGCTGGAAAGACCTACCAAAGCGGGGAGTCATGCGTGGTTGATGATATCACTGAGGACGACGAAACAGACCCTGCAACCGACGTCTATCGAGCCGGGTTAAGCGTTCCAATCGGTAAGCATGGCGTCTTCCAAGCCGCCCACACGGAACCGAGGGCGTTCTCCGAGCAGGATATTGCGCTTGCAGAGTTGCTCATCAGCCATACAACACAGGCAATTGAACGAATTGAGCGCGAACGGGACCTGACGAAACAAAAAGAGCGACTCGATAAGTTCGCCAGTCTCATCTCTCATGACCTACGGAACCCGCTCAACGTTGCTGAACTCCGCCTTGACCTCGCCAGACAGAGCGAAGATAGCCCACATCTTGCGGATGTTGACCAAGCGCTCTCGCGGATGGAACAGCTCATCGAGGACCTGCTACTCCTTGCTAAACAGGGAGAAGCAATCGGCGAGCCACAGCCAGTTCGATTGCGGGAGGTTGTAACCGAGTGCTGGGAGAACGTCGATACAACGAATGGGACGCTTAATTGCAACGTCTCTGGAGAGATTCAAGCCGACAGAAGCCGGCTTGCCAGCGTCCTCGAAAACCTGTTTCGGAACGCGCTTGAGCATGGTGGGGACGAGGTGACAGTTACCGTTGGTTCGCTCGACAACGGCTTTTTTGTTGCAGATGATGGACCTGGAATTTCGCCCGAAAGACAGGGACAGGTCTTTGAAAGCGGCTACTCGACAACTGAGGACGGTACCGGATTCGGGCTTGCCATCGTCAACGAGGTTGTCGAAGCCCATGGCTGGGATATCGAAGTAACCGAGAGCACTCACAGCGGCGCGCGGTTCGAAATAACCGGTGTTGAGGCGGTGGAATGACCCGAATAAACTTGTGAGATGCCTGCCAACAGAGAGATATGTCACAGCCTGCCGACCTGAATACGGACGTGCCCGTTGCGCTCGAATCCGAAGCCGACCTTGATGAGCTCATTGAATCACAGCCGATTATCCTCGTCGAGTTTTATACCGAAGGGTGTGGCGTCTGTCACTCGATGGAGCCGATTCTGGGCCTTGTTGCACGCGAAAGTGATGCGGTCGTTGCCACCATTAATCCACGGGATGACCCACCACTCATCGACCGGTTCAACGTGACAAGTGTCCCGTTACACGTCATTTTCATCGACGGAGAACCCGTCAAACGGCGTGCTGATGGATTCATCGGAGCCGACAAGCTGACTAACTGGCTCCGGAGCGCTTACGGGGAGTGACCGCGATAGTTCGCTCATGACAGATGCAGCGACCCTCGCAGACCGGGTCCAGTCGGGCGACCTTCGACTGTACGAGCTAGAAGCACATGCGGACGCCGAGACAGCAGCAACGGCCCGCCGGTTGATTCTTGAGCGTGAAACGGACGCAGAGCTAGAGACGGTAGGCTCCTATTCGTTCGACGCAGGACAGGCAGCCGATGCGAACATCGAAAACGGTATCGGCGGCGCACAGTTGCCGATGGGCGTTGCCGGCCCGGTGCGTATCAACGGCGGCGCAGCGGATGGGGAGTTCTACTTGCCGATGGCAACAACCGAAGGTGCGCTCGTCGCAAGCGTCAACCGCGGACTCTCGACAATCGATGCCGCGGGTGGGGCAACCGCCCGAGTGACTGATTCTGGGATGACGCGCGCCCCTGTCTTTCGTGTGGAGGACGTCGCAGAGGCAGAGCACGTTATCGACTGGGTGAACGCAAATCTCGAAGCGCTCAAAGCTGCTGCAGAATCAACTACCAGTCACGGCGAACTGCTGGATATTGACCCTTCGGTGGTCGGCGACAACGTCTATCTCCGGTTTGTCTACGATACAAAAGATGCAATGGGGATGAATATGGCAACCATCGCAACCCGCGAGGCCGCAACGGTCGTCGAGGCGGAGACCCCCGCCGAGTTGGTTGCGCTGTCGGGTAACCTCTGTAGCGACAAGAAACCGGCTGCCGTGAATGCGATCAAAGGCAGAGGACGAACCGTGACCGCGGATGTGTGTATCGACCGTGAACTGGTCGAAGAACGGCTGAACACAACTCCGGAGGCGATGGCCGAGGGTAACACGCGAAAGAACCTCGTCGGGAGTGCAAAGGCAGTGAGCCTGGGGTTTAACGCACATGCTGCGAACACGGTGGCTGCGATGTTTCTGGCGACTGGACAGGATGCTGCACAAGTCGTCGAAGGCTCGAACGCGATTACGACGATGGATGTCCGGGAGGATGGACTCTACGCCAGCATCTCCTTTGCCTCGCTCGAAGTGGGAACCGTTGGTGGCGGAACGAAACTACCGACCCAACAGGAAGCCCTCAACGTGCTTGGGCTTGCTGGCAGTGGTGACCCGCCAGGGAAAAATGCCGACGCGCTCGCGGAAGTGATTGCCGTCGGGGCGCTCGCTGGCGAACTGTCGCTCGTTGCGGCGTTCTGTTCGCGCCACCTTGCAAGCGCTCACGAAGAACTTGGTCGATAATGGCGCAATTTCTCCAGAGCGGCCGGCGACGGGATATTTGTGCATTACTTGCTGGCGAGCCACGACAGGCACAAGCGCTCAAAACCCGCCTTGAGGACCACTACGATAGCCGTATCGACCCGAAATCCTTCTACGGCGCACTCGATGCGCTCGAAAATAACGGATTTGTCGAGACAAAAACCGAAGGCATTCACGACGTCTATCTGTTGACCGATGGCGGAGAACAGCGGCTCAGAGCGCATGTCGATTGGTTGAACGCACAGCTAGAGACGGGTGAATAAGCCGCAGTATTTAACCCGTTTGCAGCATGGTTCCAAAACAGGTGAGAAACGTGGGCGACTTAACACGTGATGATGAGGCACGAGAAGCACTTTATGAGGTGATGCGAGCGGACCAACCGCTCGAAACGAAGGCAAAACAAGCGTTACAGCTAGGTGAGGAGTTCCTCGGTGTCGATAACGCACACCTCGCGCGGATTGACCCTGATGGGGACCTCTGGCGGTCATTCGTAAGTACGGACGACGAAGACGGCCAGTTTCCCGCAGGGATGACACAAGAGCTAGGATTGTCCTATTGTCGTCGAACGATTACCGAGGGAACAATTGCGCTCCATGCTGCGAGTGAACAGGGCTGGACAGACGACCCTGCCTACAAAGCACACCAACTCGAGTGTTACCACGGAACCGCGCTCACCGTTGACGGAGAGATATACGGCACCCTCTGTTTTGTGTCGGCGTTACCCAGAGAACAGCCATTTAGCACGAATGAAACGATGTTTGCCGAGTTGATTGCTCGGATGCTCGAACACGAAATCGAACGAGAGCGAATGGACGAGCAATTGGCACAGCTTGACCAGTTTGCTTCCACCGTTTCTCACGACCTTCGCAACCCACTGAATGTCGCCCAGCTCCGCATTGATATCGAACGACGGAAGCGAGATAGCGAACATCTCACCGTTGCTGCAGCGTCGTTAGACCGCATGGAGGAACTCATCGATGACGTACTCTCGCTCGCCAGACAGGCGCGAACGGTGACCGACACAGAGCGGCTCTCACTCCGGGGGGTTGCAACCCGGTCATGGGACGTCGTCCGAACTCATGACGCAGCGCTTTCAGTTGCCGGTGAATACGCATTTCAGGGCGACAGAAAGCGAGTTCGCCAGTTGTTCGAGAACCTCTTTCGAAACAGTATCGAACACGGCGGAGACAGTGTATCAGTCACGGTTGGTCCGCTTCCTGCTGGCGAGGGATTCTACATCGAGGATGACGGCCCGGGGATTCCCGCCGAGCACCGTGAGCGTATTTTTGACGTTGGCTACACTACCGGTGCCGATGGTATCGGGCTCGGACTGGCTATCGTCTCCGGTGTCGTCGCTGCACATGACTGGGAGATAGTCGCGGCTGAAAGCGAGAATGGTGGTGCTCGGTTCGAGATTACGGATGTACTCGGAGAAGTGGACGAGACCACACCAAAATGGAACGTCTGAGCGGGACAGCGATTCCAGAAGCAGTCACAGGTTCCAGCGGATGTGGCGGGCGACATCCTCGACAAGACCCTGGTCGTAGGTCCAAAAGCCATCCCATTTTCGCGGCTCTTTTTCGATGGCAACAAGCGCTGCTTGGTCGAAGGTATCGGCCTCCCCCGGCGGCGGATTGTAGACGACAAACCACGAATATTTGAAATCATACTTGTAGCCTGCATGCATCGTAATCGGGAAATCCGGTTCTGGTCGCCAATCAGGCTGGCCGTAGAGATGCACATCCACATCGGTTCCAGCAATCTTATCATAGACACGTCTGGTTCCGCGCTCATCTCTGACCCGAGATAGCCGCTGGAATGAAGAGCGAAGCGTTCCCGCACCGTGTTCATACGCGAGGCGTTCGATATGTCTCGAAATCAGTATCAACAGAAGCTTTTCCGTGTTTGATTCGGGATAGCCACGCAGCGTAAATGGGTGGTCCGCAAGTCCGTCAAGCACCGCCGGAACTTCGGTCTCTTCGAGGTCTCTCGTGCCCGTAATAAACAAGTCAGAGTTAACCATCAGGATAGAGTCTTGGAGTTCCTGTAACGGTGAGGCTGCGATAATCTCTCCCTCTTCAAGTAACAGGACAGTGTTATCATCGTATCCATCCACAAGTTCCTCCGCAACCCCGATATCCTGTCCAATGAAGAGGTTCTCAATCATCCGCTGAAACGGCTCAGGCTCGGTCCGGTTGGCGACAATAAGCGACCGTGTTGGCCCTTCCGGCATGTCGAGAAAACGTTCCAATGACACGGGTAGTCTATCGAATGTAGTGTCCCCGCTCTCTTGAATCTGATGACAACTCTCAGTGAGCAAAACGGCACTCACCGAACGAGCGGCATCGAATAGCTGCGTTCGTGTTCACAGACCAGTTCCCACGTCCGTTTACACGAACAAGAAACCTGGTCGAACACCGACGGGTCCTGACGAAGGTTGAAATCCTTGATGGCGCGCTGGACACGGTCATCACACTCACCGCAGTTATGCGGGCCGCGGTCGCTTCCGTGGCCGACCGGGTCGGAAACCACAATCACGTCTTCCGTGGCAGTTTCTCTGAGTACTTCTGCGACACTCCAAAGCCACGGCGGGCGGTAGCCATCCCCGTGATACACTTCCTCGACCATCGTATAGCGCTGGACGTTGGTTGGGTTCATCGAAACGGTATGACAGCCCTCGACCGCAGCACATCGCTCGATAGACCGAATCATATCGTCAATGGCCTCGTGTTCGGAGAGGAAAAGCGGCTTCATCAGGAGATACGCTTTGACGCCTGCTCCGACCTGTGTTGCTTCCGCTGCTGCACGTTCAAACTCTGCAAAGTCGAAATATTTGTTGACACAATCGTGGCGAACCCGGTCGGTTGCTGTTTCGAGGCCGACGGCGACATCGGTCGTCAGTCCGCGCTCGGTGAAATCAGTCAGTTTGTCAGCCGAGACAAAGTCCGGAAGCGACTCCACGACCATGCGGTCTCGGTCGGCGAACGTGTCAGCGATTGCATCACGCGTCTTTGCTGGAACTTCTCGTTCATCGAGAAACGACCCGGAGGTGTAGATTTTAATCTGACCTGCCGGTTCATCGGCCTGTTCCTGTTCGTGGTCAAGACAGACAGCAACCTGCGCCATAAGGTCTTCGTGGGCAACAGTGCCGCCGTCGACGCTCTCTGCAACGTAACCACACATCGTACAGCCGCCTGCTCGTGCCCAGCGACAGCCACCAGTATTGAGGATGATGGTTAGCGAGTTATAGACGCCATCAGGCGTGTTATCTTCATCGAGCCAGACGCGTGTCGGCTCCCGTGGGTCGTACGTTTTGTCCTTGCGGGCGCGAATCTCGCGCATCACCTGATTGTGGGCGTCCATCCCGCGCCCCTGTTCGTATACGTCGGGTGTCGGCGTGCTCATTGCCATCGTTATGGCGTCGACTGCAATACACCCTGCGTTCTGTGGGTCAGCAGGTTAGTCGAATAGCTCTTCGAAGACCTTCCCCTGGGCGGCGCGGAGATGCTGGTGGTAGGTTGGCCGTGAAATATCCATCGCATCGGCAAGGTCGTTCCCATCAATCCCTCGTGGCCACTCGAAAAAGCCACCGAGGTAGGCCGTTCGAAGTGCGGTTTCCTGGCGGTCGGTGAGACGGTCACTGAGTGCGGCTTTGAAATCCTGTCGCGTCTCCATTGGTCGCTCGCGTTCGTGATAGCCGAGCAGGTCAGTTCCCGGATACTGCTTGTTCACCAAATCAAACAGTTCGCGCGCCTCCGCTTCATAGGGGAGTTCAACGGTGAGTCTGGCCGTTCCGTTGCTGGCAACAACCTGTTGCGGGACAGCACCGTACTCCGTTAGCGTCGCGAGAAGTGACTCCTCAACGGTGAGCTCGACCAGACACTCGTCTTCGTGGGCGACGATAGCGGTGACATCACTTGTTTCGCCGTCTGCTTCGACAATTTCGAGGAACTCCTCTGGATCAACCCCTTGTGCCGCCAGATACAGTTTGACGGAGCCATCCGAGCGGTATTTTGTCCCAACGGCCTCAAGCTGGCATTCAGCTGCAGCAGAGAGCCTGCTGAACAATAACGTTGGGTCGTCGATAGCAAACTCAAGTTCGATGATTTCAGTGGCTTCGAGAATACGACCGCGCTCGACTGCGTTGATACCGTTTGCGACAGCCCGTCCAAGGGCCTCAAGCACCAGCCGTTCGCGTTCGTCGAATGCGTTTGCATCCTCAGCCAGTACGGTCAACACCCCGTAGGTGGCGTCCTTGTACGTCAGCGGGAGGACAACGAGTGCATCGACGGCGCTTTCGTCGACAATCGAGGACCACTGACCGTATGTATCGGCAGTAAGGTCTGTGACAAATTGTGGGGTTCCGGTGTGGTAGGCATCGCTTACCGGTTCCCCGCGTCGATTCAACTCGAACGATTGCCCTTGGATAGAGAGCAAAGAGTCACCCTCCCACGCGGTCGGCGTGAGGGTTTCGCTTGCAACGTCCGGCCGACCAATCCACGCGAACGTATAGGGCTCAGCAGCGGCAAGTTCGTTCACCACCCCTTGCTCAATCTCCTCGCGTGTTGTCGACTGAACGAGCACCTCGATGGTGTTTTCGATGAGTCCGTTGACCCGGTCAAGGACGCGTTCGGTATGTTTACGCGCCTCTCTAACCTCTTGTTCGCGTTTTGCTCGCATGCAGGCCGCGGCGGCGCTCGTTCCAAGTAACGCAAGCATCTGCTGGTCGCGTTCGTCAAACGCATTAGGTTCTGTCGAGCCAATGCTCAGCGTCCCATGGACACCGACCGGATAGTACAATGCAGAACGTAACGAGCCAGGTTGGTCGTATGTCTCGGTTTCGAAGTCGCTTATCATACGAGGTTCACCGGTCGTAAAGACCTCTCCCGGATAGCCCGTGTCCAAATCATAGACCGGTCGCTCGCCGAGCATCGTCTCTGCGTCCGCTGTCGATGCTGCAGGGATGAGTGTCTGTTCCGAGCTATCATACAACCGGAAGACAGCGATATCAAAACCAAGCACATCACGGGCAGCGTTGACCGCAATCTCTGCGACGTGTTCACGGTCCTGCGCTTGCATCAACGAGCGCGTTGTTGTCAAAATCCCGGAGAGTTGTTCCTGTGCAGCCTTTTGTTCGGTGATATTGCGACCAATACCGGCAACACCGACAATCTCGTCCTGTGGGTCATATAAGGGAGCACCGGAAAGTTCGTACGGAATCTCAGCGTCACGTGTGTTGACGGTTGCTTCTATCGAGACACGGTTCCCGTCGCTGGCGGATTGGACTATCTCTGCAAGTTTCTCCCGGTCATCTGGGACCACAAACGAGGTTGCGTCCATGCCCGCAAGTTCGTCGCTGTCGTAGCCCAATACCTCCTCAAGACGAGAATTCCAGCGGGTTAACTCACCAGAGGGTTCGAGTGCGTACAACGGGTCAGGCAGACTGTTGATAAGACTCTCCATGTAGGCCTGCTGCGTTTCGAGTTCCCGTTCGTAAGACTGGCGTTCAAGCTGATAGTGAATCCAGTCAGTCAGCACCTCAATGAACGTTCGCTCCTGTTCGGTAAACGGCTCATTGCGTGGGTCAGAGCCAGCGAAGCAGACCGTGCCGTACTGCTCGCCATCGACGGAGATCGTTGAGCCAAGATAGCAATCCAGACGGAACTGCTCGTATGCGGGGTCATCGCCCCAGCCCTCGTTCGGTGCATCAGCGACACCCAGCGGTTTTTCCTGTCCAATGGTTCGTCGACAGTACGCCTGTGAAAGCGGGGTCGTTGACCCAGGTGTCAGCTCTGGGTGGTCACCAACCGAATGGACAATTCGCTGCGTTCCGTCACTAATTCTGGTCAAAAATCCATACTCAGTGCCAAGCCAGTCACTTCCAATTTCTAGCAGTTTGCATATCTTGCCATCAGTGGAGCGTGATGCGTCCGTGACAACAGCGTGTAACTGCTCAAGCAGCCCCTCATTCTCTCGAAGTTGGTCGGCTGTGCGATGCTGGCTGGCAGCCTCTTCGAAAAGCAAAACGACCGCATCAGCAGTTGGGATTGCGCTTCCGATGAGCCGAGAACCCATCTGCTCATCGTCGGCCTCAAACTGCTGTTCGTCGCCGTGTTCAGTCGCCTGTTTATGCGCTGCAGAGAGAACGGTCTGTGAAAGGTCTGAAAGGTGCGTCCCCGCAAGTTCAGCAGGTGCTATCGAGAACGCCTGCGCTGCGGCGTGGTTGTACTCCAGTACCGTTCCATCGTCAGCGACTCGAAGATAGCTATCAGACAAAGTTGTGTCGGCCTGTTCGGACGACCGCGCTGTCGTCTTTGCCCCGCCGTCTGACTCCATATACTAACAGTGTAGGTATGCGGAACGATAAATACCCGGCCTGAATGTACTGGTTACAATGATTAGGCTAACTCAATTCGACGAACAAACGGTTCTGCGCGAATATCGTTGATAAGCTCGCCAGGAAAGTCCTCGCCAGTGATGACATACAGCCGCGGTTCATCCGTGAATTCCGGGTCCTCGCTGATGACTTGCCGAATCGCGATATCGTACTCTGCCACGAGTCGTGTGATTGTCGAGATGATTCCCGTCTCCTCGGCATCCCTGACGGCGATTGTACAGACCGTCAAATCAAGTACCGGCGCAAGGTCCATCAGGCTGGGGATTGCCGAAATGTTCTGGAAGATGGGGCGCAGGTCGTCATCTTCGAGAATGGCATCAGTTGTTGCATCGACAACCCGGCGGTCAACGTCAACCTCACGGGCGATACCGGTATTTGGGATTTCGATGCCGCCAGAAACCACACGGCCCTCATCGTTCACCGAAAAGCCGCGTTCGAGCAACAGCCGAATGACCCGCTGTTGGCTGGGTGAGTCCGCAAACTTCTCCATAATCTCGTGAAACATGGACGAGAATCGGTGGCCCTCAGTAATATGTGTCGGGGGTATGTCCCAACGTCGCCCGCTCACTCCGTCCGGAGCGTGTAAATCCGCTTTCGGGCGTCAGCAAAGGAGATTCGAGACTCGACGACGCCGATATCCTCCAACCGCGTGAGTGCATAGCGGACCGTTCTGGTCGGCAACATCGTCTCGGTTGCAAGCTCTTGTTGGGTCATCTGGCCGTGATACTCAAGCACCTTTGCAACGAGCTTTGCGCTCGGCGGTAATTCTCTCACAGCCTCCCAGTTTTCAGGACGCTGATTCTCGGCCCGTCTGGTTTCCGTGGCACTCATGATACTACTGTTTCGGGATACACTTTAATAATATTTTCTATAGTATTTAATCACTCATAGTTATTATTTTGAGAGGGCTGCCGTTGAGACAATCGAAGAGGAAACGCCAGTATCACACCGACCCGAAGCCTCTTATTATTGAACGCGCTATATTGGTGTAATGACTGACACTGTGGACGATGTGGATATGCCGTACGACGATGAGGCGTCACGGCAGGAGAAAATCGATTCTTTACAGGAGCGACTGGAGGTGCTCGAAAGCCAGAACGAGGAGATGCGAGATAAGTTGTTGGATGCGAACGCAGAGAACAACAAATATCAGCAAAAGCTCGAGCGGTTGACCCACGAAAATAAGAAACTCAAACAGTCCCCGCTGTTCGTCGCCACCGTACAGGAACTCACCGATGAGGGCGTAATCATCAAACAACATGGTAACAACCAGGAAGCACTCACGGAAGTTACCGAGGAGATGCGCAAGAGCCTTGAGCCCGACTCACGGGTGGCAGTGAACAATTCGCTTTCTATCGTCAAAGCCCTCGATGACGAGACGGACGTCCGCGCTCGCGTGATGCAGGTTGACCGGAGTCCCGAAGTTACCTACCAGGATATCGGTGGTATCGACGAGCAAATTGACGAGGTGCGCGAAACCGTCGAAATGCCACTTCGGAACCCCGGGATGTTCGCAGAGGTTGGCATCGAACCGCCAGCGGGTGTCCTGTTGCACGGACCACCAGGAACCGGAAAGACGATGCTTGCAAAAGCTGTCGCCAACCAGACCGACGCCACGTTCATCAAGATGGCCGGCTCCGAACTCGTCCACAAGTTCATCGGTGAAGGTGCAAAACTCGTTCGCGACCTGTTCGAACTCGCCCGTCAAAACGAGCCAGCAGTTATCTTCATCGACGAAATTGACGCAATTGCGGCCAAACGAACCGACTCCAAAACATCCGGTGATGCGGAGGTGCAGCGAACGATGATGCAACTGCTTGCCGAGATGGACGGCTTCGAAGAGCGTGGTGAAATCCGCATCATCGCCGCAACGAACCGGTTCGATATGCTCGACCGCGCAATCTTACGTCCCGGCCGGTTCGACCGCCTCATTGAGGTTCCCGAACCGAACGAGGAGGGTCGCCGCGAAATCTTCCAGATTCACACCCGCAACATGAACATCGCGGACGATGTCGATTTCGACACGCTTGCCCGACAGGCGACGATGGCCTCCGGTGCGGACATCAAAGCCATCTGTACCGAAGCGGGGATGTTCGCCATCCGCGATGACCGGACCGAAGTAACGATGGAAGACTTCGAGAACGCCTACGAGAAAATCGAGAAAGAAGACGAAGACGAGCAGGTGTCCCTTACGTTCGCTTGAAATCGGCACCTCACTAGGAGAAACAGAGAATTCTTTTCGTGGTTCAGTCGTCGTCACCACGGTATGCATCCGCACCACGCTTTCGGATTCGGAGAACGTATAGCGTTTGTTCGCTGCGGTCAACGCGACAACCAAGGCGGAACTGACCGACTCGGAGCTTCTGATGGGGAATACCTTGAAGGGGTTCAAGATGGTCTGGTGGATCTCGCCACTCATCAGTGACAATCTCGTTAAGTTTGCTTGCTTGAAATACGATCACGGGCATGTTGGTCCAGCCCAGCGAAATCACGACGTGCAGTATCAGTTAATTCCCAGTCCCACTCACTCATCGTTGCCGTACGCGTGTCCATCAAGTCC
Source organism: Halovenus sp. (assembly GCA_003551945.1). Lineage (GTDB taxonomy): Archaea > Halobacteriota > Halobacteria > Halobacteriales > Haloarculaceae > Halovenus. The sequence continues at coordinate 690 of PUNZ01000047.1, read as the reverse complement.
AAATGTCGATTTAACATCAGCGCTGTCATGAGTCCGACCTTCGCGGATTTCTGCCTCACCTGCAAGCATCGCTTTCAAGTCTGCACGGTTGAACTCAGGATGTTTGAGGGCATCACGAAGTACCGCTCTGATAAACTCACTCCGGCTGTTGAACCCGTGGCCCTTCCACGTCGTATCGACATCATTGAGAAACGTCTCAGTCATACGGATGTTCACCGTCGTTTTCTCTGGAGGAGATTCCGCTTCTGCCATAATTTGTGTTGAATTTGTATATGTATAAGCATTACCGCAATTGAGTCGTCGTGAACTCCTTTGAGATTCCCCACGTCAAAATTCTGGAGCAAGAGATACAGATATTTTTATCCCTGAGGGCTGACGGCTATATATGGACTACCAGCCGGAAGCAATTGAGACGCGCTGGCGCGAACGGTGGGCAGAGGAGGGGCGGTACGAAGCCGACCCCGACGATGACGGAGAGGCGACGTTCATTACGACGCCGTATCCCTATCCCAGCGGAGGAATGCATATCGGTCACGCACGAACCTACACGGTACCCGATGTCTACGCTCGCTATCGCCGATTACAGGGCGACAACGTGCTCTTTCCGCTTGCCTGGCACGTCACCGGAACCCCAATCGTTGGTGCCGTTGAACGCCTGAAAAAGCGCGAGCCCCAACAGCTTGATACGCT
>PUNZ01000130.1 GCA_003551945.1 Halovenus sp. | reverse complement strand
GTGTTAACTTTTTGAGAATGTAAGTTTTTTCACCATACCAGAGATAATTAGATACCGTCGGTATTGATATGCCAACAGTTTTAGCCAGTTCATTGTAATTAACTGCATTTCCCATTTGGGCGGCAAGCGCACGGATCATTTTTGAGTAACTATCTATTTTTTGGACTTGCAGCAAATAAGCAATATCCCGCATTATGTAACTCTGATATATTTCATCAATAATCATTCTCTTTTCTTTTAATTCTTCGGTAATAACAACCCGCGGGTAACCGCCAAAGTTAAGATATTGCTCCAGAAATACAGCAGTTTTTTCAGGTTCCAGCTCAATAAATTGATTTAACTTATCTTCATACCTGTAGCCGGTTTTATAGTTAACAAATTCAAAAAAAGAAAGCGTATTTAACTCGAATACAAGCTTTCTGCCAGCCAGCGATTCGTGTATTTTTTCTTTCAGCTCAACACTGCCGGATCCTGAGACAATAAACTTATAAGGCAGGTTGCGATCATAAAGACCTTTAAGAAACAGCCCGGCATTATCCAGCCTCTGTATTTCGTCAATAAAAACATACCCGCCAAGATCACCAATTTCAAGTTCAATTTTTGACATCAACTTTAATTGAGAAGAAAAATGCTGCCTTTCTTCATCAAAGTCCAGATTAAGAAAGAGGGTTTTTTGCCCGCTTTTCTTTAACTCACCCATAAGATATTGCATAACCGTGGTCTTTCCTGCCTGGCGAGGACCAACAATCATGGTTATTTCTTTCTTAGGCAAGTGGTCATTAAGTTCATTTAACAGCTTTCTTTTAATCATACTTTGATTTTAGCACGAGTATTATTAAAGTCAAGTTATAATATTATCGCGTAAAATAACAATAGCAGGCATGCGCAGGGAGACAATCGGCCATGGTGAGCGAGGGAAGTATAACCTTACCCCCGGGTATTCCTGCCCCTGCTTATTTATCGACCGGCAGGTTATTCTATGAATTAACTTACCTATCACTATTACCAGTAATGTTATCGACATAGTATATTAACAATGTTACAATAACTATAATAGCAAATATTGATTTGCATAAAGGTGGTATAAAAATGAAACGGAGTGTGATCATACTTGCATCCATAGTTGTACTCTTTTTAGTAGGTTTAACAGCATATATGATGCAAGGCCCAATGGATGATGAAAATGCCGGAATCGATGAACCTGTCGATGAGCCAGATCCAGAAATTGATGCAGAGCCAGAAAGAGATGTAGATCCGGAACCAGAAGAGGAACCAGTAGAAGAAGTTGAACCTGTTCTAGAAACGGTTGCTGAAGACTTAGGCCAGATCTGGGCAATCGATTTCTTACCCGGCACGTCAAATCTGCTGGCCAACGAAAATGCAGGTGTGATGTTTCTGATCGACACTGAAACGCTCGAAGTTGATGAAATTGCCGGTGCTCCAGAAGTCGCAGCAGGCGGACAGGGCGGTTTGCTTGACCTGGAGGTATCGCCCGACTTCGATGAAGATAGGTTAGTTTATCTAACCTATTCTGCCGCAAATGAAGCCGGAGAAACGACAACTCACCTGGCCCGCGCAGCACTGGACTTAGAAGAGCAAAGAATAAATGATCTGGAAGTTTTATATGTTGCCGAACCCTTCTTGAACAGCACCTCTCATTACGGCTCCCGCGTGGTGGTTAAGGGTGACTACTTATACATGACCATCGGTGACCGCGGCGACAAAAACTTTGAGAATCACGTAGCACAGGATACAACTAATGTCCTTGGCACAACCATCCGGCTGCTGCTTGACGGCACCATCCCTGAAGATAACCCCTTTGTAGATGATGCCGATGTTCTCGATGAAATTTACACCTACGGGCACCGCAACTCTCAAGGCATGGCCATCCACCCGGAAACAGGTGAGATCTGGCAAAGCGAACACGGCGAACAGGACGGTGATGAGATTAACATCATCTACGGGGGCAACAACTACGGCTGGCCTTTAGCCACCTACGGGTGCACCTACGGAACCGGACAGGATATTGGGGTCTTACCTGAAGACCGTGATGACACCATCAACCCGGTCTATTACTGGGAATGCGGCAGCGGCGGATTTCCGCCCGCCGGGATGAGCTTTTATGATGCAGACGGTTTCACAGACTGGCAGGGTAACCTCTTTGTCGGCGGCCTGGCCAGCCAGTACCTGGCGCACTTCCGGGTTACTGATAATGGGTTAGAGGAGCTTGACCCGCTGCTTGCAGACGAAGGCTGGCGTGTCCGCGACGTAACAGTCGGTCAGCATGATGGAGCGATCTATGTCGCTGTTGAAGGAGGCAGTACCTCAATCGCCCGTATCGTACCTGCGCCAGTTGAATAACCTTCGAAAAGCACACAGGAAACCAGGGGCAGGGACCAAACGGCCAAGGGCCGGCCTGCCCCTGGTCAATCTTCTTCAAAGAAACCGGTGCACCTGCCTAATCAATATTTCTCAAAAGCAACCGGTAGAAATATGCACAGGAAACCCCCAATACAAAGTAAAGAGGGATAAACCAATCCCAGGTCCCGGTTCTAAAATAAGCAAGGGTGCTGCCAATCATCAGCACCAGCGGGTATAGAGACCCTTGTGGCTCATGGTTATTACACCATTTCCTATTCACTCCACCTATAATATTTTAAATACCATATCAAGCCTTCGTTTAAAATACAAGTATTTTTTGTTGCATACTTGTGAAGAAGGTGCAGGGGCGCTTATCTGGCCTATCAAAGAAGAGAACATGGTGTGACCCCTTTATAAGTTAATAAGGGCAAATTATTTTTAAAAAAAGGATTGCCAGGCCGCCCTTCATGTGGTATATTAATAACGCAATGTTAATTATATATAACATATTGATTTAAATAAATAACATTAGGAGGTTTTATCAATGAAAAAGCATCCACTAAGATTCCTGGGGCTGTTAGGATTAATCGGCTTGGCAGGGCTGTTTACAGGTAACTACGGGTTATTTGGATTGTTCGGGTTTTTCGGTTTCTTCGCGCTAAACCGGGAAAAAGATGACGAAATGCTGAGGCAAAATATGGCCAGGGCTGGCTTTAATGCCTTCCTTGTCTCCCTGTTAGGGTTTCCGGTAGCCGTGATTGTAACCCAGTTCCTCGGCGCCATGGAAAGCGCTTTCGTATTTTTGATTATGTATTTCGCCATTCTTTTTGCAGTCCAGATCCTAACCTTTGTTTTCTCCTTTAACTATTACGAGAAAAGAGGAGATCTTGGATGAAAAATAAGTTTAAAACCCGGATCAAAGAACTGCGGGCCAGGCATGATTTGACCCAGGAACAGCTGGCCGATATAGTAGGTGTGCGCAGAGAAACGATCGGCCATGTTGAGCACGGAAAATATAACCTGTCTTTGCTGCTCGCCCACAGGATAGCACAGGCTTTAGAAAGCAGCATCGAAGAAGTATTTATCTTTGAAGAAGAAAACTAAACCAGCGGGGCTGGCCGCAGGAGAGTGTAACCTTGAAGAAAAAATGGTTAAAACGGATCCTTATTACGATAGCAATACTGTTTGTGGTTACTATAAGCCTAATATCATGGACCCCTGCAATAAGAGACAGCAACCGGCAGGTAATCGAGGGAAGCATCGCCTCGCTGGAACAAGTATCTCTTGGCGGCCTAGAACAACATATCTTAGTTCGAGGGCAAAACAAAAATAACCCGGTCCTCTTATTCCTGCACGGGGGACCGGGTTACCCGCAAATCTCTTATGCCAGGAAGTTTCAAAGCAAGCTGGAGAAAGATTTTGTAGTTGTCCAGTGGGACCAGCGGGGATCCGGGAAATCCTATTCCCGGCAGGTTCCAGAGGAGTCCATGAACCGGGAACAGTTCATCTCAGATACTATCGAGCTGGTAGAACACCTGGCTAAGCAGTTCAACCAGGAAAAAAT
>PUNZ01000073.1 GCA_003551945.1 Halovenus sp. | reverse complement strand
GGACTTCTCGCGGCGTATGACGTGTGTCATTCACAAGATAGCAAAACGCTTAAGTAACTTTCGGACTAACGTTTGTTCAGCTATCAACCCGGGATTTTTACAGGGGTACAACCTGCCCGGAGCACCCGCCTTCAGACAATGAGCAACACGAACACCCGAACCCGAACGACCGAGAAAGAACAGGAAGAGACGACGGACGCTTCGCTGAACTGTCCAGAATGCAGCGGCAAAGTTGTCAACGATGAAGAACATGGCGAAGCGGTCTGTATCGAGTGTGGACTGGTCGTCGAGGAGGATTCCGTCGACCGTGGCCCGGAATGGCGGGCATTTGACTCCCGTGAGAAGGATAAAAAGTCCCGCGTCGGTGCCCCGACCACGAATATGATGCACGACAAGGGGCTTTCAACGAATATCGACTGGCGTGACAAAGACGCCTACGGGAACGCACTTGGCGCAAAGCAGCGAAAGAAGATGCAGCGCCTGCGCAAATGGAACGAACGGTTCCGCACCCGCGACTCGAAAGAACGCAACCTCAAACAGGCACTTGGTGAAATTGACCGAATGGCAAGTGCACTTGGTCTCCCGGAGAACGTCCGTGAGACGGCAAGCGTTATCTACCGCCGCGCACTTGATGAAAACCTCCTCCCCGGCCGCTCTATCGAAGGTGTTTCGACAGCTGCCGTCTACGCCGCTGCTCGACAGGCTGGTGTCCCACGCTCGCTCGATGAGATCACCGAAGTGTCACGCGTCGAAAAAAGCGAAATTGCCCGCACGTATCGCTATGTCGTCCGTGAACTCGGTCTTGAAGTCAAACCCGCTGACCCTGAGAGCTACGTCCCACGATTTGCATCGTCTCTTGGTCTCTCCGAAGAGTCCGAGCGTCGTGCCCGGCAACTCCTTCAGAACGCCAAAGAACAGGGCGTCCACTCCGGCAAATCGCCTGTCGGACTCGCTGCAGCAGCAGTCTATGCCGCTGCGCTTCTCACCAACGAGAAAACCACGCAGGCGGCCGTCAGCGAAGTGGCTGACATCTCCGAAGTCACTATCCGAAACCGCTACCACGAACTGCTCGAAGCGGAACAGGATATTCCAATCGCATAGTCCTCCACTTTTTGGCGTACTCGTTCACTCAAACCGAGAGACAACGGACCGATGAGGCGTTTCCAAAAATCACTGCTGATAACCGAGCAACGATACTTTATTTCGCTCTCCCTAACACCGCATATATGAATCCACAACGGGATGACTCGACATTCGCTGGCTTTTCTCAAGATATTTCAGAGATGGATATTGGCGATGCAATCGATGCGTTGTATAACCAATCCGAGGATGTCGCGGCGAGTTCACAGCAGATTAGCTCGCTTGCACGCGAACAGTCTGACACCATGCAGGATGTCTCGGCGGAGGTTGCAAATCTCAGTGCGACCGTCGAGGAGGTCGCTTCAAGCGCAAATCAGGTCAAAGCCGTGAGCAACGAGGCCCGAAAACTGGCGGACGAGGGCCGGTCAGTCGCTGATGAAGCGATCACTGCAATGGAAGCCGTCGATGAGGCAAACAGCGATGTCTCGGCGGATGTGAACCAGTTGGGTGACCGCGTTGCTCAGATTGATGCAATCGTTGAGGTCATCAACGATATTGCAGACCAGACGAACATGCTCGCGCTGAATGCAAGCATCGAGGCGGCCCGTGCTGGAGAGGCCGGCAAGGGTTTTGCCGTGGTTGCTGATGAGGTCAAAAGTCTCGCCGAAGAATCACAGGAAAATGCGACGGAAATCGAGACGCTCGTGGCTAATATCACGCAGGATATGGAAGATACAGTCACTAGCATCGAGCAAGCAAGCGAACAGGTTGAATCAGGCATCGCACAAGTTGACGAAGCGGTCACCGTTCTCCAGCGAATCGATGAGGCAGTGAGCGAGGCAGCAGGCGGTGCCGATGAGGTTGCGGCGGCGACCGAAGACCAGGCCACGAGCACAGAACAGGTTGCGAGTATGATTGACATGACTGCAGAAAATGCGATTGACGTTGCCGAGGAAATCGAGGCGATTGCCGATGCCAACCAGCGACAGGCACAGATGATTATCGAAATTCAGGAGGTGCTTAACCAGCAGGGCCTCGAGGATGAAGAGCTTACTGACGAGACTGGCAAACGGGCCCTTTCCGAGGGTGACGTTCATGAAGAACTGGTCGCCGGGGACACGCACCAACAGCTCCCCGGTGAGTGATATCCTGACCTTTTTCCCCGTGCTTTGCGGAGTCCTCGTATGGTCTTTGAGGAGTTTACGCTTGCTGCGGCGACGGCCGACCTGACCGATGAACCCGACGCTCGTGCTGTTGCTGACTTGCTCGAGTACCGACTCGACCTCGGAGATGCAACGATTGATTCGCTTGCTGCGTACACCGGAGAGCTCCCCGTGCTTGTGACGAACCGGCCGACATGGGAGGGTGGCGAAGCGACCGATACACCTGCTCGGTTGGATGCGCTTGAAACTGCTGCGACCTTCGAGCACGTTGTTGCAGTTGATATCGAACTGGCAACGCTTGAGCGAGGGGACGGCACGGCCGTCCTTGAGCAAGCAGCCGAAACCGGTGTCTCTGTCGTGGTCTCGACACACGATTTTGAACGAACACCGCCGAAAGACGAACTCCGGGAACTGCTCATACGCGCAAGCGAATACGGCGATGTTGCCAAACTCGCGGTCACGGCACAGGACCGCGGCGATGTTCTTGATTTGCTGTCGGTCACGCATGAACTGACAGCAACTGGCAAGGCTGTTGCCACGATGGCAATGGGTGAAGCTGGTCGACACTCACGTGCAGTTGCACCGCTCTATGGCTCGAAAATCGGCTATGCACCAGTCAACCCGGCCGATGCGACGGCACCGGGTCAGTATGACCTCCGGACGCTTCGGTCGCTTGTTGACCAGTTAGCAAGCAACTCGGCGCTTTGATATCCTCCGACACCGCTCGTTCTCGGACGGAAGTTACAATTAGGTTCGGATAGGAACTGTGAGTAGTGAGCGAACAACTGGAAGAGGTTCAACAAAAGCGTCCGTGGTTAGCGGCGCTGCTTGCGGTTATCGTCCCCGGTCTCGGGCATATCTATATTCGTATGTGGCTCCGCGCCGCGCTCTGGTTTGCGCTGTATTTCGTTACGATTGAGTTTATGGTTCCAGACGACGCGCTCCCTGGTACCATCTCGGTCAGCGCCTTCGCCGATGCTGGCGCAGCGATTCCACCGACTGTTGCACTCCTTGTCTTGATGGTTTCGGTGACGAACATCATTGATGCGTATCTCCTGACCAAACAACAAAACAGAGTTGTCCGCCGCCACAGCGGTGAAGCACCTGCGAGCTGCCCGCACTGTGGCAAGGACCTCGATGAAGACCTTGAATTCTGTCACTGGTGTACGACACCGCTCAAAACGGGAGAGGCGGCTGAAACCGCCGACCAGTAATCCGCTGTGTTACTTTTCGATAATGCTCTCTTCAACAGCCTCGCCGAAGTGACGAGCCGTATCTTCGTAGTAGACGAGCAGTTCGTCACCAACTTCGACATCGGTGATTGCTTTGCGACCGTCTGCGGTATGCACCTTGATGGTCTCTGCATTCTGGAGGAGCGTCTCGATTCGGTCGCCGTCGGCGGTTTCGGCCTGCACTCGGAACATCGGGCGTTTCTCGATTTTCGCCCGGCCGACAATCGCCTCGCGGGTTTCGCCGTTCGTGTTGACAATCTGGACATCGTCGCCGCTTGCCAACTCAGAGAGATACTGGGTTTCTCCGCCGGGTGCGCGCACGTAGGCGTGGACCGCACCGGCGTTAACGCGGAACGGCCGGGAGGCAACATACGGTGACTCTGCGGTTTCGGCATGAACAAAGAACAGTCCGCGCGACATCGACCCAACGAGCATCCCTTCGTCGTGGTCCATCAGTGAGCCGGTATCAATGCAGACCCGGTCTGC
>PUNZ01000151.1 GCA_003551945.1 Halovenus sp. | reverse complement strand
CGCTCTGGCACTCGTCGGCCGCTTCGACGCTTTTAAGTGTCGCATTACCGTCTACTCGGGCGAGACAGGCATACGCCTGTTTCACTGACCCGTAGAAGCCATCGGCGTACTACGGAGGTGAACAATGGCAGACCAGGAGATAGAAGAAGCGGTCTCTCGCGCACTTGAGGAAGCCCCGCCACGGAACTTCCGTGAGACGGTCGACCTCGCTGTTAACTTGCGTGATTTAGACCTCAACGACCCATCGAATCGTGTAGACGAGAGTGTCGTCCTGCCGGAAGGAACCGGTCAGGAGACCTCTATCGTCGTATTTGCGGAGGGCGAAACCGCCGTCCGTGCCGAGGAAGTTGCTGATAGCGTGCTGGATGCAGACGAACTTGCAGACCTTGGCGACGACGATAACGAAGCAAAAGACCTCGCAGCAGCGACGGATTTCTTCCTTGCGGAAGAGAGTATGATGCAAGATATCGGACGATATCTCGGTACCGTACTCGGCCCGCGAGGAAAAATGCCAGACCCAATCAGTCCTGACGACGACGTTGTTGAACTGATTGAGCGGCTGAAAAACTCCGTCCAACTGCGGAGTGGCGACCGGCGAACGTTCCACACCCGCGTCGGCGCGGAGGATATGTCCGCCGAGGAGATTGCAGATAACATCGACGTTATCATCCGCCGTCTCGAAGCCAACCTCGAAAAAGGCCCACTGAACATCGACGGTGTGTACGTCAAAACCACGATGGGGCCGGCGGTGGAGGTGGTCTGAGATGAGCACACAGGAACGCAAAACTGAGACGATTCCGGAGTGGAAACAGACGGAAGTCGACGCAATTGTTGAGTTTCTCGACTCATACGACAGCGTCGGCATCGTGAACATCACGGGCATTCCTAGCCGACAGCTACAGGATATGCGCCGTGACCTTCACGGCACAGCCGCACTTCGTGTCTCTCGTAACACGCTCGTCGAGCGTGCCCTTGACGAAGTGGATGCGGGCTTCGAAGAGCTCAAGACCTACATAAGCGGTCAAATTGGGCTCATCGGAACGAACGATAACCCGTTCGGACTCTACCAGCAACTGGAGGAGTCAAAAACGTCCGCACCCATCAACGCTGGCGAAATTGCCCCGAACGATATCGTCATCCCTGAGGGTGACACGGGAGTCGACCCTGGACCGTTCGTCGGAGAACTCCAGAGCGTCGGCGCAAACGCTCGCATCGACGAAGGCTCCATCAAAGTGATGGAGGACTCGACGGTGCTCGAAGCGGGCGAAGCGGTTTCGGCTGACCTGGCAAACGTGCTGGGTGAACTCGGAATCGAGCCAAAGGAGGTTGGACTCAACCTTCGCGGCGTCTTCGCGGAAGGCGTGCTGTTCGAACCCGAGGACCTCGAACTCGACATCGAGGCCTACGAGGCAGATATTGCTGCCGCGGCGGGCCAGGCACGCAATCTTGCCGTCAACGCAAGCTTCCCAACTGCGGCGACCGTTCCACTTCAGCTTTCGAAAGCGACTGGCGAGGCAAAGAGCCTCGCACTGCATGCGGCCATCGAGGACGAGGCAGTCATGCCCGACCTCATCGGCAAGGCCGACAGCCAGCTCCGTGCGCTTGCCGCACAGATTGACGACAAAGAAGCCCTGCCGGAGGAGCTTCAAGACGTCGAGGCACCGGCCGCGGAGCCAGTCGAGGAAGACGATGAATCGGCAGATGAACAAGACCAAGACCCTGAGGACGCCGACGCAGACGATGACGATGATGACGACGATGACAGCGGCGATGCACTCGGGGCAATGTTTGGATAACAATGGAGTACGTATACGCAGCACTCATCCTGAACGAGACCGGTGAAGAGATTAACGAAGACAACCTGACGGCCGTCCTCGACGCAGCAGGCGTCGACGTGGAAGAATCCCGCGTCAAAGCGCTCGTCGCTGCGCTCGAAGACGTCGATATCGACGAAGCAGTCGAAGAAGCAACGGCTGTCCCAGCAACCGCTGGCGCAGCTGCTGGCGGCGCTGCCGCTGCTGACGAAGCCGCAGACGACGATGATGAAGCCGAAGCCGAAGAAGAAGAAGACGACGATGACGACGAAGAAGACGACGCCGCCGGCGAGGGCCTCGGCGAACTCTTCGGCTAAGCGCTAACCCTTTTCCTTATTTAACTCACTCATTCCGAGCGACTGCTTTTTCCGAATACGTTTGACTCAGTGCGGAACCAACCGCACGAGTGGCTGTGATTCGGCGTCGATTGCGACGTAGAGTTCGCCGGAATCCGGTTCGACGGCAACATCTCGAATCCGCCAGCCTTCGTCAGCGAGAAGGGGTTCCTGTTCCTCGACAGTGACGTCATCGACGCCTTCGCCATCGACAGTAAAATGGCCCAGATACTGCCCAGCGAGGTTCCCGACAAAGAGGTCGCCCTGCCACTCGGGAAATGCATCGCCGTCATAGAAGCTCATGCCTGCTGGTGGGAAGCCGCCGGTACCACACTCCCAGTAGTAGACCGGGTTGACAACGTCATCGCGCTCTTCGGGTCGCTCGCCGACTGGCTCGTCAGTCCCGTACTCACAGCCAGTGTGAGTGACTGGCCAGCCGTAATTTCCGCCCTCGACGATGATATTGAGTTCGTCTCCATCCTCCTCGCCGTGTTCGCTCTGCCAGAGCTCCCCGGTTTCGGGTCGAACGGTCATCCCTTGTGCATTCCGATGGCCGTAGGTGTAGATACTGTCCACGACCTCCGGGTCATCCACGAACGGGTTATCATCCGGAATCGAACCATCGAGCGTGAGGCGAAGCGTTGTGCCGTTTTCGTTGGTTGTATCCTGTGAAATATGGTTCGGGCCGAAATCCTTGAACTGTCTGTCGCCAGTCGTCATGTAGAGGTGCTCATCGGGGCCAACGACAACGCGTGAGCCGTAGTGGCCCGTCGAGTCTTCGAATGACTCCGCAACGTGGAGTTGTTCGAACGCAGCGAGTTGGTTTCCTTCCCGGTCGAGTTGGCCACGGCCGAGGTGTGTCGCGGTCTCCCCGTCGTCGTTTCCCGCGCTGTAGGTGAGATAGACCCACACTTCGTCTTCATCGCCTGACTCGGCATCCGCTTTGTCCGTGTACACGTCCACATCAAGCAATCCCCCTTGCCCTCTAGCATCGACAGTCGGGATTCCGTCAAGAGTTGTTTCGGATTCGTCCTCGTAATCAAGCAGGATTAGTTCACCGGGGTCTCGCTCGGTGACGAGCAACTCGGTCGTGTCTGGAATGAATGCCAGTCCCCACGGTCGGGTTCGGTCGTTGCCAACGGACTCGATGGACAATGACTCATCAGTGGAGTCACCGGTATTGGGGAGTTCATCACTGGAGAGACACCCAGCGAGGGCGATTCCGCCGCCAGCAAGGAGGGTCTGGATAGTCCGTCGTCGGGAGAGCATTGAACTTATCTGGTATATGTATACGGGTTGGAATCCGTATGAGTGTTCGGCTGATTTCATCCGTATTGGAGGCCAGCCGATGCCGATAGATAAAAAAGCGAGCACCGTCAAAGCCCGAGTAGTATGAAAACACCAACTGACCTGAGCTCGTACATTCGGGTGCTCAAACTTGCGAGCACGCCGTCGTGGAACGAGTTTAGCCAGGTCGCGAAGATCGCCGGGGCTGGTGTCCTCCTCGTCGGATTCATCGGCTTTACCATCTTCGTGTTTATGACGTACGTCCCGGGTGGACCGGGCATTCCGGATGCGCCAACCGAACCAGCGGAACAACTCGCTCTGCTCGCGGGACTGTGAGGTGAGAAAATGGGAATATTTGCTGTCAAAACGACCGCCAGCCAGGAACAGACCGTCGCTGATATGATTATCAACCGTGAGGAGCCGTCAATCCACGCTGCGCTTGCGCCGGATTCGGTCACGTCGTATGTGATGGTCGAAGCCGAGGATGAATCCGTCTTCGAACGCATCCTTGACGAGATTCCACACGCGCGTGGCG
>PUNZ01000215.1 GCA_003551945.1 Halovenus sp. | reverse complement strand
CGGTGGGGCAAAGCAACGCTGGCACGAGCAGGGATTTTCGTCGCTGTCTCGACAGTTGCACTAACCGCCGCATTTCTCGGGGTTGTTGGCCTTCTCACTGGGGAAGTCACGGGCCTTACTGAACGACTTCCGTTTTACGTGTTGGTCACCGCGCTGGCGTTTGTCGGCGCAATCGTCGTGCTCGAAGAAGGGAGAAACGAAGCGCTACAGGTCCTCGTTATTGCTGGGCTTGGCGGCGTGTTCACCTTCCTGCTCGTGACGTTCGGCGGCGAAGGTCTGACGTTCTTACTCCAAAACCGAGCCGAAGTCGTTGCCTCACAACTGCTCTTTTATATCCTCGCTGCGGGTCTCATCGGAACCGGGCTTGGCTACTGGGCGCTGAACCATTGGTCGGAACTCAGCCGACACCGCTTACGGATATAAGCGTTCGTGAGGCTGTTCAGCCCCTTCTGCCTCACTGCCCAATCGCCTCAATCCGGTTGTACTGGTCGTCGCTCAGTTCGATTTCTGCGGCAGCCACGTTCTCTTCGAGATGCTCTACACTGGATGTCCCCGGAATGGGGAGCATCACGTCTGAATGTGTCAGCAACCACGCCAGCGCAATCTGGTAGGTGCTAGCCTCGTGTTCGTCCGCAACATCGCTGAGCACGGCCTCCATCTCGGCAACGTCACCTGCTGCCAGTGGATACCACGGAATGAAGCCGATATCGTACTCCTCACACGCACGCAGCACATCCTCGTCGTCGCGGTTTCCAATGTTATACTGGTTTTGAACCGTGACAATGTCAACGTGGTCGCGGGCCAGTTCAAGCTGGTCGACGCTGACGTTCGAGAGGCCGACGTGGTCGATAAGTCCGTCGTCTTTTAACTCGGCAAACGCGGTGATGCTCTCTTCAAGCGGCGTCTCGGACCGCGGTGTATGTAGCTGATAGACGTCGATACTGTCGACACCCAATCTGTCGCGGCTCACGAGCGCCTGATTTTTGATGTAATCTGGTTCGCCGTGTGGCAGCCATTCCCCTGACTTATTCCGGAGGAGTCCGGCTTTTGTCGCGACAACGGCATCATCTGTGACTCCACTTTCTCGAATCAAGCGCTCGCTGACGCCTGGCCCATACGAATCCGCGGTATCGATAAAGTCGACACCGAGTTCGACGGCACGCTGGAGCACGCTATGTGCGTTTTTTTCATCTTCTGGCGCACCGATGATATTCTCGCCTGTGACCCGCATCGCACCGAATCCGAGTCGATTGACCGTCAGTTCGCCGCCAATATCAAAGGTTCCGCTCTCGTTTGCACTCATACAGCTACTCGTTGGCCGCCAGCAGCAAAAACGCCCCGCTGTCGAAGGCCAAACGCAGATAGGCCCACGGTCGAGCGAGGCTTTAAACAGGGTGACGACTGAAAGAACAGATAATGGACGTTGCGGAGATTCCGGGAATTCCCGATTGGTTTGTCGAGCATCTGCACGTGGACGGCATTGAGGCTCTCTATCCACCGCAGGCAGAGGCCGTCGAGAAGGGCGTTACCGACGGCGAAAATCTGGTCGCATCGATCCCGACCGCAAGCGGCAAAACCCTCATTGCCACGTTAGCGATGCTTTCGAGCGTCACTCGGGAGACTGAAACTGGTGGGAAGGCACTCTATATTGTCCCACTCCGTGCACTCGCAAGCGAAAAACGCGGTGAATTTGAGCAGTTTGAACAGTACGGCCTCTCGGTCGGGGTTTCCACAGGTAACTACGAGTCAGACGGCGGTTGGCTCGCCGATAAGGATATTATCGTCGCCACGAGCGAGAAGGTTGACTCGCTCGTCAGAAACGACGCACCGTGGCTTGAAGACCTCGGCTGTGTCGTCTCCGATGAAGTTCACTTGGTCGATGACGGAAACCGTGGACCAACGCTCGAAGTAACGCTTGCCAAACTCCGTTCGCTCAATCCCACACTCCAGACCGTTGCGCTCTCGGCCACGATTGGGAATCCAGAGGCACTTGCAGCGTGGCTCGATGCCGAACTCGTTGATTCGGACTGGCGACCGATTGAACTGCAAAAAGGCGTTCACTTCGGTGATGCGATGCATCTAGAGGATGGCAGTCAGGAACGGCTTGCCCTCCGCGCAAGCGAGAGTCAGGAAGCAGCAATCGTCCGCGATACGCTCGAAGACGAGGGGTCAACGCTCGTGTTCGTAAACTCCCGACGGAATGCTGAATCCGCTGCACGGCGGCTTGGTGGGACGACCGAACCGTTTCTCAGTGGGGCCGAGCGAGCAGAACTTGCCGAGATTGCGGCACAAATCCGGGATGTAAGCGATACCGACACCAGCGATGACCTCGCTGCTGCCGTCGAAAAGGGCGCTGCATTCCATCACGCCGGTCTTGCCCGTGACCATCGCTCGCTTGTCGAAGATGCGTTTCGTGACCGCCTCATTAAGGTCGTCTGTGCGACGCCGACGCTTGCAGCGGGAGTGAATACACCGTCGCGGCGGGTCGTGGTCCGAGACTGGCGACGCTATGATGGGACATTCGGTGGGATGCAACCACTGTCTGTCCTTGAAGTGCACCAGATGATGGGACGAGCAGGTCGACCAGGGCTTGACCCGTACGGTGAGGCCCTCCTGCTTGCTTCCGGACACGACGAACTTGATGAACTCTTCGAGCGGTATGTCTGGGCCGAACCTGAACCCGTCCGGTCGAAGTTGGCCGCCGAACCTGCGTTACGAACACATATTCTCGCGACCGTTGCATCTGGGTTTGCCCGCTCTCGGGAGGAACTGCTAACGTTCCTTGAAGGCACTCTCTATGCCGAACAGGCTGCTGACCGTGACCAGCTCCAGGCCGTGATGGATACCGTCATCGACTATCTAGAGGTTAACGACTTTCTTGAACGACTTGACGGGACACTCGCTGCAACCAGTCTCGGACACACGGTTTCCCGACTGTATCTTGACCCGATGAGTGCTGCAGAGATACTCGATGGACTCGCCGAGTATCAGGCAGGTGATGGCGACAGCCAACCGACGGCGTTTGGCCTCTATCACCTCATCAGCAGAACGCCTGATATGTACGAACTGTATCTTCGCTCCGGGGACGAAGAGGAATACACGATGCTTGCCTACGAGCGCGAGGATGACTTACTCGGACGAGCACCTTCCGAGTTCGATGATGCCTTTGAGGACTGGCTGTCAGCAATCAAAACCGCACGCCTCCTCGAAGATTGGGCGAGTGAACTCGATGAGGATACCATCACCGAACGGTACGGTATCGGTCCGGGGGACATCCGCGGAAAGGTCGACACGGCGCAGTGGTTGTTGGGTGCAGCGGAGTCACTCGCAACTGAGCGTGGTCTTGGGGTCAGTCCCGGAATCCGTGAGGCCCGACTTCGGGTGGAACACGGTGTCAGAGAGGAGTTAGTCGATCTTGCAGGAGTCCGCGGCGTGGGCCGGAAACGTGCCCGGCGGCTCTATGAGGCAGGAATCGAAACCCGTGCTGACCTCCGCGAGGCGGATAAGTCGGTCGTTCTTGCAGCGCTTCGTGGCCGGGAGAAGACTGCTCAATCAATTCTCGAAAACGTCGGCCACCACGAACCTGCAATGGCCGAGGTGACGCCTGCAGAGTCAGTGACAGCGGCTCTCGATACCGGTGACTCCGAAGAGGAACACTCCGAAGCCTCCTCTGACAGTGGCCAAGCAAACCTGGGTGATTTTTAGTGACCACAGACGCTAACACGCCGAAATTCCGAACGGTTGAAGGGATTGCGACGGTCGACTCAGTCGATGCGTTCGTCGCGGACGTTGCCGAACTGCAAGCAGCGTATGACACGACGATTCAGGTCTTCGACGCCCGATATGTCGCTGGGCGCGCGCACCTCGAACGAGCAGTCGAGTTAGCCCAACGGGCGACCGACCGCGATGACCGCATTGCCGATGACCCTGCTGTCGAGATACTGCTTTATGCGGCCGGGCGGAGACAGATTCGTCGGGCACTCGAAATGGGGGTCTCTCCCGGTGACTGCCCCGTTGTCGCAGTCGTCGTCGGTGGCGATGAAGCTGGTGTCGTCGATGCCCTTTCCGAGCAGTTCCAACCAGCTGACACGCTCGACCCAATTGACGAACGTCGATTGTGTGAGTTTTTCGCGATTACCGACCGCGAGCGTCAGGCCACCGCGGGGACTATTTCGGATATCGTCTGTGAACGGGTCTCGATGCTTGTCGTCGAAAAATAACCACCACACGGCAATGAGTCAGTCCTCATCAACACTCAATACACCGGTCGATATTGGTCGTGTGACGGTCCCGAACCGGCTGTATCGGGCACCGTTGCTCGAATGTGCAGGCAACGGGCCAAATGCGGTCGACACCTATATTCGGGAACTCGAACCAGCAGCGGAGGCTGGGGCTGGCTTGCTTTTTCAGGGAGCCAGTATCGTTACCGCCGAAGGAGGCTGTGCTGCGCCGAATATGACGCGGGTACATGACCCTGCGTTCGTCGATGGGCTCTCTCGGTTGACTGACCGCATTCACGACCATGGCTCGCGTATTTTCATCCAGCTAGCACACGGTGGCCTTCGTAGCATGAGTATGTGGCACAGCGAGTACCACCGACAAAACCCGACTGTCGGGCAAAAAGCCGTGTCGACGCCACCGTGGCAGATGCGGCTTGCGGACAGACTGGGGTTCATCAACCTTGATGCGGAGGTCCTTTCGACACAGGAGGTGAGAGAACTCGCAGACGCGTTCGGTCGGGCCGCAGGATATGCTGCTGATGCCGGCTACGATGGCATTCACCTCTCTGGTGCAAACATGGGCATCATCCAGCAGTTCCTTTCGCCGTATTATAACGACCGGGATGACGAGTTTCGCGACGGTGTCCAGTTTCTCCTCGCGGTACGCGATGCCGTTCGAGAACATGCGGGGCAACTACCTCTTCTCACGAAACTTCCACTCGAAACGGTTTCACCTCCGTTCGTCCGTCGGTACCTCACCGAGTCCGACGTCGTGACGATTGCACAGCGACTGGCTGCTGCTGGGTATGATGCTGTCGTCCCCGTTGAGGTTTCGGTCTACTGGGATATGAGCGTCATTCGCGGTGCGTATCCAGAGCGGGCCTGGAAAGCAGCGGAACTTCAGGCAGATTATGCTTCGGTGTTTGGCAGCAGTCTCCGCGCCAAGACGGTTAGCGCACTCAATCGGCTGGAAGCGCGCTGGTATGGGCACAATCCAGCATGGAATGAAGACATCTGCCGGCGGGTTCGCGATGCGGTCGATATCCCGGTACTCGCCGAAGGAGGCATTCGTTCGCGGAACCAGTGTGACAGATTGCTTGGTGACCACGACCACTCGCCAGCCTGCGACCTCGTCGGAATGGGACGTCCATTCTATGCCGAACCGAGGCTCCCAGCGCGCATCTTACACGGTAACGAACGCGTTCTTTGTGCGGATTGTAACAACTGTACCGTCCCGCAAGCCGCGGGTGAACCCGGTCGGTGTCGGACGCCACAGATTGTCAGAAAGCGAGCGACACTCGACCGTGAGGGTGTGTACGACCGAAAACATGTGGACCAATAGCGAACAACTGCCCTGGACCGGTTATTCTTCAGGCGCGTCGTCAATCAGCACAACTGCTTCACCGTCGATGATTGTTTCATCGTCATCGACCACCTGTGTCGACAGCCGATACTGGTTTTTCCCGAGGTCTTCGACGATTTCACAGACTGCGGTCAGTCTGTCGTCGACTCGCACTGGGTTGTGAAACTCGAGGTCTTGAGAGAGGTAGACGACGAGGCCGGGCATTCGGGCCAGTGCTGCACTGATGAGGCCGCCAACGAGTGTGCCGTGGGCAATCCGGCCACGGAAGCGGGTTTTCTCAGCGTATTCATCATCAAGGTGCAGGGGGTTCGTATCGCCGCTGACCGCCGCAAACTGGCGAATATCCTGGTCCGAGATCGTTTTGGTAAACTCAAATCGGTCTCCTACCGATAGTTCATCCGGTGTCTCGGCGGTTGATTCGGCATGCCACTCTTCGAGGTCTTTTGCTGGTGCAATCCGTTCGACTGGTGGGACCTCCACTTCCTTGGTCCCGTTTTTCGTCTCCATTTCCGGGGCATCGACGCCCCAAGCAGCGAACGCTGCTTTGTTGGCAGCGACCACGCTTTCGAACATATGTGATGACGACTCGGTCCAAGAATCTAACAGACTACGGCCGGGCGATTCGGAGCTCATTGGGGTTCCTAGGGGATAGCGGGTAATAAATGGGAAGGTTTACACTGTAACCCACTTTGGTGGGCATTTGTTTGATTGATATCGTTATTTTTTGGTACAACTTCTTACTCGACAGGAATTGTCGTCCCATCCGAGTCTGCGGTTGGTTTTGGTAATGTCACAGTAAGTATCCCATCGTCATAGGTCGCGGTTGTCCCGTCCTCAGTAACGCGTTCCGGAAGCGTCAGCGTTCGGCTAACTGCACTTTGTGACCGCTCGCGAATGATATATTTCCCTGTTTCATCTTCTGTTGTCTCAGTTACCGACTGTTCTGCCTCGATGGTGAGTGTTCGCCCGTCGGACAACTCAACGCTCATATCCGTCGGGTCCCGGCCTGGCAGCTCCGCAATAACGACGATGGCGTCGCCGTCATCAAGCACATCGACCGGGAGCTGTCCGGTGAGCGAACTCCCGAACTGCGTGAGCTGGTCAAATACCTGCTCAATTTCCCCGAACGGGTCATCTCTGGCAGTCATTGCTATCTGTGGGTAGGGCGTTCTCGAATATAACTGCTGTGCGGACAACGACACGCTGTCAACACTTACTTACAGGGCTCGGACGAAAGAACGGTAATGAGCGATTCCGAGCAGGCCCAGACTGATAAACAAAAATACGAGTTCCAGAAGGTCATCGAAGAACTCAGAGATTACCGGGGGTCGGGCACCCAACTCGTCAGCATTTACGTCCCACCAGACCGTCAAATCAGCGACATCGTTGCACACGTCACCCAAGAGCACTCCGAAGCAGCGAACATCAAATCAAAGGATACGCGAACAAGCGTCCAGGATGCTCTGACCAGCATCAAAGACCGTATGAAATACTACAAACAGCCGCCGGACAATGGTATGGTCCTCTTTTCGGGCGCTATCAACACCGGTGGCGGTCAATCGGATATGGTCACGCGAGTGCTCGAAAATCCACCGGAACCGATTCAGTCGTTTCGGTATCACTGTGACTCCGAGTTCCTAACCGAACCTCTCGAAGAGATGTTGATGGATAAGGGTCTCTTCGGGCTTATCGTCCTTGACCGCCGCGAAGCGAATGTCGGGTGGCTCAAAGGCAAACGCGTCGAAGCGGTCAAATCCGCTTCCTCGCTTGTTCCCGGCAAGCAGCGGAAAGGTGGCCAGTCCGCACAACGGTTTGCCCGCCTCCGTCTCGAAGCCATCGACAACTTCTATCAGGAGGTTGCCGGCATGGCAGACGAACTGTTTGTCCCAAAACGACACGATATAAACGGTATTCTCGTTGGTGGCCCATCTCCGACGAAAGATGAGTTCCTCGACGGTGAGTATCTCCACCACGAGCTACAGGACCTCGTTCTCGGTAAATTTGATGTCTCCTATACCGACGAATCTGGGCTTAAAGACCTCGTTGACCGGGCAAGCGATGTCTTGTCCGAACACGAGATGCTCGAAGACAAACAGGTGATGGAGGAGTTTTTCGAGGAACTTCACGACGGGGAGCGCGCCACCTACGGATTCGAGCCAACCCGTGAGAACCTGATGATGGGGGCTGTCGACCGCCTGCTCATCAGCGAGGACCTTCGGAAAGACGTGATTGTCTATGAGTGTGGTGGACGCGAAGAGTTCCAATTTGTCGATAAAGGAAAGCCAATCCCAGAACACACCTGCTCGAACGGCGAGACGGTCTCCGACGGCGAGCGTGAGGATGCAATTGACCACCTGATGGAGTTGGCCGACCAGCGCGGGAGTGAAACAGTCTTCGTCTCGACTGACTTCGAAAAGGGCGAACAACTGATGACTGCTTTTGGCGGCGTTGCTGGACTGCTACGCTACTCAACTGGCGTCTAAAGACCGTTCTTTTCACACTTCTCGTCGGTCTTCGCTTCTGACTGTTCCACCAATGACGAGCGCAGCACCGATGATAACGAGATTTTTGACGATATACTGTCCCTCAACCGTGAGTCCATAGGGGAACGTCGTGAACACGACTTCAGGAAGCAAGACGATTGGGAGGAACGTTCCGGGCAGTTGCAAAAAGAGGAGCAAAATCCCGACGCGGATGAGCGGCCGATAGAGCAGACAGAGCCCAATGATGACCTCCCAGATACCGAGCACGGGGATAAACTGTGACGGCGAAATAACGTACACTGTCGCGGCGATGAGTGGTTCCGCCGGCGAGAGACCAATCACTTTGAGCAGGCCAAACCAGATGAAGACGATACCGATCGCTGCCCGAAGGACGGGAACGCTCCAACGGTCCATCTGTTCAATAATGAGGGCATCGACACGGTCGAGTTGCTCTCGTCCGCTTTGTACCAGTTCGGCGGTAGAGTATTCGCTTGCCATGGCGACTGATTTGGAACTGGAGACGGCAAAGTCTTCTTGCGAGATACGTCCCAGTCTGCTTGACTGAAATGGTCCACCGGTAGTCCAAACAGCTAACATCGCTGCGGCGATGAGTGTCGGTAGATGTCGAACGCGAAAGGTGACCGACGTGAGCGAGAACTCGTCAACAAACTTGATGAAGCGGGCTTTGCGGTGATGCGCGCGCCGGCGAGTGGAAGCGCAACGGAACGCGAACTCCCTGACGTACTGGCTGGTGACGGAACGGATTTTTTTGCCATTGAGGCGAAATCCTCTGCTGGTGACCCAATCTATCTCACCGGTGAAGAGGTCTACTCACTCGTGTACTTTTCACAGAACTTCGGTGCGAAACCCCGAATTGGTGTTCGGTTCGACCGCGAAGATTGGTACTTCTTCCATCCAGATGACCTCTACCAGACTGATGGCGGCAATTATCGCGTCAAAAAAGAGACGGCGCTTGCGGATGGCGTTGACTTCACAGAATTCGTTGGTCATTCCGAAAAGGTCACGCTCGAAGAAGCCACACAGCAACCCGCGGAAACAGATAACAGCGACGACGATATCCGAAAAGTCCTTGCGGCTGTTGAACGCGGCGATATTTCCGTCGAGGATGGCGTTGCAATGCTCACGTGAACTCTCTGATACCGTCACGGGTTGTTTTGCGTGTCGCAGAGAGCGGCAACATCCGCTGAATACGCTGTGTTTTGGTAGGTGGAGGATAGAGAATGAGACATGCTAGAACCATTGCTGTTCATCACCTTCGAGGAGCTGTTCCCTCGGGGAGTCGAACATTACCTGCTCGGAGGGCTGCTCATCGGGCTTGGCACTGCAATCATCTACGTTGGGACGGGAATCCATGCTGGGGCAAGCACATTCCTCGAATCGACCCTCTCGTACGGCTCGAAGCTCTCGCGATTTCAACAACCGCGATTTATCGCCTCACGTGACTGGCGTGTTGTGTTCGTGCTTGGTATCGTCGCTGGAGCAGCGGCCTACGCCATTGTTGCCGGTGAGTTTTACTGGTTGACTGGTGTCGACCCGTGGCGGCTGTTCCTTGGCGGCATTCTTGTTGGCGTTGGTACCCGCCTTGGAAAGGGGTGCACCTCCGGCCACGGCGTCTGCGGGGTTAGCTCTGGCTCGGGCGTTTCAATTCTGAACGTCCTGATTTTCATGGCCGTTGCTATTGTCGTTGCCCACCTATTGGTCGCGGCAGGATTGGGGGTGAGCGCATGAGCGGCGCTGGCATCGTTGCCGAACACGAGGGTCATCCCCTCTTTTTACCGCTCGTCTTTCTCGGTGGGTTCATCTTCGGCATCGGTCTTGCGGTTAGTCAGATGGCCCGCCCAGAAATCGTTCTTGAGTTCCTGCAGTTCGATGACTTTGGACTGCTCTTCGTGATGGGTGGGGCAGCAGCCGTCACCGGTATCACGTTTTGGGGACTCACCCTTTCCGGCCGGAGTGCACCGATGACTGGCACCCAGTTCGGTCGCCGGCTCAAATCCATGGATAGAGATGTGGTCGTTGGCGGCGGCATCTTCGGCGTCGGCTGGGGAATTTCTGGTATCTGCCCGGGTGCGGCATACGCGAGCCTCGGCATCGGAAACGTGATTATCCTCTATGGGATTGCCGGCATGTTTATCGGTGCATACATACAGGGCTATCTCAGAGAGTTTCGAACGTCATCGGAAAGTCCGGTGACGGCAGACTGAACACCGTAACAAGACAGAACTCAGGCCTTCTCAGTCCAATACCGCTTACTGTGGGACGACGCGAGCGAACGCAACGTTTTCTTTGACTTGCTCGATTTCGACTGTCGGTTTATCACCGGGTTCAGCACCCGGAACGATGACGACGTAGCCGCGCTCGACTTTGGCGATTCCATCGCCCTGGTCACCCACGGATTCGATGGCGACCTCTCTCACTTCTCCCTCGTCGACTGGTGGGGCTGGTGGGCCCGGTTCACGGTCCGCTTGCGTAAGCGTTGTTTCACCAGTGGATTCGGCTGGCGCGGTCTCTTCGGTCGGGGCTGGGGTTGGCTCGCCGCTAACCTGAGGCAAAATCGCAACACGGTAGGTCTCTCCTGGCGCTGCTGCATCGTGTTCAATCTCGGATTTAGGTACCTCGATAACGTAACTATCCTCACGTTCTTCGACTGTCGCAGTGAACAAACTTCTCAATGAATCCGGAATCTCAACCATATGTGGTAGTTCGACAATAGGATGCTGTCCACATTAATATCGGGGGTATCGCTGAGATTCGCCAACCAGTATTTGGTTCTTGATATGTCTGCTCACTCATAGTAAGCGGTAGGTCCCTCGATGTTCGCTTGCTGCACCTGACTGAACGAGCTTTGTCAGTGCTTGTGTGGTGTAACTCTCGGGCACGCCGCGTTCGCTTGCATAAGAAACAACAGCTGACTCATCTGGCTCATCAAGTTCCTCCAGCGCGGCTTTTACTATCTCTTTGCGACTCTGTGAGCTTCCTCCCTCGAACCGTTCCACTGCGTCGGCGACGGCATCCGTATCGATACCTGAGGCTTCAAGATATACTTCATCGTCAATGCCGGCATCTTCGACGAGCTCTTCCAGCTCTGCGAAGGTCCCGACATCCGCAAATGCCTCGTCGTGGTCGCTTCGGGCGGCAAGCATCGACGCCCGGACATCCCGAGCATGGTTTTCATCCTCTGTCGTCACAAATTGCCGGCGCTTTTTGTACTTGCGCGTGCGACCACAACGCGGACACTGACTATTTTCCGGGCGTCCCTCCACAATCCACAGGGCGTGACACTTGTCACAGCCGACCACCGCATACATACGCCCCTGTATGGCGGCTCGGTATCTATGTTCTTGGACTCATTCACGACAGAAAGCGCCGTTGTCAGAAATCACAGATTTCTGACTGCCCGTAAATTGTCGGAGAAAATTGACGCCGCCAGGACTCGAACAGCTGCAAGACGGTCGGACTGCGTCCGCTGCGTCTTGCGTGCTCGAGCCTGGCTTTTCCGCTTTTGTTGCTCACGATGGCTCGCTTCGCTCACCAATAGTTCGGAATAAAAGCGCCGCCGCCAGGACTCGAACCTGGGACAACCACGTTAACAGCGTGGCGCTCTACCAGCTGAGCTACGGCGGCTCGCATCATCTTGTAGTCGGATACATTTGATAGGCGTTTCGTTTCGAGCGCGCATCGACACGCTTTCACGTACTTACAAAAAAGCGCAGGATATGAGCGACGAGTGGGCCACCGTTATCGAGGCCGTCCGTGACCGCGTCGAACCCGACGTAGCAGAACGCGAAGCGATGCAAACCGCCATCGGGACGCTAACTGACCGCGTCAAAGATGCGATTGCAGACCTTCCGGTCGACGCAGAGGTACAGCTGGCCGGCTCGACTGCCCGCGACACCTGGCTTGCGGGTGACCGAGATATCGACATCTTCGTCGCATTCTCACCTGATATTGCCCGTGACGAGTTGGAATCTTACGGACTAACCGTCGGCCACGCCGTTCTCCCTGATGGCCGCGAGGAGTTCGCGGAACACCCCTATGTTGTCGGCGAACACGATGGGTTTGCAGTCGATATTGTCCCCTGCTACGCTGTCGAAGACGCCACGGCAATCCAATCAGCCGTCGACCGTACGCCGTTTCACACCGCCTATATCCGTGACCGAATAACGCCTGAACTGGCATCCGACATCCGTGTCTGCAAACAGTTTCTCACCGGCATCGGTATCTACGGAAGCGACCTTCACACACAGGGCTTTTCGGGCTATCTCACCGAACTCCTCGTCGTAGAATACGGTGGCTTTCGACCGCTCGTTGAAGCGGCAGCCGACTGGCATCCGCCAGTCGAACTCGACCCGGAGAGTCATGGTACGGTATCATTTGATGACTCACTCACTGTGATTGACCCGACTGACCCGGAGCGAAACGTTGCTGCGGTTCTTTCCGCCGAGAACCTCGCACGATTTCAACATTACGCCCGCGACCTCTTATCGGTGCCGCGTGTCGAGTTGTTCGCGTACCCAGAACCGGAACCGCTCACTGAAAGCGCTGTCCGAGCAGGGTTCACTTCCCGCGGTACGACACCAATTGCTATTATGTTTGAGACGCCGGCTATCGTGGACGACCAACTCTGGCCCCAACTCGAACGCTCGCGGTCGGGCGTCGCAGACGAACTTGACCGCCGCGGCTTCTCGGTGTTTCGCAGTGCAGCCTTCGTCAGTGAACCAGAAGAGAGTGAGACGTCGGCTTTGCTGTTTGAACTCTCCGCCGCCGAACTACCAGCGCTCGAACGGCATGCGGGCCCACCAGTTCATGTCCGAGAGCACGCTGAGTCATTCTACGAGGCGTATGTGGACGATGAAGAGACAGTCGGGCCGTTCGTCGATGGTGACCGATACGTGGTTGAACGACCACGCGAGTTTGCCAGCGCTGCAGCGTTTCTCACAAGCGACGCGCTGTTCGATGTTGGGCTTGGTGCGCACGTCGAGACGATGCTTGACTCAGAGTATGAGGTCCTCGTGGGGGAGGCAGTCGGTTCGCTGGCCGCTGAATTCGGAGCACAACTCGCCCAGTATCTCTCGCCGACACCACGAAACGAAACTGGTCTGTCAGAGTAAGGCGGTTGGATTGCTTGTACAGAGTTCAGTTTATTTTTGCATCGATAACAACGTGCGCAACACCCTCGCTATATCCTTTCACACGCCGTGTTTCGAGAACCTCTACTGTTTTCCCCTGCTTTTTTGCCGCCTCTTTCAGCCGGCGTACTGGTCGCTCGGGCACTAATCCTTCGGGTGTCGCCTCATGCAGGTGAATCGTTCCACCGTCTGCGATGACCGAAAGCGCACTATCCAGATACTCATAGGCATCATAATACCCCATCACGATGCGGTCGAACTCAAATGGCTTCTTCCGTTCTTTTTTCATACCCTCAAAGGTATTACCTTCGAGGGCATTCGAAATCACGTCCCGACAATCTGCTCGGTAGGTTTCAACGCTGTCCTGTACGCCGTTTCGCATGACGTTCTCCATGAGATACGAAAAGGAGGCGGGATTTCGCTCAATCGCGGTTACTGACGCCCCAGCACGGGCCATCGGAAGGGTAAAATAGCCAATTCCAGCGAACATATCGAGCACTCGTTCACCCTCTTTGACGCGGTCGGCCATCTGTGAACGTTCCGTTTTGTTTCCCGGCGAGAACATCACTTCTGCGAGGTCGAGTGCATAGACGGTTCCGTGTTCGCGGTGAACGGTTTCCGTATCATCTTCCCCTGCAATGACCCGTACCTCGGGTTCGCGGTGCTGGCCACCAATTCCCTCGCGTGCAAGAACGGTATCTGCGACGCCGTGCATGGCAAGCAGCGACTCACCAACCTCTTCGGGTCGCGGACTCTCGCCAACGTCGACGAGAATAACCGAGCCAATCACTGCCCACGATCCCGGTGCTAATGCAAGCTCGTCGTCACTCCAGCCACGCTCTCGCAGGTGGTCTTCAAGCGTTCGCAATCGGGGTTCGCCCGTTTCCTGAATCACTTCGAGTACGTCGGTCCGTTCAGGTGGTGAGCTGACTGGAATCGCAACCGTATCGGGGCCACATTCGTAGACGCTGCGGTCGTCATCGTAGACCCCTTCATCGCGGAGCGAGCCGATGGCTGCCTGTGTTCGAGGTTTTTCGACGACGGCCGAGAGCAACTCACTCACGTTGGGTGTGGTGTCTGTCTCCGAGTAATATATACCGTTCGCTGTCTCCCAGCTTTCCTTCCCGTAGTGCTTCCTTTTATATGTCATACCGGGACCACCGACCCCATGGCAACGCCATCACAAAACCGACGAAGCGTTCTGAAAACAATTGGCGGTCTCGCTGCCGGTGGGACTGTTGTGACAACCCTTTCTGGTTCCGCTGTTGCACAACCGGAACCGGAAGAAAAGCGCGGGGGAAAACCGGAGAATCCTGAAGATAATGGGGTCTACGATGCCACCGTTGACCGGGTCGTCGATGGCCTCCATGTCGTGTTGCTTATCGAAGAAGACGGGCAAGTCATCGACCAGCACGTTCTCGACCACGAGGAGTATCCTGACCTCAACGAACGGGACCAGGTGCGTGTTCTTATCCGACACGGCTCGGTCGCGCGAGTTCTCGGGGAGCAGTGACACACTGAATCGTGGTACCGTACTCCTTCACGGGGTCGGAATCCATGCGGCATGTGCAAAGATGCCAAGAAACGAAAGCCCAGCAATGATGAGGGTCGTGAACACGATGCTTGCCGCAGGTGGGTCCAGATGCGTTTCGGCGTGGGCATAGGCGATGCGTTGTGCCACTTCTCCGAGTATCGCACCCAGCAGACCAAACGCTGCACCGAGTAAAAACACCTCCGTAAGCCCAAGACTCGCAGCCAACACCTCTGGAACGGCTGCTGACCCTGCTTCCGGGACGACAGCTATCACCGCCGTACTTGCAGGAAGCGTCATGTGGTGTGTGACTGGGATTCGTTCGACACCGGCGTTGATATACAGTAACGAGGCCGCGCTGATGCCGAATGCGAGAAATGCGCTCCCAGTCACGAACGCGATATACGCACCAAGGATGCCGACGACGATACCAAGACCGGCGACACGACTCCAGCGGTACTGGTGGGGCAACCACGGCTCAACACCGCTTTTTGCTCCTGCCCGTTGAAATGGAGACATATCAAACCAGCCGCCTTGCGGTGTGCCGATAATGGTATACCCGAAGGCGATTCGATGGGCGAGCGCTGAGATGACCACACCGAAGGCAACGGGGTCCCATGGAATCGACAGCAGCTCCGAACCGGCCATCGAGAGGTGGCCAAACACGCCAAACAACCCACCAACGGCAAGGATGTCGAGACGGGTTCCGAGTCCGGCGGTGATGTACTTTGCAGGGTGGTAGACAAACTCCGGCTCGATATAGCCCCGTTTGACCGCATACGCGACCGCTGCTGCACCGCCGCCGAAGCTCACGTGTGGGCCGAACATCGGTCCGAAGGCGATTGTGCCGGTAATATCAGCGGTCGGTGTCTCCCCACCAGCGCTGATGGCGACAATCTCGCCTGCGATAACAAGCACGCCAGTGAACGCAAACGCCGGCAATGCGCCGATTGTGGCACCGAACGCACCGCCAGCAAACGCGGCAACAATCATCCCAAGCGTCAGTATATCTCCCACGAGTGGATAGTTCCTGACGCCTGTCTTGAAGCCTGCTAATAGGTCTCCTTAGCTCCTCATAGTCACAGTATCACATGGGGAACTACTCGGTTGCTGTTTTTCAGTGGTCTCACTCTTCATTGGGGGAAACGACGGTGACGTGACGCTACTCCGAGCGAGACACGGCTCGGTTTCTGAACCGATAAATCAGCGTACCAGCGACAACATCCACGATGCCAAAGATGAGTGCAAACGCACTCAACTCGATGGGCGTCAACCCGAGTCCAACTGCCGTCGTCGATTCGATGACGCCAATCGCTCCGACTGCACCGACACCTAGCCAGAGCTGTAACCACCATGTCCCGAGGTGTCGACCGACCGTGCCAGCCGCGACCGCAACGATGACCAGCACTCCCGTTGCGACGAGCGCAGGAGTGACCAGCGAAAGCGGTGCAAGGATGACGCCAGCAAGTAGGACGCCAAAGCCCGCACTGCGTAACCGAATCGACCCGGGAACGCTCTCACTCATGGTTATCCGTTAGTATGGTGATGTATGCTAATACAGCCATCGGAGCTACTCATTCCGGCTTGCTTCTACTTCGTCAAACAATACCGCCACGTTCGATGCAATTTCATCCCGAATCTCACGGACCCGTTCGACAGACTCGCCGTGTGGGTCTGTAAGCGCCCAATCACGCACATCGGTATCTGCATCCAGTTCAAGCGTTGAACAGCCCATTGTTGCGACGATATCGCAGGCGGTGAGTTCTTCGGTTGAGACTTCACGAGGCGTCCGTCCGGAAAGGTCGATATCCAGTTCGGCCATCGCCTCAACAACCTCGGGATGGACCTCGTCGGCAGGGTGCGTTCCACCAGTGATGACTCTGATGTGTTCTAGCCCACGGCTCTCACGCTCGCGCTCGGCAAAGGCCGCTGACATCTGCGAGCGTCCCGCGTTCTGTACACAGACAAATCCAACCGTCATCGGTGACGAGCTGTCGTCGCCCAT